>CAURJV010000022.1:0-69637 GCA_963524945.1 uncultured Clostridium sp.
ACATATGAGGGAGAGTATAAGAAAGGATGAAGGGAAGGAGCAGGACCAAATACTAGTGCAAGAGGAGATAAATATATAGGTCAGTTTAAAAATGGTAAAATGAATGGAACTGCAACAGTTACATATATAAATGGAGATAAATATGAAGGTCAATTTGTAAATGATAAAGTGGAAGGAACTGGTGTATTTACATATGCAAATGGCGCAAAATACGAAGGAGAGTATAAGGATGGGGAGAAGAATGGAACGGGAACATTAACTTATGCAAATGGAGATCAATATGTAGGACAATTTAAAAATGGTAAAAAGGAAGGAACGGGAACATTAACTTTGATTAATGGGACTAAAAAGCAAGGTGAATTTTCAAATGATAAATTTAAAGGATGAGAAAGTTTTATCATTTAATATTGATAAAGTGAACTATACTATAAATAAATGCGAACTTTACAAAAAAATAGGTATATTGAAACTTTAAAGTTGACTTACCATATTAAAATGTACACTTTGACAAGGACAGTTTAAGAAAGCCTAAGCAACATGTAAGAAGATGATTTCTGTATTGAACAGGAATCATCTTTTTTAAGTTCCACTGGCATCTATAATTATTATGATAAATCATCTGACTTGCGGATAGTTATAATTATAAAAGATGTGGAGTTTAAAGTTCACGCATCACCTCCACCATGAACCCAACCAAAATCTAAACTTTGGATTTTCGTGCGTTTATTTTTATATTTTGAAGATGTTCAGTTAAAAATTATGAACTTTAGATTATGTTTAAACTATTTTTTATGAAATCTAGATATTTAGGAAATTAACAAAAAGATAGTTAGATTATTGATTTTTTAATATCTATATGATAATATGACATATATATTAAAAAAATGACAATTATTAATGAAATATAGTAATTGAGAGCTATGAAGAATTCTTTTTATGTGGATATTTTAAGAATTTCGAGCTATCTGTGCAGTCGACCAATTTAAACTAATAGGTTCTTTTTTGATTAGTTTAAATTGGCCTTTATTATTTATAAAAATTATATAAAGAACAATATTTTAGGGGTGGAGTATGAGTAAATTCGGGAAGAAAATATTAGGAATGATGTTGGTTATTTTATCATCTATAGCTATAATATTAGTTTCAGTAAATCTGATTATGTTTGAAAAATTTAAAAAGGAACTTAGGCAAACAGTTACTCAATGTATTTCAGATTTAACTGTTTCCATTGATGGAGACAAGCTTGAAAAGCTTATAAAAGAGCAATCAGATGACAGTGTAGAATATCAAGATGTATTGAAATCAATGAGTTTGGCAAAATCAAAAAGTGTTGCAAGGAATTTTTATACACTTGAAAGAGTTCAAGGGTCACAGGCTAAGTTTTTAGTTGATGTTTCAGTAGATGCATCTGAATTTTTAGAAGACTATACTATGGATAGTGTGATGAAAGAAGCTTTTAATGATAAAGTTGTAGTAACAAATGAATCGTTTACAGATGAGTATGGTACGTTTATTTCTGCTTATGCACCAATTAAAAATTCAGAAGGAAAGATTATAGCTATTGCTGGTGTAGATGTAGACTCAAGTATGTTTGAAGGAATGAGAAGTGCGTTGCTAAAAGCAACAATTCTAACAATAGGTATTGTGAGTATTTTAGCTTTTGTTATGATTTATTTATACTCTAAGAAATTAAGTAATAATATTGTAAAAATACAAAGTGTTTTAGGTAAAATGAGTGATGGTGATTTAACTAGTAATATAAATATAAGAACAAAGGATGAGATTGAGGATATAGCTATATCAATCGATAAGGTTCAGAATTCTTTAAAAGCTCTGATAAACGATGTAGCAATTGTAGCTAAAGATATGAATACTGTTAATGATACAGTAAATGATAAAGTGAAATATCTAAATAATGATGTAGAAGAAGTTTCAGCAATTACAGAAGAAATTTCAGCGAGTATAGAAGAGAGTGCAGTATCTGCAGAAGAGATGTCAAGAACTTCAAAGGAAATAGGAATTATAGTTAATTCTATAGCTGAAAAATCACAATACATCGAAAAGAAATCAATTCAAGTAAGTAAAAAAGCTAAAAATATTATGGTAACTTCAAAAGATAATCAAAGGGAAACTGAAAAAGTGTTTAAAGAAACAGGTATTAAATTGAAGCAATCTGTTGAAAAAGCTAAAGCTGTGGAGAAAATAAATGTCTTATCGGAATCTATACTTCAAATAACTTCACAAATTAACTTACTTGCGCTTAATGCAGCAATAGAGGCAGCAAGAGCTGGAGAAGCTGGCAAAGGATTTAGCGTAGTAGCGGAAGAAATAAGAAGGCTGGCAGAACAATCTAATGAAACAATAAATAAGATGCAAAATACAACATCAATTATATTATCTTCTGTTGAAGATTTGACTAATAATTCTAATAATATGCTTAGTTTCATGGAAGACAGAATATTAAAAGATTACGAAACCTTAGTTAACGCAAGTCATGAATATAATGATGATGCGTTATATTATAAAGAATTTTCCTCAGAGTTAGGTATAACGTCGAAAGAACTTTTATTATCTGTAGAAAATATACTAGAAACCATAGAAAATGTAGCAGATGCATCTAATGAAGGTGCAAAGGGAGCTTCAGATATAGCAAATAGAGTCTCAAATATAACTACTCAATCTAATGACGTATTAGAGGAGGCATTAAAAGCTAAAATAAGCTCGGAAAACTTAAAACAAGAGGTACATAAATTTAAACTTTAAAAATATGATAACACCTACGAAAATCTAAAATTTGGATTTTCGTAGGTGTTTTATTTTATAGCATAGTTTCTTATTGTACTGTTGTGCAATTTAGCGCTTTCAGCAAAATTTTCATAGTCCTGCGAAATAACAATGTTTCAACTTTTGATGTATTAGCGCATAAATCTAAATTAAGCATTACCTACTGCATTCAGAAGCTTCACCTGTTAGAATATCAATTCCATGAGGAAGGGCTGGTAGTATAACCTCTAGATTTTCTACAGCACCTTTGGGACTTCCAGGTAAATTTACTATTAAGGTACTTTTTCTAATTCCGCTAACAGCTCTTGAAAGCATAGCTTTAGGAGTTATTTTTAGCGAAGCACTTCTCATTGCTTCAGGGATACCAGGAACTAGTTTTTCTATAACACTTGTTGTGGCTTCTGGAGTAACATCTCTTTTTGAAAAACCTGTCCCACCATTTGTTAAGATCATATTAATACCTAAGGAATCACAAAGATATATTAGTTCTTCTTTTATCATTTCAACTTCATCAGGGATTATTTTATAATAGTCTACAGAAAACTTATCACTTGGTAGAATATCTTTTATAGCTGGACCAGTTAGATCTTCTCTTTGATTGTTGTAGCCTTTATCACTTATAGTTAGTATAGCTGTACTTATCATTTTATATTTACCTCCTGAGGGAAAATTTATATTAATAAACATTTGAATTTAAATATTATACTATAGTTTAATTATATATGAAATTAATAATATCAATTATAAGCTTCTTGAAGAAAAAATGAAAGACTTAAGATAAGTGATAATTAATTAGAAATATGTCGAAATAAAGCTTTAAATGAAAAATTTCATTAATATTCTGAATTGACTAAAATATTGCAACAAGGTAAAATTTATAGAACTGGATTTTGTTGATAAAATAGGAGATTTAAATAGAAAATGAGTGCTATAAATCTTGAATTGCAAGAACAAATTAAAAAAGTTACAGTTAAAATTGTGAAATACTACAGAGGTAGAGGACCAGAGTATGTCAAAGTGAAGGTTGATTCTCCTGATACAATAATTGTAGACATAAAAGGGATACTTTCAAATCTTAGTGAAATTTTGGTTAATGAAGGTGCTGTCAATGTGGTAGCAGATTATTGGAAGATAATGAAGCCTCATCTTGAAAAAAATTTCCTCCAGGAAGTGAAAGATATATTAAAAAAAGACTTTACTTATAGCTGGAAAATTTGTAATATAGAAAATGATAATAGAACAGTAGTTATAACAATAAAATTAATAGATTAAGTTTAGAAAAGTTAATAAATTAAGGTTGGATTGAAAAGAAAAATATTAGGCACTATAAAGAAAATATATTAGCATATTTACTTGTTATTTTTTTGATAGTGTCGAGTTTATGTTTTAGCTTTTAAATAAACCAGTACTAAGGACCGTTGAAATAAACAGCCCTTGTACTGGTTTTTTGTTTTTTTAGATAATATTTGATTTAGTGATTGAATAATTAAGGCATATGATGATTTATTATTTTTTGATTATGCCTAAAAAGGAGTGTATTAGAATATGGAAAAGAAAGTGTTAACGGTGTGTCCTTATTGTGGAAGTGGGTGTAATTTATATCTTGTAGTTAAGGATGGAAAGATTGTAAGAGCGGAACCTGCAAATGGTGATAATAATGAAGGAAAATTATGTTTAAAAGGATATTATGGTTGGGATTTCTTAAATGATCCTCAAATATTAACTTCTAGAATTAAAAAGCCTATGATAAGAAAAAATGGGGAATTAGAGGAAGTTTCATGGGATGAAGCTATTAAATTTACAGCAGAAAACCTTATGAAGATAAAAGCTAAATATGGACCTGATGCAATTATGGGAACGGGTTCAGCTAGAGGTCCAGGAAATGAACCAAACTATGTAATGCAAAAATTTATGAGAGCAGTTATTGGAACTAACAATATAGATCATTGTGCTAGAGTATGCCATGGGCCATCTGTTGCAGGACTTACTTATTCACTAGGTGATGGTGCAATGTCAAATTCGATTCCAGAAATTGAAGATTCAGACGTTTTATTTGTATTTGGATATAATCCAGCAGAAACTCATCCTATAGTAGCAAGAAGAATAGTTAAAGCTAAAGAAAAGGGTGCAAAAATAATTGTGACAGATCCTAGAAAGACAGATGTTGTAAGATTATCTGATTTATGGCTTCAACTAAAGGGTGGAACTAATATGGCTTTAGTTAATGCCTTTGGAAATGTGCTAATAAATGAAAATTTATATGATCATGATTATGTAGAAAAATACACTGAAGACTTTGAAAAGTATAAAGCAGAAGTAGAAAAATATACTCCAGAATATGCTGAAAAAATAACAGGTGTAAAAGCTGACTATATAAGAAAAGCAATGAGAACTTATGCAAAGGCTAAAAATGCCACAATATTATACGGTATGGGAGTTTGCCAATTCTCACAAGCTGTTGATGTAGTAAGAGGACTCGCATCTATTGCACTTTTAACAGGAAATTTTGCAAGACCTAATGTAGGAATTGGACCAGTTCGTGGACAAAATAATGTACAAGGAACTTGTGATATGGGGACAATCCCTAATAATTATCCAGGATATCAACTTGTAACAGATAAGAAAGTACAAGAAAAATTTGAAAAGGCTTGGGGTGTTGAACTTTCAGATAAAAATGGATACTTCTTAACTCAAGTGCCGGAGTTAGTTCTTAAGGAAGATAAGATAAAAGCCTACTATATATTTGGAGAAGATCCAGTTCAAAGTGATCCAAATGCAGCAGAACTTAGAGAAGCTTTAGATAAAATTGAATTCATAGTAGTACAAGATATATTTATGAATAAAACAGCTCTTCATGCAGATGTTATTTTACCTTCAACTTCTTGGGGGGAACATGATGGAGTTTATAGTTCAGCAGATAGAGGATTCCAAAGAATAAGAAAAGCAGTAGAGCCTTTAGGGGATGTAAAAACTGATTGGGAAATAATAAGTGCAGTAGCAACAGCTATGGGTTACCCAATGAATTATAAAAATACAGAAGAAATATGGGATGAAATGAGAGGCCTATGTCCTAAGTTTGCAGGAGCAAGTTATAAAAAGATTGAAGAACAAGGAATTGTTAGATGGCCTTGTCCTACAGAAGATCACAAAGGAACTTCTTATTTATATGAAGGAAATAAATTCACGACTCCTAGCGGTAAAGGAAGATTATTTGCTTGCGAATGGAGACCACCAGTTGAATTAACAGATGAAGAATATCCTTTAAGTTTATCAACAGTAAGGGAAGTTGGACATTATTCAGTAAGAACAATGACAGGAAATTGTCGTGCCCTTCAAAAGCTTGCAGATGAACCAGGATTTATACAAATGAGTATTGAAGATGCAGAAGAGTTAAATATAAAAGATCAAGAACTTGTAAGAATAACATCTAGAAGAGGAAGCGTACTATCAAGAGCACTTATTACTGAAAGAGTTAAAAAGGGTTCAACTTTTATGACATATCAATGGTGGATTGGTGCATGCAATGAATTAACTAATGATAGTCTTGATCCTATTTCAAAAACTCCTGAATTTAAATATTGTGCAATTAAGGTTGAAAGAATCGAAGATCAAAAATCAGCTGAGGAATATATAATAACTGAATATGAAAACATAAGAAAGAAAATGAGAATAACATCTGAAAAATAGTATTAGGAATTTAAAAGAAAATGATAAAGCACAAGCAAAAAATAGATAAGTATGCTTGTATATTTTACTTCATATGATGAGATATGTTTACCAAATAGGGCCCATCAGGTGAACATTATAGGGAGGAAACAGCAATGATTAGTGTAGAAGAAGCTTTAAGAATAATTTTGGAAGAATCTAAGGCCTTAGAATGTGAAGAGAAGGATATTTTATCTTGTTTAAATAAGGTACTAGCAGAAGATATATATTCTAGAGATAATCTTCCACCATTTGATAAATCAGCAATGGATGGATATGCCATAAAAAGTGAGGATACTGATTTATATGAAGATGGAGTTCCAATAAAGCTTGAGATAGTTGATCTTATAAAAGCTGGAGAGTTTAGTGATAAAGAATTAAAAAACGGGCAAGCAATGAAGATAATGACGGGAGCACCAGTTCCTAAAGGTGCAAATGCAGTAATACAAATTGAAAAAGTAGAAGTTCGTGAAGATACTCTTTATATTTCTGAGAAAGTTAAAAATGGATGCAATGTAATAAAACTTGGTGAAGAAATTAAAGTAGGAGATATTGCTTTAAGGAAAGGAACAATGATTAGGCCAACTGAAATTGGAGTTTTAGCTTCTTTAGGTTATAGCAAAATTAAAGTTCATAGAGATCCAGTAATATCAATACTTACAACAGGTGATGAACTTGTAGATATAAATGAAACTCCTAAGTTTGGACAAATAAGAAATAGCAATGAATATTCACTAAAAGGATTAATTCAGAATTTAGGATTAGAAGCTTTATGCCTAGGAATTGTTGAAGATAAAAAAGATACTTTAAAAAGCAAAGTTAAAGAAGCATTAGAAAAATCGGATATAGTTATAACTTCAGGTGGTGCTTCTGTAGGAGATTTTGATTTTGTAGAACAAGTATTGAATGAAATAAATGCTGATATAAAATTTCAATCTGTAGCTATAAAGCCAGGGAAGCCAATAAGTTTTGCAGTTATTGATAAAAAACTATTTTTTAGCTTACCAGGCAATCCATTATCTGCAATAACTACCTTTGAAGAATTCGTAAAGCCAGCTTGTGAAAAGATGCTTGGTAAAAACATGGAGCGTGATAATACTTTCCCAGTTATATTAGCTGAAGACTTTAAAGAAAAAGAAGGCAGAAGTAAATACATATATGTAAAGATAAAAGCTGAGAACGGAAAGTTATATGCATATAAAGTTGGATCTCAAAGTTCTAACCAGTTAATTACTATGAGTAAGGCAAATGGAATAATAATAATGCCAGCAGGAATTGGATATAAAAAGGCAGGAGAAGTTTTAAGTGGAAAATTCATCTTTAAATAAATCAAATGAACTTAAAGTAATATCTATAGTTGCAACTAAATCTGGAACAGGGAAGACAACGCTCATAGAAGCATTAATACCTATATTAAAAGAAAAAAACTATAACATAGGAGTCTTAAAACATGATGCTCACAAATTTGAAATTGATAAAGAGGGAAAAGACAGTTATAGATTTGTAAAAGCTGGAGCGGACAGAATGGTTATTTCATCAAAAGAAAAAATAGCTATGATAGAAAAGCTAAAGGAAGAAAAAGATCTTGAAGAAATACTAGAACTATTTGTAGGTATGGATTTGGTAATCATAGAGGGATATAAAAATAATGGATACCCTAAAATAGAAGTTCATAGAAAAGAAGTAGATCAAAAGCTTCTATGTGAAAATGAAAGTTTAGATAGAACGAAATTTTTAGCAGTAGCTACTGATGAAAAGCTAAATCTAGACATAGAACAATTAGATATCAATGATATGAATAAGATAGCTGAATTTATTGAGGATAAGATTATTTTTAAAGTGCGCAAAGGAGAAATAAATAATGGAAAAAACATTAGAATGTAAAGTTTTTAAAATAGAAGACGGCATTTTTAAAGCAGATGTAGATGAACTTCTAGTTAGAGAATACCCACTAACAATTTTTCTTAATGGAAAAAAATTAGCTACACTTTTATGTAGCCCAGAAAACTTAAAAGCATTGTCAGTTGGATTTTTAAGAACAGAAGGTTTAATAAATACTAGTGAAGATATAATATCTTTTAATTTAAATGAAGAAAAAGGAATTGCAGAGGTTGAGACTAAAAATAAAGATGCTGCTCGCGAAAGCTTTTTCTCTAAGAAAATTGATTTAGAAAGTATAAAGGATCAATCAATTGATGGAATTGATAATTTCTTAGATTCCTTAAACTGCAAGCCTGTTGAAAGTGATGCTAAAATGCATACTGAAAAGATATTCGAATTTATGAGAACAAATTTAGATTATTCGGATGTTTTTAAGAACACAGGGGGAGTTCACTGCGTTGCATTATGTGATAGCAATGAAATGCTTGTAGTATATGAAGATGTAGCTAGACATAATGCCTTGGACAAGGTTATTGGAGAATCACTTATGAAAGGCATATTCCTTAAGGATAAAGCAGTTATACTTAGCGGAAGAGTCTCTCTTGAAATGATATTAAAGGCGGCCAAGCTAGAAATACCAATAATTATATCTAAATCAGCGCCTACAAGCCTTTCAGTGGCTCTTGCCAAAAGATTAAATATTACCTTAGTTGGCTTTGTAAGAGGCAACAAAATGAATATATATGCTAATGGATATAGAATTATGAAATAATTCACCGAAATGACAGGTACTCAGTTGTTTCGGTTACTGAGAATAAGTTGAGGATTTCTAACAGTAGAAGTTGCACCATTTCTGCATGCTCCTAAAGACAAGCTTCAGGACAAGCAAAAATTGAACAACTTCTACAGAAGAAATGCCAGCAACTTGTTCTCTAATGTAACACTACACAAAAGAGTACCTCCCATTTCTGGTATGTGTATATTTCAAAATATAAGTGAAATTTAAGTCGTGGGTATATATATGATTTGGGGAAGATACTACATAAGTCTATGTTTAAATTTGGATATCTATAAGTATTAGGTACAAACCCCAGGAATAATAGATCAATATGTTTGATATTTTAGGTCATACGGCGTTTTGGTGGTCTATTATTTTCTTGGGAGTGCCTTGAATGTACAGAGGAGTGAAATTAATATGAAAAGTTGTAATTCTTTCATTGTGGGAGATGCTAATAAGTGTGTTGGGTGTAAGGCTTGTGAAATAGCTTGCTTTAAGGCTCATAATGAATCAGTCACTGTTGGAAATATACAAACACCAATAATTTCTAGAATACATGTTATTAAAGAGAAGGACTTTACAGTTCCAGTTCAATGTAGACATTGTGAAAATGCACCTTGCGCAAAGGTCTGTCCTATAAATGCAATTAAAAATGAAGATAATGCGATAATAATTGATGAAGAAATTTGCATAGGTTGCAAAGCATGTGCAGTAGCTTGCCCGTTTGGAGCTATTGAAATGGGAACTAAATATAAGGCTGGAAAAGCAGTCATGCAAAATGTTCAGAAGGAATTATTTGAAGAAGTCCTAGAAGAGAAAGAAACAAAGGTTGCATATAAATGTGATCTATGTAAAGAACAAGGTGAACCAGCTTGTGTAAAAGCATGTCCTAAAGATGCTCTTAAATTATTTGATGTCATAGAAGAAAAAAGAATAAGAAACATAAGGGCGGTAAGTAACTTAAATATATAACTCGCCGAAATTAAATACATGTTTATTCCGGTGGACTAAGAAAATTTCACTGATGTCACTAAATGCCAGGTTGCATCCCTTTCAGTTTGCTCCTAAGACAAGCTTAGGACAAACTAAAAGCGAACAACCAGCCACTAAGTGACATTGAGAGTTCATTTTCTAATGCCACCTTCACAAAAATGTATTCAATTTCTAGTAGAGATGTATTTCTAAGTTGAAGTTGAAAACTAGTTTGGAATTTAGATGCGTGATTCTAAACTCCAATGAAATACTGCATACAACATGCACTTATTCCTAGTATAAATATACATTTAAGGTCTGGTAAAGACCTACTTAATATTTAGTGACATGTAAGTTTTGATATATCTTGTAAGAGAAAGGAATTTAGTTTATGGATATTGGTTTTGTAAATATTGATAAAGAGTTATGTACTGGGTGTCAGCAATGTGTTGAAGTATGTCCTGTAAATGCAATAGAAGGAAAGATGGGACAACCTCAAAATATTGATTATGATGTTTGTGTTTCTTGTGGACAATGCATACAGGTATGTAATTCTTATGCGTTTGAAAATAGAGAAAACAGTCATGCAATAGAAGAGAAAAGAAGAGATAGAGGATTACTTGAAAGTGTAAAAGAGCCAGTGTTTGCAGCTTTTAACAAAGGAAATGCAGCTAAGGTGAAAGAGGCTTTACATAATGAAGAATTATTTACTATAGTTCAATGTGCACCAGCTGTAAGAGTTTCTTTAGGTGAAGAATTCGGACTTAAAGCTGGTAGTTTAACAGCTGGTAAAATGGCAGCAGCATTACGAAGATTGGGCTTTAACAGGGTTTATGATACTAACTTTGGTGCGGATTTAACCATAATGGAAGAAGGCAGCGAGCTTATAAAAAGGGTAACAGAAGGTGGAAAATTGCCGATGTTTACTTCTTGTTGTCCTGCCTGGGTGAAATTCATGGAACAAAGCTATCCAGAGCTTTTAAATCATCTTTCAAGCTGTAAATCACCACAACAAATGGCTGGAACAATTTTTAAAACTTATGGTGCTAAAATAGATAAGGTTGATCCTAAGAAAATATATAATGTAGCTATAATGCCATGTACTTGCAAGCAATTTGAATGTGATAGAGAAGAAATGCAAGATAGTGGTTTTAAGGATGTAGATATAGTTATTACTACAAGGGAATTTGCTCAGCTTATAAGAGATAAGGGCATAGATTTTAAAAATTTAAAGGATGAAGAGTTTGATTTACCACTTGGAAGTTATACTGGAGCTGGTAATATTTTTGGAGTAACTGGTGGTGTAATGGAAGCAGCGCTTAGAAGCGGCTATGAGATGCTTACAAAGAAATCTATTCCTAATTTAGAACTTAATTTTGTACGGGGCAGCGAAGGCATTAGGGTTGCAGAAGTGAAATTGCCAAAGATAACATTAAAGGTAGCAGTGGTTTCAGGTTTAAAAAATGTAGTTCAAATACTTGAAGATATAAAAGAAGGAAAATGTGATTTTGACTTTATTGAAGTTATGACTTGCCCAGAAGGTTGTGTAAGTGGTGGCGGACAACCTAAATTTATCTTAGATATAGATAGAAGAAATGCCTTGGTAAGTAGAAAAAAAGGTATATATAAACATGATTCTGAACTTGAAATAAGAAAATCTCATGAAAATCCTTTTATAAAAAAATTATATGAAGAGTTTTTAATAGAACCTCTTGGTGAAAAATCTCATCATCTACTACATACAAAGTTTGTTTCGAGAAAGAAGGAGGAAATATAAATGAATAATTTTGTTATAGCAAATCCAAAAAGATGTATAGGATGTAGAACTTGTGAGGCTGCATGTGTTGTTGCACATTCTGAAGAAAACATACTTGTACAAAGTAAGGATAAAGTTAATTTTAATCCTCGTTTAAAAGTTATTAAAACTGCAGATGTAAGTGCTCCAATTCAATGTAGGCATTGTGAAAATGCTCCGTGTGCTAATGCGTGTCCAAATGGTTCGATTATAAATAAAGACGGGGTAGTGTTAATAAATAAAGATACATGCATAGGCTGTAAATCTTGCGCAATAGTTTGTCCTTTTGGTGCCATTGATATAATAGTTGAACATAAAGCTGGAGAGAAAGTTATTCAAAAGGGCTTAATGTGTGATAAAGACGGAAAGTTAGAACATAAAGAAAGATTAGTTGCAAACAAATGTGATTTATGTATAGGTAGGGAAAATGGTCCTGCTTGCGTAGAGGTATGTCCTACAGAAGCATTAAGATTAGTTGAATCTAAAATTATAGATAAAGACATTTCAGAAAAGAGAAAAAATGCTGCAGCTAATTTAGTAAATATATTATAAGTGTATGAATGTAGATGTTTTTAAAACAGCAGTAATACTTGCAGGTGGAAAAAGTTCACGAATGGGCTTTGATAAGCAGTTTTTAAGAATTAATGAAGTGAGAATTATGGAAAAGTTAATTCATGAACTAAGTAAAGAATTTGAAGATATAATTATTGTCACAAATAAGCCAGAAGAGTATAAAACAGCAGAAAACGGAATAAGAATAATTAGCGATGAGATAAAAGAAATTGGTCCTCTATCTGGAATCTATGGTGGGCTTAAAGAAAGTAAGAGCAAATATGTATATTTTATAGCTTGTGATATGCCTAATGTAAACTTAAAGTATATTAAGTATATTAAGAAAGTGCTTACAAATAGTAAAGCAAATGCTTGTGTTGCTAAAAGAGAGAGTAAGTTTGAGCCTTTTAATGCTTTTTATTCTGTAGATATATTGCCTAAAATTGAAAAACTTATAACACTTAATAGAAGATCTATAGCGGGATTAATTGATATTATAGAGCCTATTTTTATTGAAGAAAATGTTTTGAAAAAATATGATTATTCTTTTGATATGTTTATGAATCTTAACTCAAAAGAGGATTTAGAAGCTTATAATAAAAAGAATAAGCAGGAGGAAAATTATGTTTGATTCGTATGGCAGAAAGATAAATTACTTGAGAATATCAGTCACAGATTTATGTAATTTAAGATGCAAATATTGTATGCCTGAAAAAGGAATAGATAAGATGTGGCATAAAGAGATTCTAACTTTAGAAGAAATAGAAGCTATTACTCAAAGCTTTGTTGAATTAGGTGTAGATAAAGTTAGGATAACTGGGGGAGAGCCTTTAGTAAGAAAAAATATTTTAAAGCTAATTGATGGTATAGGTAAAATAGGCGGAGTTAGGGATTTAGCTATGACTACCAATGGAATTCTATTAAAGGATTATGCTAAAGATTTAAAAAACGCAGGTCTTAATAGACTTAATATAAGCTTAGATACTTTAAATGAAGAAAAATATTCACAGATAACTAAGGTAGGGAAGATCAAAGATGTACTTCAAGGTATTGAAGCAGCTAAAAAGAGTGGGCTTACTCCAATTAAATTAAATGTAGTTTTAATAAAGGACTTTAATGAAAATGAAATAGAAGACTTTATAAATTTAACAAAATATGAGGATATAGAAATAAGATTTATAGAACTTATGCCAATAGGTACTCTAAAGCATTGGTCATCTAATAAATATATTTCTAATGATACAGTTTTAGAAAAGATGCCAGAATTAATAGAAATAGAATCAGCAGATATTTCTTCTCCAGCAAGATATTATAAACTTCCAAATGCAAATGGGAAAGTCGGGCTTATTAATCCTATATCATGTAAGTTTTGCGGAAATTGCAATAGAATAAGATTAACAGCAGATGGAAAACTAAAGTCATGTCTTCACTCAAACTCTGAAGTGGATTTAAAGAAATTGCTTAGAGAAGGTAAAGATATTAAGACAGTAATTACTGATACTATTAAAAGCAAACCCAAAGAACATGAATTAGAGAACGGAAATTATATTAATAGAGAAATGACAGCAATTGGAGGTTGATTTTATGGAATTTACTCATTTTAATGAAAAAGGAAGAGCTCATATGGTAAATGTGAGTGAAAAGGATGAGACAAAGAGAGTTGCTATTGCAAGAGGATCAATTAAAATGAAAAAGGAAACTGTAGATTTGATAAAAGATGGCCTTATTAAAAAAGGTGATGTTTTATCAGTTGCCCAAATTGGCGGAATAATGGGCGTGAAAAAAACCTCAGATTTAATTCCTATGTGCCATAATATTTTTATAACAGGGTCTGATATAAATTTTAATATAGGTGAAGAAGAAATAGAGATTGAAGCAACAGTTTCAACAGTTGGGAAAACAGGCGTTGAAATGGAAGCATTAACTGCTGTAACAACTGCAGCTCTTACTATATATGATATGTGCAAGGCTGTTGATAAGGATATGGTAATAGAAAATGTTAGATTAATAAAGAAAACCGGTGGAAAAAGTGGAGAATATATAAGGGAGATTTAAATAAAATGATGGCTAAAGTATTATCAATAAATATCAGTGAAAAAAAAGGTGTTATAAAAACCCCTATAAAAGAAGGGATTTTCATAGAAGAGCACGGCTTAAAAGATGATGCCCATGCTGGAAAATGGCATAGACAGGTAAGCTTATTAGCTCAAGAAAGCATAGATAAAATGATTAAAATGGGGATAAGTGACTTAGATGCTGGGAAATTTGCAGAGAATATAACAACTGAAGGCATTGTTCTTCATGAATTGCCCGTTGGGACAAGACTAAAAATAGGAGAAACAGTTCAAGAAGTGACACAGATAGGAAAGGAATGCCATAAAGGTTGTGCTATAAAAAATCAAGTTGGCACGTGCATTATGCCAACAGAAGGAATCTTCACAAGAATAATACAAGGCGGAGTGATTAGATCAGGAGATTCTATAGAAATTTTATAGAGGCTAGGCATCAGATAAAAAGGCAAAGGAATTTATGCAAGAATATTGAGAAAAGCTAAAGCAAACTCATTTGCCTAAGGAGATAGTTATTTTGAATTTTGCGGACAAGGAGTTAATATCCATTACCTCCACTATAAACCACCACGAAAATCTAAGATTAGATTTTTGTGGTGGTTTATTTTTCGTTTAGCAGAAGTTTTGAAAAATATCTTAATAAAATTTTATTACAGTATAATCTAATTTTGTTGTAATGTAGTGAAGTAATTGGATAATTGTTGATTTTTCTGTTAAAATACGGTATATATATTTAGTTACATATAATTGTAGTTTTAGGAGGAATTATATTGAATTGGTTTAATAATTTAAAAATGTCTAAAAAATTAATACCAGCTTTTATTATTATAGCTTTGCTTATAGTATTGGTTGGAGCTGTTGGAATAAGAAATATGCAGACTCTCAAGAAAAATTCTCAGGATATGTATAATCAGAATCTCTTATCCGTTGAGAAAATTAATAAAGTTAAGCAAGATGCTTTAGAAATAAGATATGATTTATTGAAAATCTCAAATCAAGGAAATAAGGAAAATCAAAATGCTGGATTAGAAAAGGAAATTCAAGATTATGCTGCAGATACAGATACAATACTTAATGATTATGAAAAAAATTTGTTAACTGAAGATCAAAAATCTACTTTTAAGGATATAAAAAGCAATCTAAGTGAATTTAGAAATATCTATAATGATGTTATAAAGTTGGCAGATGCACAAGACTTTGAAAAATCTAAAACTAGATTTACTGAAATAGCTACATCCAGAGCTAATTTATTTAAGGGATTAGATACTTTAATTCAAGCGAATGATGATAACGCATCCAATTCATACAAGCAGGATGCTAATACATATACTTCGTCTTTATATATAATAATATTTGTTATAGTTTTAGGATTAGCACTTGCTATAGCACTTGGAACATTTATCTCAATTGTTATAGCTAAACAATTAAATAAGGTTCTAAATTTTGCTGAAGCCATTGGTGATGGAGATTTGACTCAAGAAATAGAATTAGACAGCCAAGATGAAATAGGAAGACTTTCTAAGGCACTAAATAAAGCTGATAAAAATATAAAAGAACTTATATCACAAATATTTAACGGTGCAGAAAAGATAAACTCAACTAGTGGAAACTTGTCAGCCACTACCGAAGAAATATCATCAATGATGCAATCTTCTAGCCAAGCTACAGAAACAATTGCTAAGGGAGCTCAAGACTTAAGTGCTACTACAGAAGAAGTTCAAGCATCAATGGATGAAATAGCAATGAATACAAGTAACTTAGAGCGCAAGGCTGAAGAATCTAAAAAATCTGGTAATGATATAAATAAAAGAGCTATTGAAATAAAAGAAAAAGCTACAGAGAACATAAAACAAAATAATGAAATTTATGAAGAAAAAAGACTCAATATTATAAAAGCTATTGAAGCTGGCAAGGTTGTTGGAGAAGTTAAACTAATGGCTGAATCTATTGGTAGTATATCTGAACAAACTAATCTTCTCGCATTAAATGCTGCTATAGAGGCTGCAAGAGCTGGAGAGCAAGGAAAAGGCTTTGCTGTTGTTGCAGAAGAGGTTAGACAATTAGCTGAACAATCTTCTGAAGCTGTAACCCAAATTCAAGATATGGTTGCTCAAGTAAGAAACGCTTTTGATGAATTGTCTTCTAGCGGACAAGACATATTAGACTATATGGTAAATAACGTGAAGCCAAGTTACACGTTGTTACTAGATACGGGTATACAATATGAAAAAGATGCAAAGTTTGTAAGCGACATGGCTATTGATATATTTAATACTGCTAAACAAATGAATGAGACAGTAATGCAAGTTAATAAGGCTTTTGAAGGGGTTTCAACTACAGCTGCGGATTCAGCCGCTAGCTCAGAAGAAGTATTAGCTAGTATTAGTGAAATTACAAAAGCGGTAACTGAAGTCGCAGATTCAACTCAAAGTCAAGCAGAGTTAGCGCAAGATTTGGATGAATTGGTGCAAAAATTTAAAATATAAATTCTTGAAATTTAATTGAACCATTGAATAAAATAAAATTATATATTTAAAATTGGCCCTGAAATGTTATTGATCAGCATTTTAGGGCCTTATAAAGTGACTACAAATTTAAAAATGTAAATCTTTTGTTAAGTTTTTGAATTAAACTTTCTTTAATATAGACCCCAACTAAGAACTGAACTTATGTGGTAACTTACCGAAATCATAAATATTTTGTTCCGAAAAGCTATGAAAATATCGCTGAAGCTTCTATATTTAGAGGAAATTTATTAGTGGACTTCAAAGGTCATGCTTTGCTCTACCATAAACCCAACGATTAGAAACATCGTGGGCTTTATTTTTTACGTAGTAGAAGTTTTGAAAAATATCTTAATAAAAGTAATGAGCAGAAATCATAGAGAAAACTTTATTAATACAATGTTACAGAGAAAAAAGTGCTCGGGATATGTATAGTCAGAATCTCTTATCAATTCAGAAAATTAATAAAGTTAAGTAAGATACTTTAGAAACAAGATACGATTTACTGAAATAGCTACATCCAGAGCTAATTTATTTATAGTGCATTTTAAAGTTTGACAATAATTATAAAATGGATTGCTCAATAAATATTGGAAAATAATCAAGAATTACTATAATAAATTGTAATTCGACAAATAATATGATATATTAATTGTATAAAATCTTGATTTTAGTTAATAAATTGTAAAAAAAGTAAAAATTTATAGGGAAATGAAATAAAATTGTTTAACTTAATCGAATTATTGGAAAATTAAAGGTATGGAAATAGGATTAAACAAAATAAACTACTTTGCAAATTATTTCCTAATTCATGAAAAGGGTAACTTAATTGCATGAATTAGAGAATAATAATAAAAATAAATAATTTTAGGGGTGTTTTTATGAAATGGGTTAATAATTTTAAAATATCACAGAAGCTAGTAGCTACTAGCATAATAAGCACAGCATTTCTAATTATAGTTGGAGCTGTCGGTCTAGTGGGAATGCATATTATTAATAATAATGCTAAATACATATACGCGAATAGCTTAACAAGATTGCAGAAAATATATGCTATACAAACTAACAGTTATATAGAGAAACTAGACTTAGAACACATGATTAATGTAAACCTTATAGAAGATGTTGATGCTATGGAAACTGATATAGAAAACATTGAAGCAAAAAACACTCAACTTTTTGAAGAATATGAGAGTATACCTTTTGCTAATGATGAAGAAAAGGAAAACTATAATAAAGTAAAAGCTTCACTACCTGAATATATTAATTCGATGAAAAAGGTAGAAGATTTAGTTAAGAGTGGTAACTATGAAGCGGCTACAAAAGCCTATAAAGAAGAGTATAATATACTTAGAAAACCAATTAAAGAAGGTTTGATTTCTATAGTAGACGATAATACAGCTTCAGCAGAAGTCAAATCAATCGACAGTGATACTACATTTAATAAGTATTTTAAAATGCTATCAGGCATTGTTATAGTAGGTGCGCTTATCAGCTTCGCAATAGGTTTATCAATGGCTCTTACAATTTCAAGAAAGATTAAGAAAATATTAGTATTTGCAGAAGCTATTGGAAGCGGAGACTTAACTAAATCTATAGAGGTTGAATCAAGGGATGAAGTAGGTAATCTTTCAAAAGCACTAAATACTGCAAAGGAAAATATTAAAAATCTAATAATTCAAATAACAAACAGTTCGAGTGATATAAGTGCAACAAGTGAAGAGCTTTCTGCGACCACTGAAGAAATTTCATCTCAAATGGAGTTAGTAAATCAATCTACAGAACAAATATCTAAACGAACTAAAGATTTAAGTTCTACTACGCAAGAGGTAACTACTTCAGCAGAAGAAATAGGTGATAACACTAATATGCTTGAGAAAAATGCAAGTAATGCAACAATATCTGTTAATGAAATAAAGAAGCGTGCTATTGATATAAAGGATAAAGCATTAAAAAATATAGAACAAGGTAATTTAATTTATGATGAAAATCGTGAAAATATTTTAAAAGCTATCGAAAATTCTAAGGTTGTAGGAGAAGTTAAAATGATGGCTGATTCTATTGGAACCATAGCTGAACAAACCAATTTGCTTGCTTTAAATGCAGCTATAGAAGCAGCAAGAGCAGGAGAACAAGGAAAAGGATTTGCTGTAGTTGCTGATGAAGTAAGAAAACTTGCAGAACAATCTTCAGCAGCAGTTGCTAATATTCAAAACATGGTATCACAGGTTCAGATTGCAGTTGGAAGTCTTTCAAAGAGCGGACAAGATGTTCTTGATTTTATGAGCAATAATGTAAAACCTAGTTATAGATTTCTTATGGATACAGGAATTCAATATGAAAAGGATGCTGAATTTATGAATGACATAATAGAAGAATTTGCAGCAGCATCAAAAAAGATGAACCAAGTAGTAATGCAAGTAGGCGGTTCTATACAAAATGTTTCTGAAGTTGCTCAAGAATCTGCAACTGGCTCTGACGAAATATTGAGAAGTGTTAATGAAATAACATTTGCTATTACTGATATTGCAAAATCTTCACAAAGCCAAGCTGAACTTGCACAAAAGCTTAATAATATGATACAAAAATTTAATATATAAATTAATACTAATTAATCACCAAATAAAAATATGTTGTCTCGGAATCGATACTTCAAAGTCTGGGTCAGTAGAATGTTACGGTTATACCATAATTAAATTCACTATGGAAACAGATATAAATTCTTGTAAAATAATAGAGGAAGAATTACCAAAGAAACAGTTAAAGATATATTTTTATTTATAAATGAGCAAGAGTTAGTCTTAACACTGTGGAATTGGGGAACGAGGCTGATATAGATTCTGAAATACTATATGAAGATAATTTTCTTTATAGTATTAGTTACTAATGGATTTCAAAGGTCGTGCTTCGCCTCTACAATAAAACCCACTACCATTTGCATGCTGCTTGAATAGCAACTTACAGATGGTAGTGGGTTTTCATGAGGAAGGTATTCAATTTTTAGTCTTTTTTCCTAAATAAAATCAAAACACCTATGACAATAAATATTATAGGAATGAAATATTGCGAAGCATAAGATCTGATATATTTGTAAATATCGCTATCTATAAAAACTTGATTTAAGATAGATAAGATTCCAAGAATAATTAAAAAGGAACCCAATATTACCCAACCTTGTCTGTTAATTCTTTCGTTCCATGTAGGAGTTATGCTGTAAGAATTTTCTGTGTTAACGTAATTCTTAAAAATAAATTCAGAATCAGGCACATATTCTCCCCGTTTTATTTTGCTTGAAACAGCAAATGTATCAAAGAAAGTATAAAACCATATGCAAATTTTAATTAAATGAGATAAGAAACCAAGTCCTACAAAAGATAAAATAGGTCCAATAAGCATATATAAGAATAAAACCTGGACTCCTTTTTTGATTAGCCCATGATACATATATCCAACGCCAGGAATGCAGGCAGTTACAAAAGTAAGAAAACTATTTCTATTGTTCATATTTTCACTCTCCTAATTGTTTTATAAAATTAATAATAGAATGTTGGTTAATTTCAGTAATTACAGCTTTGTCAAAAAAACGTGATTCAAAGTTTGTAATGTGCACCTGAAGACTAGTAATACTAAGAAATATACTAAGTAAACCCGCAGCAATTAAAGCGTAGGAAGGGATTAGATTATTTCTTTTAGAATCAGGAAGCTGCTTTTTATGAAGTTTTTGCATTAGTTTTTTATTATAGTCATCAGATACAGTTATATTTTTAAAGGAATTAATAATTATAGTATCAAAATCATCTCTTTTGTTCTGCATAAAATGGAACCTCCGTTTCAATAATATTTTTCAATTTATTTTTAGCTCTATAAATTCTACCTTCAATTGTTTTTAAAGGTAAGTTTAATATATCTGCAATTTCTTTTTGAGTTAATCCAATATAATAATATAGTACAAGCGGGGTTTTCAAATTTAGTGGCAGAGATTGAATGCTTTGCCGTATAAAATTTTGCTCATCTATATCCTGAGTAGATTCCTTAGAAAAGATAAAGAGACCAGTTAAAAAATTCTTAATGCTTCTTTTTCTTGTATAATCTATACATTTTGAAGTTGTAATTTTGTATAAATAAGTAGAAAAGGAACTCTCTTCTCTAAATTTATCAATATTATTAAATACGCTTATAAAAACCTCTTGGGATAAATCTTCTGCCTCATAATAATCAGAGGTATAGGAATAACATAAGGAGAGAATTCTTTTTTTATAAACGTCTACCATGTAAATAAAAGCATTTTCATCTTTGGTTTTCATTTTTTCAACGAATTCTTGCTCCTCCATTTTTTCACTCTCCACTATTTATTTTAATGGTTCCATTATTTAATTTAGCTTTAACTATGCCCTCACCAGTACCGATATTTTTAGAAATTCCAGAATTGACTCTTTTTTCATCATTTATCTTGCATGTACCACGATTTATATCTGTATTGATTGATAAATTTTTGTCTTTTGAATCTAAAGAGATTGAACCATTATTCATAGAAATATCGATGTGTTTACATAAATTATTGCTTAAATCTATTTTACCATTTTCTAACTTTAGAGACGAATTAGGAATGTCGCCTTGTAAATCAAATTTTCCATTAGATGCATTTATATTTAAAGCATCAAGTCTTACATCACTATTACTATCTACATTTAGGTTACCCCCCTTTATAGAAACATCATATCCTTCAGGTATATAGATAGTGGCTTTAATTGAATCTATATTATCATCTACAATTTTTAGTGTATACCCATTTGAGTCAGTTGTTGGATTCAATTCATAATCCTTTGAAGTGCTGTTTTGCTTTATATACAATTCAGTATCTATAGTTATTTTGTTGTCAGTCGCTTTTTCTATATTCAGCTTACCATTTAATGTTTCAAAATTTAGATTATTACCAATAGGATCTAAAGTGATTTTTTTATCGATAGATTGTAAGTTTTTACTTGTAAAGACATTATCAAAGAAATTTGTGTCTAAATTAAAGGAAGAATTATTTTGTTTTATATTATTAAAAATGTCTGTAGATATATTTGTGAAAAAGAAAACTATTATTATAAGAAAAACAAGACCACTTATCCGTATCCTTTCATTTTCTTTTTTTATTGAAGTGTAATACAAAATTTCTATACCTATTAAAATAATAATTATGGGCCAAAATTTTATGAGTTTTCTTCCTAAATCCGGATTATTGGAATTAATCATAATCCAAATACCTAAAAGTATAAAGCAGATAGCAGAAGTAGTTGTGCCTATTTTTCGCATATAAAAATCCTCCATGAATTTTATTTTCATATATTTAGACGTAAGATGCATGTATAATCCCACGTTTAAAATAAAAAAATTTAAGAATCGATGTTCTTTCAGAAGAAAATAATGTAATAGATGTGCTATATTCGGTATTTGAATCATTTATTAGTGATGAAATATCAGACTTTAACTCATCGGTATATTATAGTAGTCCAGAATATTTAAAGTATTCTTATTTAGAAGGCAAGTTATTAGTATGATTTAAAGATATATTAGTAATTATTGAAAATCACATTTTTTTAAAGAACTAACAGTTAAGGAATGATTTGGTAATTAATGAAACTAATGTGAAATTTTTTCCTATAAAAAGATTAATAATATCTAGTTAAGATCCACCTCCACCATAAAACCCCACGATTAGAAATATCATGGGGGGTTGCTTAATGTATATAAGCGAAGATATATTATGTGGGGAAGTGTGAATTAAATTCAAATTCTAACTGGTATAGAGATAACAAATAAAATTCCCTCAAATTTAGCCGGGGCTAGTTTTATAGTTCCACCATGTTTTTCAATGATTTTTTTTGTTATAGCTAATCCGAGGCCACTTCCATTAGATGCACTATTTTCTGACTTTACAAAGGGGTCAAATATTGTTTCACTTATTGATTTGTCGATACTTGCTCCATTGCTGCCAATTTTCAAGATTACATTATTTTCTTTTTGATAAGATTCAATTTTTAAACCTGTATACTCTTCATTATGACTTAGAGCATTATTAAAAATATTGGAGATTGCTCTTTTCATTAATTTTTCATCAAATTCAAATATAATAGGATAATCACTAATATTAATTTCTAAATCAAAATGTTTATTTTGAAATTCTTCATAATAGTCCACAATAAGGCGTCTAAGCCATTCGCTAAAGTTAAGTTCTACTTTAGAAAGGCTATATTCAGAATCTTCAAGCTTAGAAAGTGCAAATAAATCTTCAATAAGTACTGCTGAATATACTGATTTATTATATATTATTTTTAAAAACTTATCTCTTTCTTCAGAGGTTATACTTTCTTCTAACAAAAGCTTTGAAAAACC
Source organism: uncultured Clostridium sp. (assembly GCA_963524945.1). GTDB lineage: Bacteria > Bacillota > Clostridia > Clostridiales > Clostridiaceae > Clostridium. Next base: position 23,422 of record CAURJV010000022.1, read on the forward strand.
TTGAATAGAGGTGATTGGAGTTTTTAAATCATGGGATATGTCTACTAATAGTCTCTTTTTACTTTTGTCTATTCTTTTATTTTCTTCCTTAACTTTTTCAAGTTTTATTACCATTTTATTAAATTCATTTTGTACCTGTTGAAGTTCCTTTAAACCTTTTAGATTCGCTCTAGTTCCATAATCAAGTTTTTTGAAATTTTTAATACTAGTTACAAAGGTTTTAAGAGGAGTTGTTATAAATTTTGAACTTATAACGCTGTAAATATATATTCCTACCAATAAAAAAATTACCTGAATAAAATATAAAGTACCATAAGCTTTTAAAGAAAGAATACTATCTGATTTACTAGAAAAATTAGGTTTGTAAATAAATGAATGCTCAACTTTTCTTTTATCAATTTTATAAAGAAAAAGATATTGTTCTCCATTTTTCCCTTCCACAGGATATACCTGGCCAACATAAGGATTTTCGGGAGAATATTCTTTTGAGGAGGTTAATTCAAAAAGCTGCTTTTCGTTATATTGCATTATAGTATCTTTTTTATCACCCTTTATATAAATTACATTTTTATTTTCATCTAAAACTTCTTCCCATGCACCCATTTCAGAGAGAAATCCAAGTTCTATTTTATCAAAATCTTTATTATAATAAGAGGCAATTGATGTAACAGTGATTTTTTCGTTATTGAAAATAAAGTTTTCTAAAATAAAAGTTGAGGACTTATATGATAACTGTACAATTATATATAATATTACGAAAGTTATCAGGTAATTTATAATAAGAAAGCCTTTTACATTTAATTTTTTATTACTGATATTAAAATTTATCTTCATAACTTTATTTACCTTCAAACATATAACCAAGACCTCTTATAGTCTTAATATATTTAGGTTCTTTAGGGCTGTCTTCTATTTTTTCTCTTAACTTACTTATATAAACCATTATAATTTTTTCATCTCCAAGATAGGATTGATCCCATACGTGTTCATACAATTGGCCTTTAGTAAAAACTTTATTTTTATTGTTCATAAGAAAATTCATAAGTTTGTATTCAAATGATGTTAGTTGAAGTTCTTTATTATCTTTATATATTTTGCAGGCTTTTTCATCTAACTTTAAGTGTTCATTTATTACAACACTTGTACTTTCTTCTAGTTGATTATTAAATACAATGCTTCTCCTTAAAAGTGCTTTAACTCTTGCAATGAGTTCTATAGGATTGAAGGGTTTGGCAAGGTAATCATCTGCACCAAGAAATAATCCGTCAATTTTATCAATATCTTCACCTTTGGCAGATAAAAATATTATAGGTGTATTAATTTTTTCCCTAACCTTTCTTAAAACTTCCTTACCATCAAGGCCAGGCATCATTATATCTAAAATTATTATGTCTACTTGTTCCCTTTCAAAAATCTCTAGAGCTTCATTTCCATTGAGCGCTCTGAATGTATTATATCCATTATTTTTTAAATAAAAGTCTATTAGTTCTACAATTTCTTTTTCATCATCTACGACTAAAACTGAATTCAATTTCTTCACCTCGTGTTTAGTTTATATATTATTATAATTCCAATTAGTAGTTAAATTACCATAGTTTAATATCTGATTCAATTTAATTATAAAGTAGTAATGTTTTAATTTACAAGTAAAGATGCTAATTTTATGTTTCATTAAGCTTAGATTAATAAGACATTAATTTTAGAGGCATATACTTGGATTCATAAAGAAATTTAGCAAAACGTGAAACTTGGTATGTCAAATTTATGATGAATATTTAAAATTAAGGAGACAAAGTTATGATAAAAAGAATATTACAAGGTTTAGTAGTTGTTTTAATATTGGTTTCGTTAGTAGGGGGAATTATATTTTTTTTACCGGCTAAAACAACTAATGAGCAAAGGATATTTACTTCGAAAGAAATATCAAATTTAAAGGAAATATCATTAGATGGGGATTTTGATGTTAATGTTACAACTTCTGAGTCAAAGGATACAAAATGTACCTTTTCTAAAACTAAGAGGGGATATGTATCTAATGAATATGAATTAGAAAGTAACATTGAAAATAATGTTTTATATATTACAACAAATAGTAAAAGTGAGCCAAGTTTTGTTTTAGGTGGAGAGACTTTAAATGTAAATATAGATATTCCTAAAAGTTATAAGAATAAATTATCTATAAAATCTAAATTAGCTAAAATAAACATATTAAATTCAAATTCTGAAGATATAGAATGTAGTACAACAGATGGTGAAACTAGAATTTCATTGGATAAAATATGCGGTAATATTACTGTAGATACACATTTAGGCGACATAGATTTAAAATTACCTAAAGATGAAAAATTCAATCTATCAGCTAAATCACGTTTTGGAAAAGTAACTAATGATCTTGATTCAAATGCAGATTCTTCTATGAGCGAAAAGAATATTAATTTATCATCTTCAGATGGGAATATAACTATAAGCGGAAATTAATTATTAGAAAAATTATTATATTAAATAAAGGAGGAAAGTTATGCTTTCAATAAAAAATGTTTCAAAGATGTATTCAAATAATTTTACTGCTCTATCAGATTTTAATCTGGAATTAGAGGGAGGAGTAATAGGTCTTTTGGGTGCAAATGGTGCTGGAAAATCAACTTTAATGAAGATGATAGCAACAGTTTCAAAACCAAGTGAAGGAGTTATTACTTGGAAAGGAAGAGATATTCATAAAAATGGAGAGGAACTTAGACATGATTTAGGATATTTGCCTCAAAGTTTTGGAGTATTTCCAAATTTAACTGCCGTTGAATTTTTAAAGTATATGGCAGCTTTAAAGGGACTTGATATGAAGAAGGTAAAAGGTAGAATAAATGAACTTATTGACCTATTAAATCTTAGTGATGCAGCTAATAAAAGTATTGGAAATTATTCTGGTGGTATGAAGCAGAGAATAGGTATTGCCCAAGCTCTATTAAATGATCCTAAAATTCTTATAGTAGACGAGCCTACTGTTGGTTTAGATCCAAATGAAAGAATGAATTTTAGAAATCTAATCAACAGTTTATCTAAAGATAAAGTAATCATATTATCCACTCATATAGTGTCTGATGTAGAGTCTTCAGCTGAAAAGATTGTACTTATGAATAAAGGTAAAATGATATGCTTTTGCAAAAATGAAGAGCTTTTAAATTCAATGGAAGGAAATGTATGGGAGTGTAAAGTTTTCGAAAGTGAAATTGAAGATATAAAAGATAAATATATAACAGGAAATATCGTAAGAAGAAATGAAGGGATGGAAGTTAGAGTAATATCAGAAAATAAACCAGTATCAAATTCTATAACTGTTCAGCCTACTCTTGAAGATGCTTATATCTATTATACTTCTGGAAAGAGAGGGGAGGATCTTGAATAGATTGTATGAAATTTATTATATAGGAAAAGCTGATTTTTTAGATAGAATAAGGAGTAAAAGTATATTTATTATAGCTCTTATAATGATGTATATATCTTATTTATTTTTTCCACAAAATAATAGCAGTTTTTACTATACACTGAATTATAATTTTGAAGGATTTTTTTATAGAGGGATTTATAATTCTATGTGGATGGGATGGGTTGCTACAATAGCATTTATCAGTGTAATAACATTGATTGGTTTTTATTTTGTTAGAAATTCCATAAAGAGAGAAAGGGAACTTTTAATAGGTGAAATAACTGCTTCTATAGGGACAAAGCCATGGGTTTTCATATTTGGAAAAGCTTTTGGCAATTTATTATTTTTATTATTGCAAATGCTTATAGTTATTTTTATTACAATCATAATGCAATTTGTGAGAGGAGAATGTTATTCTATTGAGTTAATTAAACTTTTAACACCATTTATAATATTAGCACTACCAGCTTGTTTTATTGTTTCAGTTATAGCTATAATCTTTGAGGTTATTCCTATACTTAGAAATTCTTTTGGCAATGTAGCATATTTCTTTGTATGGTCTGGTATATGTGTAGCATCTCTTGGAGGAGCAAAATCCTATTTAGCAGATGTTTTTGGAATGAATAGCACTTCAAAATTGATTTTAGAACAATTTAAGAATAACTTTAATGAGTTTAAAGATATTGATTACTTCAGCCTTGGAACAAATGGGGCACTTCATGATAATATTAAAACTTTTGTAATGGATAAAGTGAGTATTGAGATGAATGTATTTATAGGAAGATTCTTTTGGATTGCCATAGGCATTTCAGTACTTTTTTTGTTTTCTATGTTTTTTAGAAGAACTTCTCTTATTAAAACAAAGGTATCTTCAAAGATGAGTAAGGTGATTGATACTAAACAAAAGGAATATAAGTCTCAAAAAAGAGTAGTATTAAGTGAAATTTTTGAAGATAAAATTTATTCTAATAACTTAAGTATAATATGTAGTGAGCTTAAGTTTATGTTTGCAACATGTAATTTATGGTGGTATACAGCTATAATTCTTTGTTCAATAGGAGTATTTTTTGCAAAAGGTGAAACCTTATATAAATTTATAATTCCTCTAATATGGATTTTGCCTATTTTCACATGGTCTAAATTGGGGACTATTCAGATTAATTATAATATGGAAGATTATCTAATCACTTATAGAAATTATAGAAAGTCTCAACTTTTTGATTCAGCTGTTGCTGGAATTTTATTTAGTGTAATTATAAACATAAGCGTAATAATAAAATTTATCATATTAAATGATTGTCTAGGAGCTATTTATATTTTAATGGGAATTGTATTTGTAAACGCCTTGGGAATGTTTATTGGGAATATTTCTAAAAATTCTACCGCTTTTGAAATAATTTATATAATTTTATGGTATGTGGGCATGTTGAATGGCTTAACAAGTTTAGATTTTCTTGGTCTCACTAGGACAGCTGTAAGTGAACAGATCCCAATTGTATTTTTCGGAGTTGGAATTGTTTTGTTAATATCTTCAATTATGATTAAGAAAAATCGAATTAGTACTTTTAAAAATTAGATATTCTAAGTTTTAAAATAGAATATATTTGGGGTGGATTTAAAAGCTCGCGTTTTGCTTCCACTATGAAACTCATGAAGATCTATAATTTGGATTTTCGTGGGTTATTTTATTTACGGGGGTTGGCGTTAAAACTTTTCTTTCATTTATGTTATACTAGTTATAATGAATATTTAGGAAATTATGGATTTATATTATAAATAAGGCTGTTAATATCAACTTTAACACCATAGGAAAAAATATCTTTAGAGTAATGAGCAAATTTCCAGAAATTATAGATAAGTCATTATAAGTTGGACTTATATTATAAAATATATCGCAACTAGAAATAAGAATTATGCCTTTGTGAAATGTTCACTTAAAAACTGGAACAACAGTATAATCCTTATTTCCGGGAGCTATATACATAAGTTCAGATATTAGTTGATATCTCTATGCTTAGAAGAATTTTAAAAGATCTAAATGAAGATTTTAGTTAAGAATATTTTTATTATATTTATATTATGGATAAGAGGTATAACATGAATCAATTTGATGAGCTATTGTGGAAAAATGAAATAGAAACAAATAAAACAGTGTCAAAGGCGATGCGTATTGTTTTGTATTTTTGCTTTGCAGCAGGATTTTTAAATTTAATTCATGTATTTGATGCCGTGCAGAATGTTATGGTAAAAATGAATGCATTACTTATAATTCCTCTTTTGCTGCCAACAATTTTAGTAGATATATTTGAACTTAAGAAACCATGGATAAAGTATTTGATACTTACTTGTGCTGTGATTTCTACAGGAATATGTTATACATTATTAACATTTCAAACAGTTTTAATGTTTGTTATTCCAACAATATTAGCATCTATGTATCTTAGAAAGAAACAGCTTATAGTAGTAATTATTGAATCAGTATTTAATATATTAATAGCCCATTTACTTAGCTTTTATTTTTTGATGGAACCATGGGTTGAACCCTTTACTGGATTAAAAAATATAATGCTATATGGAGCTGTGCCAAGAATACTTCAATATTTATGCTGTGGAAGCTTGTTTTATATATTATGTAATCGTACTTCTGGACTCATGCTTAATTACCATAAGTTTATAAAAGATAAAGAGGTTTTTGAACTGGAAAAATCTATTGCTCTGCAGAAGATAAAATATGAGGAGCGGGAGAAGGTAAGCAGAGATATACATAATAGCGTTGGTCATACAATAATGGCGGCGATTATGAGTTTGGATGCGGCAGAAGCAATTTACAATACGAATTCTAAAAAAGCAATGGAAAAAATAAAATTTGCTAATATAAGAATGCGTGAGAGCCTTGAAGCCATTAGAAAAGCGGTTCGTGGAGTAAACACAAAAGAAAATGGACAAACCATAGATGATGTTATGAAACTAATAAATGTAAATATTGATAAATTAAAAGAGGATTTTAATATTAAAATAAGAGCTAAAATCGATTATAGTGAACAGCAATTAAAAACGCAGAGTATTTGTATCGAAAGAATTGACTTCTTAATAGGCGCATTGCAGGAATTAGTTACAAATAGTGTAAAGCATGGAAATGCAACGGCTATTATTGTTATTATAAATGTAGATAGAAGTAATATAAATATAATAGTTCAGGACAATGGAACAGGTATACAAAGTATGAGAAATTATGAGGAATTATTGGACTCTGGATTTGGAATTAGAAAAATCAGAAACTACTTAATTTCTATAGGTGGGATTTTAAAAATAGAAAATCAAGAAGGACTTCTGGTAATGCTAAAAATTCCAACAAGAGCAGGTGATAAGAATGAATAAAATTAGAATATTAATAGTAGATGATGAAAAACTTCTTTTAGAAAGCCTTGAGTTAATCTTATCCATGAATGAATCTTTTACAATAACAGGATTAGCGCATGATGGAAAAGAAGCATTAGATGTTTTAGAGAAAGAACAAGTAGATATAGCATTAGTAGACTTAAATATGGAAGGAATGTCGGGACAAGAATTGATATCAAAGGTAAAAACAATATATTCTAAGATTAAAATACTTGTTTTGACCACTTTTTATGATGAAGAAAACATTGTGAAGGCAGTGATGCATGGGGCAGATGGATACTTATTAAAAGATGCAGGAACAAAAGTTATTGTCCAAGGGATTTTTAATGTTATGAATGGCCAAAGCATGCTTGATAGTAAAGTAATGACTGCATTAGCAAATATAATGTCAAAATGCTCAAATGAAAATGCAGATAAAAACAAATATCATAACGTTGACTTATTAAAAAATTTAACTGAAAGAGAAATAGAGATTTGTCAGTTGATTTCAGATGGATATACAAATTCTCAAATAGCAGAATTCTTATATATTTCTGAAGGTACAGTAAAAAATTATATAAGTACTATTTATGATAAAACGGAAATAAAGGATAGGACAATGTTAGCCTTAAAGCTTGCAAAAATATTTTCTTAATAATTAAACATGACCAGAGTCATATGAAAATAATGACTCTGGTTACTTTTTTATGAATGATATTTTAGTTATTCTATAGGAAAGAAGATAGAAATGAGGAAAAAGAAATGAAAAGAACTAAATCAGTTAAAGTATTTGGAATTATTTTTGTGATAGCTGCATTACTTATTTTTATTAATCTTATTCCAACCCTTAGATTAAAAACATCAAATATGCATGTTATTGAAGGGGAATGGGTGAATGTTTATTATGAAGATGAAGAAGCAGCAGCTAAGGATGTTTTTCAGTTAGCTAATGCAAGAGCTGGTGAATTAGCTAAAAAATTAGGATTTAGTGAAAAGCAAAATGTTAATATTTATATTTACGACCATCAGTCTACAATGCAAATGAAAAAATATGGGCTAATAGGTCCAATGTTAGGGCTAGACTGGTATATTGGTGACAATATAGGAACGAATGTTATATTGACATCGCCTGCAAATCCAGGAAAGGTTCATGACTATGATAATAATAAGCAAGCCGCTTTACATGAAATGGTTCATGCCTATGTAAGTATAATAAATCCACATATTAGATTATGGTTAACTGAAGGAATGGCTTTATATTTGTCCAATGCAGAGCCTTTTTACAAAAGATATGCCTATAATATGCACATTCCAACTTTTTCAGAAATTAAGACTAGCAACCCAGTCAAATTTTCAAAGATGGGAGGTTACACCTTTGCCAATACCTATATAGAGTATATAGATAAAAAATATGGATGGGAAAAATTAATGCAGATAATTAAAACAGAAGATTATGAAACGGTATTTGGAAAATCTGATGAAGATATATACAATGAATGGGTGGATTATATTAAAAATTATTATCAATGAAATAGTTAAGAGGATGTAGATAGTTTGCAATCTAATAGAAATAATGGCTTTCTATGAAAAATAAAATTATCATAGGAGGCATTTTTATTTTTAATTCAATATGTATCCTTGTATATTGGGATATACTTGACGATAAGGTAAATAGCTTGTATAAAATACAGTAAAGTTTATAAATAAGGCTTTACTGTATTTTTATTATTATTAGATAAACAATTTAAGAATTATACTTATTAGATAAATATATTTACAAAGTTACTAAAACTTTAAGTTCATATCTTCACTAGAAATCATAAATATATTTGTGGAGAAAACATTTGAAAATGAGCTGTTAAAGGTTCTTAGCTGTAGGTTGTTCCATTTTAGCTTGTCAAACTGAAAGTTGGAGCACGCTAAAGTGGATACAACCTGCTGATTAGAACCTTCAGCGATATTTTCATAGCTTTTCGGAATCAAAATATTTATGATTTCGGTAAGTTACTACATAAGTCTAGTTTCAAAGTAGGATATCGATAAATAAGTTCAATTATTTTATTGTTGCAATGTTTTTTAATTTTTCAGTGGAGCTAGTTATTTCTCCAATTGAAGCAGTTATTTCTTCTGTAGCAGCAGCCTGTGAATCAGCAGCTAAGCTTGATTCTGATATTTCGCTTTCAATATGTAATATAGACTCTTTTATTTGAGACATAATGTCTGATATTCTCTTACCTGATTCACTACTAAGTTGCGCTAATTTTTTCATTTCATTTGCAACCACACTAAACCCGCGGCCGGCATCACTTGCTCTGGCAGCTTCTATAGCGGCATTTAACGCTAGCAAATTAGATTGAGAAGCAATATTTTGAATTGATATAAGTATTGAATCTATATCTTCTAACTTTTTATTAGTAGCTTTTGTATAATTTACTACGTTAGTTATAGTTGAAGCCAATTTTTGAGAAGAACTTGCTATTTCTTCAAGACCTGCATTAGTTTGCTCCATAGAATTGAAAATGTTTTCAGAAGACTCCTGAATAATTGCCTGCTTTTCAAGGCTTTTGGCAACACCAACAGCTCCAAAGACATTGCCATTATCATCAATAAGTGGATAGCATATGCCCTGGAATACAAATCCAAATATCTCTTTTGGTAAAATATTTGAAGTGACTTTTTTAGTTCTCATTGCTTCTAGATATGGATCACCTTCTTGTATCTTATCGCCTACACTTAATTTCATTGGTATTTTTTCATTGGGATAATAAGCTATAAATTTTTCAGTATCTGTAATTGATATGGCAATGTCTTCTCTAAGCATGTCTTTAAGTAATGGAAGTACATCTTTTAGTGAATTGATTATTTCTCTGTTCATATTATCTCCCCTTATAATTAATTAGTTATTTCATATTATACAACATAATTATACAGATTCCATAAATAATGTAATAAAATGAAATTCTTTGTATGAAATGTAGAAATATTGGTTTTACATATAGATAAACTAATTATAAGCGGATTTATACCATGAAATATATCTCAACTAGAAATAAGAATTATGCTTTTGTGAAATGTTTTATTAGAAACTGGAATAACAGCATAATCTCCATTTTGGCGATTCATATGCATAAGTTTAGGTCTTAGTTGGGATATTTACATATGATGCATTATTTGAAGCTCCATTAAATAATCATACTTTGAGGAAACAGATAAATCTACCATCTTTGAGACTAAAAAAGCTGTATCATCAAGCTTCATATTTTTTATATCAGCGTACTTAGTTATGTTGTTTATTGCGGACATAGTATTTTCTTCGGAATAAATAAAGCTTTGATTAATATAACGACCTTCACGCAAATTTTTAAATTTTAATTGAGGAATTTTTTTCTCAGAGAATACCCCAAAACCTTTGACATTTAAAGTTTTAGTCTTCATATATTCTGATAATGAGAACAATAAACACATAGTGTTGTATTCTGTAATATCTATATTAGTAATATTACTTATATGCCTAGTTACATATTTATCAATGTCATAAATAGAAGTATTGAGCTCAAGATAATAAAAATTTCTGCTCATTAGATATTGTTCATAGGTCTCAATTTTTTTTGGAGATTTTTTCAATTCTTTTATATCAGATATCATACTATCTGTAAGCTGCTTTGAATATTCGATAGCAGCTATCTTTTTATCTAACTGCTCCTTATGAGACTCTAAAAATGTTAATAGTTTATCATAATCCTTATTTTCATCAAGTATATTTTTGATATCTTCTAATGGAATTAACAGAGTTTTATTTAAATATCGGATTACATCGATTATAAAAAGTTGATCATAACTAAAATATCTATATTTAGTGTCTGGTGAAATATAGCAAGGTTTTAGCAAATTTAAATGATCGTAATGGCGTAATATCTTAGTTGATATGTTCATATAACGAGATACTTCACCTATTGTATATAGATTTGTCATTTTTTTCACACTCCACTATTGACTTTACCATTATGGCAACGTTTATATTAATAGTATAAAGTAACTTTTGTACAAGAGTCAAGAAAATTGGAGGTTAACATGAGTAGTATAAAAGTCATAATAGATAATATAGAATTATGCGCTGATGAAAATAAAACAATTATGCAAGTAGCTGAAGATGCTGATATTTATATTCCACATCTTTGCCATCATCCAGATCTTCATGATGTTGGGGGATGCAAATTATGTGTAGTTGAAATATCAGGAAAAAATGATATACAAACAGCATGTACCACAAAAATTGAAGAAGGAATGGTTGTTAAAACAAAATCAGAAAAACTTGATGAGATGAGAAGATTGTCAATGGAACTTATGCTTGCTAACCATGTAGACGATTGTACTACATGTCCAAAGTATTTAAAGTGCGAATTGCAATCACTAATTCAATATTTAGGCGTTAGTACTTCAAGATTAAGAAGAACTCTTAATGCTGTTCCTGTTGAAACAGAAAACCCATTAATTATTAGAGATTTAAACCGATGTGTAGCATGTGGCAGATGTGTAAGGGCGTGCCATGATATCAGAGGTGTTGGAATTTTAGATTATGATAAAAATGAAGAAGATAGAATTTATGTTGGAGTTAAAAATGGATTATCATTATCAGATGCAAACTGCCGTTTTTGTGGGGCTTGCGTTGAAGTATGTCCAACAGGGGCTCTTCAAGATAAAAAAGGTGTATTCAAAGATGGAAATAGAGATGATGTATTAGTTCCATGTAAGCATGAATGTCCAGCAGGAATTAATGTTCCTAAATATGTTCGTTACATAAAGGACGGAAATTTTGATGAAGCAGCAGCAGTAATTCGTGAAAAAGCACCATTTCCTAAATCATTAGGTCTTGTATGTATGCGTTTTTGTGAATCTGCATGTAGAAGAAAAGATATAAATGGAGCTGTTTCAATACGTGAATTAAAAAGATTTGCAGCTGAAACTGATTCTTATAAGTGGAAAGATAAATCATTTAAAAAGGATAAAACTGACAAGAAAGCTGCAATTATTGGATCAGGACCAGCAGGGCTTACAACAGCTTACTATCTTGCAAAACTTGGACATGCAGTAGATGTATATGAAAAGCTCCCAGTAGCAGGAGGGATGCTATCAGCAGGTATTCCAGATTATCGTCTTCCTAAAGAAGTTGTAGAATCTGAAATAGATGTAATTCGTGAAGCCGGAGTTAATATTATTACTAACAGCAAGGTGGAATCTTTAAAAGAGTTAAAAGAGAATTATGATGCAGTTGTAATTGCTATAGGTACAGATAAAGGTGTAAGAATTCCAATCCCTGGGTCTGATTTGAAAGATGTATATGTAAATATTGATTTTTTAAGAAGAGATTTGATAAATATAGACATTGAAATGAAGAAATCAGTTGTTGTTTTGGGTGGAGGAAATGTGGCATTTGATTGTGCAAGATCAGCAAAGAGATTAGGAGCTGAAAGTGTTGCAGTTGTTTGTTTAGAAGGAAAAGGAAACATGACTGCTAGTGATGAAGAAATTGAAGAAGCAATTGAAGAAGGAATTCAAATTTACAATAGCAGAACTTTTGTAAAAATTGAAGACAATAATGGGAATGCTTCTGGGATAGTATGTCAGGAAGTTGAAGATTTCCACTTTGATGAAAATAAGAAATTAATATTAAATATCAAAGAAAACTCAGAACATTTAATCAAAGGTGAAATGATAATTTTTGCAACAGGCCAAAGAGCAGACTTTGGAGCATTTAAAGAAATTGAGCTTAACGGAAGAGGTCTAGTAAACATTGACGATTGTTATAAAACTAATGAAGATGGAATCTTTGCTGTTGGAGATGCAGTGACAGGAACAGCATCTGTAATTCAGGCAATAGCAGGAGCAAGAAAAGCTGTATCAAGTATTGATAAATATTTAGGTGGAGATGGAGTTATAGATGAAGTTTTATCATCTGAACAGCCTTTAGATCCAATGATAGGAATGGAAGAAGATTTTGCTAAAAAGGAATGTAGTAATTATAAATGTGTTCCAGTTGATAAAAGAATAAATAATTTCAATTTAATGACAGTGGGATTTGATACAAAAACTGCACAATGCGAGGCTTCTAGATGCCTTCAATGTGATTTGCGTCCAAAACTTACAAAGGCAAAATTCTGGACTGAATATAAGGTGAAGTAAAGGTGGTGAAAAAATGCTAGCAGAAAATATAAAAATATCAGGACATGGAATAAAAAACACTAATCTTATAGATAGATGGCAGAGCAGGGAATGGGAAGAATTAGCATGTCTTTTTATTGAAGATAATAGTCAAAGTGAAAATATAAGATATTTATTAGAACAGCACATAAGCAAGGTTATTGATGGAATTAAAATATGCCAAAAGGAATTAGGGATAGAAAAGGTTAAAATTTATCTTAGTGAATGTTATAGTAATTTCAAAATGCAATTAGAATCATATGAAATAGAAGTAGTGCTAGTTGGGAATAAGAAAGCTTTTGAGAAAGACGTATTTAATGAAGTGACATTAGTACATAATGCGGAAACAATGTATGCACTTAAGAATTCATTGGAAGAAAATTATATCCCTAAAAAGATTATTTCAATAGCTGGAGATGTTAGAAATCCTGGAATCTATGAAATTCCATTTGGAATACCTTTAAGGCAAATTATAAGTGAATATGGTGGCGGAACTGAATCTGAAAAAGCAATAAAGTTCGTGCAGGTAGGTGGAAATACAGGTGCTGTTTTCACAGAAGAAGAATTAGATACTCCATTCTTATATTCAAGTTTAATGGGAAATGGGACAATGGTAGAAGTATCAAAAATAGAAGTTTATAACGTAGATACGTGTGTTGTGAATTGGGTAACTCAAAAAATGCTAGATAATAGCAAAGAGACCTGCGGGAAATGTGTATATTGCAGGGAAGGGATTTACCAATTATACAAAATTATTAAGGATGCAACTGAAGGAAAAGGAAAAGAGAGTGACATTAGTTTAGCTATCCAGTTAAGTGAAACAATCAAGATTGGGACTTTGTGTGATTTTGGAAGAAGTGCTTCTAATCCATTATATACAGCTATTAATAAATTTAGAGATGAATTTGAAAAGCATATTGATAGAAAAATTTGTAGTACACTAAATTGTATAGCTTATGCTAATTATTTTATAGATCCAAAGGTTTGTAATGGGTGTGGCGATTGTATGGATTGTCCTCAAAAAGCAATAAAAGGTGGAAATAATTTAATTCATATAATTGATATGGATTGTTGTGATAAATGCAAAAAATGTGAAGAGATATGCAGCGTAAAAGCAGTAAAGAGATATGGCTCAGTAAAGCCTAAATTACCATCAGAACCAATAGAAGTTGGAAGCTTTGATGAAGGTGCTTTAGGTGAAAAGAAAGGCCTTGGACTTGGAAGAAGACGAAGAAAATAGCTCATAATCAAAAATTAATATATATTTTTTAATCATTAATTAAATTTAGGAGGTAACAAATATGCGTGAAATGGAATCAGATGTAATTATCGTAGGTGGAGGAGCAGCAGGACTTGCAGCAGCAATTGCAGCTGCAGAACAAGGGGCTGAAGTTATAGTGTTTGAAAAAGCAAATACTACTGGTGGATGCGCTAATATGGCAATGGGTCCTTTAGGTGTAGAGACTAAAATGCAAAAGGAAAGACTTATTGACTGTACAAGAGAAGCAGCTTTTCAAAAATTCATGGATTATACTCACTGGCGTGCAGACGCAAGACTTGTAAAAGATTATATTTATAAATCAGCAAGTACAATTGAATGGCTAGAAGATATGGGTGTAAAATTTGCACTACCATCAAAATATTTCCCGGGTTCAGAAGCAACTTGGCATATTGTTCAGCCAAAGACAGGAGCGCCTGGTCTTAGAGCCGCTGCTACAATGATCAAAGCAATGACAGACAGAGCAGAAGAATTAGGAGTTAAAATTTGTTTAGAATCACCAATTCAAAGTTTAATTAAAGATAATGGAGAAGTAATAGGCGTAGTTGCAAAAGATAAAGATGGTGAAATTGAAGCATATGGCTCAGCAGTTATTATTGCAACAGGAGGATTTGGTGATAATCCTGAATTTATTAAAAAGTATACAGGATTTGAATGGGGAAAAGATTTATTTTCATATAGAATTCCAGGACTTACAGGAGATGGAATTAAAATGGCATGGGAAGCTGGTGCAGCAAAAGACACAATGGACTTAGAATTAGTTTTCTTTGCACCTAATACAGGTGGATATGCTCCAATCGAACTTCCATTTAGACAACCTAATGTTTTTGTAAATCTAGATGGTGAAAGATTCTATGATGAAGCTGTAGTTGAAAATCCTGTATTTTCAGTTAATGCTATCTGTAAGCAAAAAAGTAAAACTGTATTTTCAATTATAGATGATAGCATTATGAAATATTATGAGAAAAACGGTTTAGAGCTAATAAATGTTGTAACTTCAAATATTAGTATGGATGATTTCAAGCAAGAAATGAATGAATTTATTAAAAACGGAAATGATATTTTATTCATAGCAGATTCCATTGAAGAATTAGCAGAAAAAGCAGGAATTGATAAAGAAGGTCTTGTAAAAACAATAAGCGATTATAATGAAGCTTGCAAATCAAGAGATAATATATTCAATAAAAATCCAAAATATTTAAAACCATTAATAGGTCCAAAATATTATGCTTTAAAATTTGCTCCAAGTGCATATGGTAGTGCAGGTGGAATTAAAATTAACTATAAGACACAAGCAATGGATGCAGAATCTAATGTAGTACCAGGATTATTTGCAGCAGGAACAGATGCAAACTCTTTATATAATCCAGACTATGCATTTATTCTTCCAGGAAATTCATTAGGATTTGCCTTAAACTCAGGCAGAATGGCTGGTGAAAATTCAGTTAAATATATAAAAGAGCACTTTACAGAAGAATAGAAAAGCTTAACTGCTTTTGTGGTGGATTTGAAATAGTATGATTTCTAGTTAAGATATTAGCTTAAAGTTCTAGCAATTTTGTAAATATGTTCATCTAATAAGTTTAATTCTTAAATTGGATATCTATAAGCCCCATGAAAATCTAAAATTTAGATTTTCATGGGGCTTTCTCATTTCACAGGAGAATATAGACTTTTTGATTGATGAATGTATTATTCAGAAGGTTTTCGTTATGTAATTTATTGCAACATATATATGATTTTAAGTTCCCGTTAAATGCTCTATTTCTGAAAACTACAGATTTATATCTATAGATTGTAGGCCAAAGATGAACTTCATAATTTCTTCATAAATTTAATAAATAGTTCTTTAATTTTGATAATTAAAATTAAGTTATAGCAGATCAAGGAAAAAGGAGAGTAAAGTAATGAAGTGTTTGATTATAATACCAGCTTATAATGAAGAAAAAAATATTTATGATGTAATAACTTCAATAAGAAATAATAATGTATTTGCAGATGTCATTGTAGTTAATGATGGTTCTAAAGATAATACATATTTTGAAGCAAAAAAGGCAGGAGCAGAAGTAATAAATTTAAATGAAAACTTAGGCATTGGGGGAGCTGTTCAGACTGGTTATATTTATGCCTTAAATAAAGGATATGATGTGGCTGTACAGATAGATGGTGATGGTCAGCATGATCCAAAGGATTTAGAAAATTTAGTTAAACAAATGGAAAAAGGCAATTTCGATATGATTATAGGTTCAAGGTTTGTAGAGAAAAACAATTATATACCAAGTACATTTAGATCAATGGGAATAAAATATTTTTCTAAATTAGTTTCGTTGTTATGTGGGAGTAATTATTATGATACTACCTCTGGATACAGATTAATAAATAAAAAGGCAATAGAACTTTTTGCAAAATACTATCCAAAGGATTATCCAGAAGTTGAAACTATAGTATATGCATACAAAAATGGCTTGAAGGTTAAAGAGATTGGTGTAAATATGAGGCAAAGATATGAAGGAAAGTCATCTATAACACCACTAAAATCGATTTATTACATGATTAAAGTAACATTATCAACATTAATAACAGCTCAAAAGCAAGTTTATTAAAAATGTAAATAAGGAGATTAAATTATGAATGGAATAATAATTTTTTTGATAATATTAATTTTTGCAATAACTTATTTAGTCAGACAAATATATGAGATAAAGAGGAGATTAGTTAGGCTGATACAAGAAAATGCTGTGATTTGGCAAATTATAAAGGAGCAAGAGAATAGATGATGTATTTATTGTTATTCTTAAACATAATAATGTTGGTTTCAGGTCAAGTATTATGGAAGATTGGTATAGGAAAAAGTAGTTTTAATTTCTCAATTACAGGAATTATTGATATGTTTTTTAATCCTTATATATTAGGCGGAGGCATTATATATGTGTTTGCTACAATAATTTGGATCTACATATTATCAAAGGAAGAATTAAGCAGGATATATCCATTGCAAAGCTTATGTTATATAGGGGGAATACTTGCTGGAGTTTTAATATTCAAGGAGTATTTTACATTTAACAAAGCTTTAGGAGCAATATTTATAATAATTGGAACATTTATTATTGCTAAGTAGAGGAGAAAAATATGTTTATTACTTATAAGGAAAATAAAAGGATAAAATTTGGACTTATTCTTTTGGAAATATTATTTATAATAGTGGCTCTTATTTCGATTTTCAAACATGGGAATTCTACACTGCTTGGAAGTTTGGAGAGTTTTGATAATGATGATGTTAAATATATAAGAAGCGCTTGGAATTTGGTAGAGAATAGAATATTTTCGTATGAAGATATAAGTAAGCCCACAGTTTATATAATGCCAGGATTAACCTTTATACTCTCGTTCTTTGTAATGATATTTGGGAAATTTCAGGCCATCATGGCATTTAGGATATTTCAAGTTGTTCTGCAGATATGCAGCTTAAATTTAATATTTCTAATAGGAAAAAAAGTTTTTAATGAAAAAGCAGCTTTAATAGCTTGTATAATTGATTCAATTTATATTGTTGAGATATATTCTGCAAACCTTATATTAATGGAAGTCACATTTAAGTTCTTGATTCTATTGCTTATATATTTAAGTATTAAAGCATTAGAAACTAAGAAAATAAAATACTATGCACTGGCAGGAATAGTTTGGAGTTTAGGTTGTTTATTTAAACCGACAATAGCAGTATACCCACTAGTAATACTTGCAATTTGGATTAAGGCTAGGTATAAGATGAAAGAAATGGTTAAATATGCTAGTATAGTAGTAATTATATTTTGCATTATAATGTCGCCTTGGTGGGTAAGAAATTACAATAATTTTAATATGTTTATACCATTTACAAAGTCAAGTGGTAATCCATTTTTACAAGGTACATTTATTAATTATAATCAGGATAAAGGATGGGGAGTTGAATATAGGAGAAGTGAAGATTCTATACAAAATGATGAATATGAAGTAGAGGAAGGAATTGAAAGGTTAAATATATACGGAAAAGAAGAACCTTTTAAATTTGCCTATTGGTATACAATTGGAAAGACCTTTTATTTTTGGTATGAGCCGTTTTATTGGACTCAATATATAGGTATAAAAAACTTGCTTGCGTTTATAGAGCATTATTTTATATTAATTACAGCAATTATTAGTATTAGAAATATTGTTAAAGAAAAAAATTTCACTTTAGGAAAACAGGTTATTATCCTAAGTATAATAACTATGAATGCAGTGTATCTTCCATACTTTACATGTAGCAGATATGCATATCCTCTTATGCCACTGATGATTATTTTTTCAGGTAATTATGTTTACCATAAAATGTGCAAATATAGAGATTCAAAGATAAAGAAAAGGCAAGGTGTATAGCATGGAAAAGAAGAAATCAATACTAGTTGTAGACGATGAAAAAGATATAAGAGAAGTTATAGAAATTTATTTGATAAATGAGGGGTTTGATGTTATCACAGCTTGTGATGGATTAGAAGCTTTAGAAAAATTAAAGAATGAAGCTATAGATTTAATAATATTGGATATAATGATGCCTAAATTAGATGGCATTAGGACATGCTTAAAAATCAGAGAAGAAAAAAAGATGCCTATAATAATGCTATCAGCTAAAAGTGAGGATAGTGATAAGATATTAGGATTAAATATTGGTGCAGATGATTATGTGGTAAAGCCATTTAATCCGCTAGAACTCGTTGCAAGGGTAAAATCTCAAATAAGAAGAACTACAAGTTTTAATGAACCAAGAGAAGAAAATGATGATGAGATATGTATAGATGGACTTGTGATAAATACAGCAACTAGAGAAGTATTTGTAGATGACAAATTCGTTAGATTGACTCCAAGAGAATTTGAAATCTTAAAAGTTTTAGCAACAAACATTGGCAGAGTATTAAGTACTGAACAGATATATGAAAATGTATGGGATGAACCTTTTTTCAATTCTGATAATACTGTAGCAGTTCATATTAGAAATATAAGAGAAAAGATAGAAATCAACCCGAAAGAGCCTAAATATATAAAGTTGGTATGGGGTGTTGGATACAAGATTGATAAGTAAGAGGTGAAAGGGTTGAAGAATAAAATAATAAAAAGCTTAAGCAGCTTGAATATAAAATTTATATTAATGAATGTTATTAGTGCTTTAATAATATTAGTGGGAATAGGTGCAATTCTATATTATATATATGAAGGTACTGTGTCTGGGCATGTTAATAATTTTAATAAAGCTTTTGTTGATATAAACAGATTTGTAAATAGAAATGATGAATCCTGTGAAGAATACTTAAATAATGTTGCAAAATTATATGATGTAAATGCTGTAATAGCAGACGTAAATGGAGATATATTGCTGAAATCAAAAAATGTAGAAGGAGATAAATTAGATGTAGAAAAAATCCGGAAGTGGCTTAATAGAGAATACAAAGATGGGAATGTATATCAAGTTTATGATATCACAATAGATGGTAAGGAAGAAAAACTATATATTTATGAGAAGTATAATGAAATTGATGAGAAAAAATATACTGATAATGAATTATTAATGATTTTATTGTCGCCTGTAATTATAGCAATGCTTTTAACATTCTTTTTAACCAGCAGAAAAGTAAAATATATAAAACAAATAGCAGAAGGTGCAGTAGAATTTTCAAATGGAAACTTAGATTATAGGATCCAGAAGAAGGGGATGGATGAGCTTGGATTTTTGGCTGAAAGTATGAATTCCATGGCAGAGAAACTTAAGGAAAATATTGAAAAGGAAAGAGCTCAGGAAGAATTTAAAACAGAGCTTATAACTAATGTTTCACACGATTTAAGAACTCCATTAACTTCGCTTATAGCTTATATGCAGCTTGTAGGGGACGAAAAGACTACAGAGGAAAATAAAAAGAAGTATACTGCTGTTTCCATAGAAAAAGCTTATAAATTAAATAAGCTTATAGAAGATCTATTTGAATATTCCAAGTTAGAATCTGGCGGAATATCTTTAAATAAGAGAGAGGTAAATGTTGTTGAGATATTAGAGCAAAGCATAGGCGAATTGTTTGGTGAAGCTCAAAAAAGAAATATGAATTTAAAAAAAGAGTATGAGGCTTCTAAAGTAATTTTAAATGTTGATTCAAGCAAACTAGGAAGAGTTTTTGAAAATATGTTATCAAACGCAGTTAAATATGGAATAGAAGGCACTGATATATATGTAAATTTAATAGAAAGCAGTGAATATGTAACCATTTCATTTAAAAATGAAGTAGCTAACGACGGTTTAGAAGATACATTAAAACTTTTTGAAAGATTTTACAGAAGCGACAAATCTAGAAACTCCAAAGTGAGTGGTTCAGGTCTAGGACTGGCGATTTCAAAGAATATAGTAGAACTTCATAAGGGTGAAATATGGGCAGAGTGTGAGAATGATGTATTTAAGATTTATCTAAGAATATATAAGTAAATAAGTAAATAAGTAAATAAGGGGGAAATATAAAAAAATAACGAATGGCTGAAATGATGTTATTACTTATGTGAACATGGAAATAATATAAAGATTAAAGTAGTATTTTATGTGAAATTTACAGCCATTAAAACTAGTTATAAATTAAATAAGTATAAAGTGGATTTTAAATGGAAAGTACTATCTCAATCATAAACCTCACTAGAATCTAAAATTTTAGTTCTAGTGAGGTGTTTTGATTTTACAGTAATATGTATAAAAACTCTTATTTATAATATTGATTGATTCTGGAATGCCTAGTATTTCTTAAAGTCCAACTTAGTAGATCCTACATAAAAAGATCGTTGTACATAAGTAGTTAGTAAAAAGTATAAACTCTTAAGCAAACATGATAAAAAAGTGAAAATATATGATATTTATTTTGCCACTTCTAGAGGTAAATAAGCGACTTTGTTTGCGAGATCTTATGTTATATAATACAGGTGTAAACGATAAGAGGAAGGAGGAAAGAGATTAGATGGATAAAGAAAATAGGATAAAACCTAAGCATCATGTTGCACCCAAAACAGGTTTTTTAAATGATCCAAATGGATTAGTACAATTCAAAGGAACATATCATGCTTTTTATCAATGGTTAGAAGAAGTTACACCACAAGGGGCAAAATGCTGGAGACATTGTGTTTCTAAAGATTTAGTTCACTGGGAAGACAAAGGGATAGCATTAAAACCAGATATGTGGTATGACAAAAATGGATGCTATTCTGGAAATGGAATTGTATTTAATGAAAAAATCTATCTGTTTTATACAGGAAATGTAAGAAAAGAAAATGGAGATAGAGAAACTTATCAATGTTTAGCAACTTCAGAAGATGGAATTACATTTCAAAAACATGGACCAGTTATCTATCTGCCAGAAGGATACACAGCACATTTTAGAGATCCAAAAGTTTGGAAAGATGAAGAAGAAAATATATGGTGGATGATAGTAGGAGCACAGACTAGTGAAAAGAAAGGAAATGTAGCACTTTTTTGGTCAGAAGATTTATATAATTGGAATTATAAAGGCAATTTGCTTCCAGACACGATGAACTGGGGATATATGTGCGAATGTCCAGATATGATTCGCCTTGGAGAAGAGTATATCTTAATTGTCAGCAGGCAAGAGAAGAAGATAGAAAATGGAATAGAAAAAGATAGCTGTCATGCAGTATGGATGAGTGGTGAATTTTCAAAAGAAAAAGGAACATTTACACCACATAAAGAAGGAATTAGAGTAGATGAAGGATTTGATTTTTATGCACCTCAATCTTTTATAGATGAAAATAAACGAACATTATATATGTCTTGGATGGGGGGCGGTGAATATGACTATCAAATGTCACAGTTATCTGTAAACGATGGATGGCTTCACAGCTTTACATATCCAAGAGAGTTCATATATAAAAATAATTGGTTATATCAGAAACCAATTAAAGAATTACAATCTTTAAGAAATGATAAAATTGAGAAACATATAGAAAATGAAGAAATAAGTCTAGAAGTTAGGGATTACTATAAAGAGATGGAATTCATTTTAGATGATGAAAATGAATTTAATTGTACTATATTAGGAGCGCTTAAACTACATTACAATTCCAATGATAAGATATTAAATATTAAAAGACTTAATTGGCTTACAGGAGAGTTTGATGAAAAATACTTAAATGTTAACGAAAGTTTAAAAATGCTTAGGGTATTTATTGATAACTCATCGGTGGAAATATTTATAAACGAAGGGGAAAAAGTTATTTCTAGTAGAGTGTATTTTCAGGATAATGATATCCGAATAAATTCTAATGGAAAATTAAAACTAAATTTGTGGAATTACAAGGGGGAAAATATAAATGAGTGATAATTATGAAAAGATCGCTAAAGAAGTTATTGAAGCAGTAGGAGGCGCAGATAATATTATTTCGGCGGCTCATTGTGCTACAAGATTAAGACTTATTCTTAAAGATAGACAAAAAGTTGATGATAAAGTAGTTGAAGAGATTGATAAGGTAAAAGGATTTTTCTTTACTTCAGGACAATATCAAATTATTTTTGGTACAGGGACTGTAAATAAGGTATTTGAACAAGTAAGTAATCTTGGCATATCTGGTACATCAAAATCAGAACAAAGCCAAATGGTAGCAGAACAAGGTGACAATAAATTTAAAAGAGCAATTCGTATATTTTCTGATATATTTGTACCAATCATACCAGCAATGGTTGCTACAGGATTGTTTATGGGACTTAGAGGCGTTTTATTACAACAACAAATATTAGCAATTTTTGGATTAACACCAGAAAGCATTCCTAGTTCATTATTAACATTTACTCAAATATTAACAGATACAGCATTTGCATTTTTACCAGTTCTTATTTGCTGGTCATCATTTAAAAAGTTTGGGGGAACACCAATACTTGGTATTATGATAGGACTTATGCTTGTTAGCCCATCACTTCCTAATGGCTGGGCAGTAGCTCAAGGAACAGCTGAACCACTTGTGTTATTCGGTCTTAAGATGTCAGGATATCAGGCATCAGTATTACCAGCTTTCTTTGCAGGATTTATTGGAGCAAAATTTGAGATTTGGCTTAGAAAAAGAATATCAGATACATTTGATTTAATACTTACACCATTTTTGACATTACTTGTTACATTAATTTTTGGATTATTAATTATTGGGCCTATTGCTCATGAAATTGAGGTTTCTCTTGTATACGTTGTAACAATGTTATTTACATTACCTCTTGGATTAGGTGGATTAATTTGGGGAGGAATATCTCAATTAATAGTAGTTACAGGAATTCACCAAGCATTAAGTGTTGTTGAAATTCAGATGCTGGCTCAAACAAACTGGAATCTTGTAAATCCTATAGGTTCTTGTGCAATAGCTGCACAGGCTGGAGCAGCATTTGCAGTAGGTATGAAAACAAAGTCTAAAAAAATCAAAGCTTTATCTTTTCCATCAGTAATATCAGCACTTTTAGGAATTACAGAACCAGCTATATTCGGTGTCAATTTAAGATTTGTAAAACCGTTTATAATGGGACTTGTTGGCGGAGGCGTAGGTGGATTTTTAGCTTCATTATTTAAACTTAAAGCCACTGGTATGGGGATATCTGCTTTACCAGGAATGCTTCTTTATTTAAATAATCAATTTCCATTATATATATTAGTAATAGCGATTTCTTTTGGAGTAGCCTTTGCGCTAACATTCATGTTTGGATATAAAGATAAAGAAGAGCAGTAAGAGAGGAAGCTTATGAAAAATGAAGAGATAAAAACCCTGTTATCTAAGATGACATTGGAAGAAAAAATCGGACAATTAACACAAATCAGAACAAGTTATTATTATAATTCTAATACTTCAGCAACAGGAACGGTTTCTAAGCTTAAATTTACAAAAGAGCAAAAATGGATGATAGGAACTGTTTTAGGTAAATTAGATGCAAATATGATGTTTGAAATTCAAAAAGAGTATTTAGACAATAACCGTTTAGGAATTCCGCTACTTTTTATGCATGATATTATACATGGATTTAAGACTATATTTCCTATTCCACTAGCGCTTTCATGTTCATGGGATGAGGAATTAATAGAAAAAACTGCAAGAGTTGCAGCAAGAGAAGGCAGTTCTTCAGGATATCAAGCAACATTTTCGCCTATGGTAGATATAGTCAGAGATCCAAGATGGGGAAGAGTTATTGAAAGTTTTGGAGAAGATACTCTTCTCAATAGTATATTTGGAGCAGCCATGGTTCGAGGATATCAAAATGGTGATTTAAAAGAGCCAGACACCTTAATTTCGTGTGTAAAACATTTTGCGGCATATGGAGCTGCAGAGGGAGGAAGAGATTATAATACAGTTGATATTTCAGAATGCAGATTGAGAAATGAATATTTCCCACCTTATTATGAAGCTATAAAAGCTGGAGCAAAATCAATAATGTCTTCCTTTAATGTATTGAATGGAATACCAGCTACTGCTAATACATGGCTCTTGCGCAAAATATTAAGAGAAGAATGGGGATATGAGGGTGTCGTGATCTCCGACTGGGGGGCAGTAAAGGAACTAATACCTCATGGCACAGCGGAAAATAGCATAGATGCAGCAAAATTATCATTAAAAGCTGGAATAGATATTGAAATGGCTACTACAGCATATTTTGAAGCTTTACCAGAACTATGCAAAGATAAGAGCATGGAAAAACTATTAGATGATGCAGTGGAGAGAATTCTTTTACTTAAGAATGAGTGTGGATTATTTGAAGATCCATACAGAGGGATTTCTTATGAAAAAGAAAAGCAAACATTGTTATGTAGTGATTTCAGAAAGGCAGCAAGAGAAGCGGCTTCTAAATCTGCAGTGTTATTAAAAAATTCCGATGTATTGCCTTTGGAGCGTAGTAAAAATGTAATATTAATTGGACCATATGCAAGTAGCTCATCAATATTAGGCCCATGGTCTTTAGATGGAGACCTTAATGATGTAATTACAATTGAACAAGGATTAATAAATAAGAATATCAGGCTTGAAGGCGTAGAAACGACATGCTTTAATGAAATTTCGAAAGAAAAATCAGAGGAAATAATAGAAAAAGCTAAAAGAGCAGATGTTATTGTATTAGCATTAGGAGAAGAAGAAGAAAAAAGCGGAGAAGCAGGATGTGTTAGCAATATAACTCTTCCAGAAGCTCAAATAAAGCTTTTACGTTGTATGAAAAAGTTGAACAAGCCTTTGATAGTTCTTCTAATAAATGGGCGTCCACTAGATCTTACTAATGTAATAGAAGAAGCCGATGCAGTTTTAGAGTGCTGGTTCCCAGGAACAGAAGGTGGAAATGCAATTGCAGATATTCTATATGGTGATTATAATCCAAGTGGAAAGCTTACTATGAGCTTTCCAAGAGGAGTAGGTCAAATTCCAGTTTATTATAATAATTTAGCAACAGGGAGACCAAAAGAATTACTTAAGAACGAAAAAAGATATAAGTCCCAATATTTGGATGTCCCAAATGAGCCACTATTTCCGTTTGGATATGGGCTGGGATATTCGGAGTTTAAGTATGATAATTTAAATATAAGTAAAAAAGAACTAAGCAAAAAAGAGCGAATATCATGTAGTGTTAATGTTACTAACATTGGAAAGTATACTGGTATAGAAACAGTACAATTGTATATGAGAGATAAAGTTGCAGACATTTCAAGACCAGTTAAACAGCTAATTAAATACAAACAAATTATAATTAATCCTAATGAAACAAAAACTGTAGAGTTTACCATCGATGAAAAAGATCTTCGCTATTGGAATGGTGAAAATCAATATAAAAGTGATGCAGGATTATTTGAATTTACATTAGGAAAGGATTCTTCAGAAGGAACTTCTTTTGAGATTAGATTAATTAATTAGAATTTAAGAATTTCCCTCATTATTTATGGTGAGGGAAATTCTTTAAAAAATATTTTTAAGAACTGTTAAAATATATATCTATTTTTTCATGTGACCTATCTTTCGTATATAATATAGTAAAGAGTCTTGTACAACAAATATATGGAGGAAAAAATGCATAAAACATATTATCTAATGTTGTAGCAAAAAAAGATGATTATATTATAAAAGTGGAGGATTTATGAAATCAAGACAAGTAATTATGCTTAGAGATTTATTACATAATGAATATGTGCGACCCAATGAATTTATGGAAAAGTTAGGTATCAGCTTAAGGACTGTCAGGATGGAAATACATGAGATAAATGATATATTAAGACATAAAGATATGAGGATAAACTCGTCTTCAGCTAGAGGTTATTTTATTCTTAAGGGAGAGAGAACTCAGTTTTATGAATTTTTAAATAATATGATTTTGAGTTTGAAAAAGGTAGAATTGCCAGAAACACCTGGAGAAAGATTTTTATTTACTTTTATATATTTGACATTTATAAAAGAGCCTATTTCAGTTCAGAACTTAGCAGATATTATGTATGTATCGAAAACGGTAATGATAAAAACTCTAAAGGAAATTGATGAATATTTACGAAATTTTAATGGACTTAATATTGAAAGAACAAAAAAAGGCATCTATTTTCGTGGCAAAGAAAGAAGTATAAGGCATATATTATCTGAAACATTAAATTACAAAACATTTGGATCTATTTTAATGTATAAAGTTTTGAAATTTCAGTTTGGAGAGTCATACAGCAAAATATATGAAATTTTGCAAAAGGAATTGCCTATTATTTTATATAGAAATAATTTGATTCTAATTGATAAATCGGTAGAAGGATTTTTGTTAGATTTATTTATAATGATATATCGTAATAAGGCAGGATTACTTTTAGAATCAGAAACTAGTAGACAGTATCCTCAAGTATTTGAAGATATTATGAAGGAAATTGAGGAACTTTTAATTCAAAATGATATTAGAATATCTGAGTGTGATAGAAACTTTTTAAAAGATTGCCTTTTAACTAAAAGAGTATTATATGATGAATGTGTTAAATTGGAGCCAAGAAAAGAAATCGCGGAGTTAACAGAAGAATTTTTATCGATAGTAGATAAAAAATATAATTGTAGCTATTTAAAAAATCCAGAGTTAAAGAAAATGTTAAGCATACATATAGATAAAATGCTTTATCGTTCAGAACAAGGACATTTTGAGCACAATGCATCTATAAGAAATGCAAAGGAATTATATAAGCTTCAAACAGAAATGGCAGATATATTATATAAACTAATTTTTGATAAGTATGGTTATAAGATTCAAGAAGAAGAATTGGGCTTTATCATACTTTATATGGGAGCTTTTGCCCAAACAAAAATAAAAGCAATAATAATAAGTGATATTGGACAAAGTGCAGCTTCGAGCATGGCAAAACAAATCAATAATTACTGTGGTGATAAAATCGAAATCATAGGAAGTTTCTCCTTAAATTATATAAGACAGTATTCCATAGATGTAGATGTGATCTTTACGCCAATACGGTTATTTAATGTTACATTACCAAGTAAAACTAAGATCATTTATATTAACTATGTATTGCAGGAAGAAAATATCAAGAGAATACAGGAATTTTTAATAAACTATCATGGAGGTGTAAATGAAGATTAAACTTATAGCATTGGATTTAGATGGGACAGTATTAAACAGTTGTGGTTATATAAGTGACAAAACTCTTACTGCAATTAAAATGGCGATTGAAAAGGGAGTTCAGGTGGTTCTGGCAACTGGGAGAAGTGTTGGATTAATATGTGATGAAATAAAATCAATAGAGGAAATTACATATGCAATATCTTCAAATGGGGCGGCTGTAGTAAACTTAAGAAAAAATGAAATGGTTTTTTCTAATTTTATTACTATAGATATTTTAAAGAAAATAATTAAAATAATTAAGGATTATCCAATCGTTGTTGAGTTTTATTCTAACGGGAATGCTTATATAGATGAAGAGGTTTTTATAAATCCCGTTAAATATGGATTATCAGAAAAATGCTTAAATCTTATGTCAGACAGTCATAATTTAATCAAGAATATTTTTTCGGTAGTTGATGATAGATCAGAATGTGAATGGATAAAATGTGTAGAAAAAATAAATATTCCATTTTTAAAAGATGATATGAAAAATCAGGTATATAATAGTTTATTATCTATAAATGATAAAGTTAAAATAACCTCATCTGTAGAAGATAATCTTGAGATTAACATTCATAGCGCAAATAAGGGGGCTGGTCTGGAAAAACTAGCTGAATTGCTAGAAATAGATTTGAAGGAAATAGCTGCTATTGGGGATAATAATAATGATATAGAAATGCTTCAAATGGCTGGAATTGGCATTGCAATGGGAAATGCAAGTGAAGAAATTAAAGCTAAAGCAGATTTCATTACACTAGACAATGATAAAAATGGAGCGGCAGAGGCAATATTGCAAATTTTAGATAAAAATTTGCAATTTAGTTAACTGATATATTGTATTTATGATTTTCTAAATGGTGCAAAAGTCTAGAGATAAGAATTAGCGGTGCAATAAATATAGAAAAAAGTAGTTTATAAAAGGAAGGCTGGAAAATATGTTTAATTTATTTAATAGGACAAAGTTCAAAATAGTGTCACCAACGGAGGGAAAACTAAAGTCAGTAACATCTGTAATAGATGAGGTATTTGCGTCTAAAGCTTTAGGTGACGGTTTTGCAATTGAGCCTAAACAAGGTGTTGTGTATTCACCTATAGTTGGTGTAGTATCAATGATTTTTCCAACTTTGCATGCAATAGGTATAAAAGCTAACAATGGAGCTGAAATTCTAATTCATGTTGGTATTGATACAGTCAAACTTAATGGTAAAGGATTTAAGACATTTGTTAGAGAAGGGCAAAAGATAAAAATAGGTGATAAGCTTTTGGAATTTGATATAGAAGAAATAAAAGATAAAGTTCCATCAACTGATGTGATAGTTATATTTACTAGTGGCGAGATATGTGAACTGGTTAATGGCGATATACAGGTTGATGCAGGACAAGCTAACATAGTCAATATTGTTAAGTAAGGTAATGAGGGATAAAAGTAAAAGTTCTGTGAAATAGGATGCTTATAACGTATATGGAGCTAGATTATGTGTATCGGATTTTAAATATTATGTTTTGGGCTGTAGGTAGATTTGTGTAAAAACAAAATCTATCTACAGCCTATTTTATTGATATATTTTTATTTTTGATTAGGCTTTAGTGCGTTTTCAATAGCCTTTAAAATTGTTTTACTGCTATTTGTTGCTCCTGAAACAGTATCTACTTGTAAACTTTGTGCTTTAACTACCATGCTTGGAATAATTTCTGCAGGCTTGCCTCTATCGGTTTTATGTTCTAGTAAATCTATATTTTGAATCTTGTGGCTTTTAACTGTAACTGAAACTTTTGCACTAATAAAATTAACATCGTATGAACCAATATATTTTCCATCGGGAATCTTTGATAAATCTACGTTGCTAATTGTTAATCCTTTAATTGTTGTTTGATAATTTCTAACAGAGATTAGATATTTTCCTCCAACGATGATAACTGTGATAACAACAAGACAAACTACACCTAATAATATTTTTTTTACATTTAACATATAAGATACATCCTTTACTTTTTAATAGATTCTAATAAAAGGCTAATTCCATCTTCTGTTAAATTTATAATATTTCTTTTTCACATAATAATATTTTATCATAAATTTCCAAATTATTGGGTTTGAGATTTCAAAGATAAATTATTGTTCCATTTTTTTATTATGATTAAGAATAGCTAGAAATTAGGGAATTAGTTAAGTTCTTATACAGTTTATTAGCTTATGGATTCTCTATACATAATATGAAATATTTAATTTATTTTCATGTGCCTTATATGATTCAGTTATAATATGAGTAGTCTGAAAATGAAATAGAATTTGTACAAAAATGATAACAAATATATTTTGATATAATTTATAATCAAAGTGTAAATATTTACAAAGTGGTTAAAGTGTATCATGAAATGGGGGAAATATGAGTTCATATATTTTTGAAACAATTGAACATGAAGAGAAATATCCAGCAAAGGTGTTTGTAACATCAATTGAGCATTCTAGTTTTCATTGGCATTATGATTATGAATTAATTTTAGTTTTGAAAGGATCTTTAATAGTAAATGCAAGCCCCAAGATAACGGTTTTGGAAGCAGGGGATATTGTGTTATTAAATTCAAAAGCAGTACATGAATTACAACGTACTAAAGAAGATAATTTATGCTTGTTTATTCAGATGAATGAGAATTTATTCAAAAATACAAAAGATGATAATAGATCGTATTATTTTTACTTAAATAGCAAGCTTGATGATAAAAAACCTAAGAACGGATATGATGCATACGTTACTAATGCTGCTAAAATTGGACTTGAAAGTCAGAATGATGAAATATTTAACACTTACCGGGTAAAATCTTTAGTTTATATGTTAATAGCGGACTTATTTGAATTCACATTATATGATATTCATCAAAAAGCTGTAGATTTGAAAGAAACAGAAAACACAGAATTGCTCATGCAGGTAATAAACTTTATCCAAAAAAACTGTACAAAAGATACAGTATTAGATGAACTATATAAATTTATAGGCTTGTGCGAGAAATCAGTTTATCGTTTCTTAAAGGCAAACATTGGATTATCACCTAAGGATTTAGTCCTTAGCAGCAAAATAGAAGCTTCTAAATATATGCTTAAGTTTTCAAACAAGTCAATTAGCTTTATAGCAAATGATTGTGGCTTTTATTCTGAAAGTACTTTTTACAGAGCTTTTAAAAAAGAAATAGGTGTGACCCCTTCTGAATACCGAAAAAGTGGGGCAAGTTTAAATGCGGATCCTAATGTACAAGGCTATTTGCGTTTTGATTTTAAAGAATCTATTAATTTATTAGAAAAATATTGTAAAGGAGATATGTAAAAATGAAATGTACTAAATTAAAAAGATTATCTTATACTGAAAAGGCAAAGGAAATAGTTAACTCTTTAACTTTAGAAGAAAAGGTTTCCTTAATGGGTGGAAATGTTACTCTTAATGATATGCTCTCTGATTTGAGAGATGCTGATGAGCAAAAACATTATAATAGTTATCCTTATCCAGCAGGAGGAATAGAGAAGAATAAGGTACCTCCTATGCTTTTCTGTGATGGGCCAAGGGGTGTAGTTTGTAGTGCAGGAAAAAGCACATGCTTTCCAGTATCAATGCTTAGAGGTGCAACATTTGATACAGCATTAGAAGAAAAAATAGGTAATGCTATAGGTAAAGAAGTTCATGGGTATAAAGGTAACTTATTTGCAGGAGTATGTATCAATCTTCCGTATAATCCAGGCTGGGGAAGAAGCCAAGAAACTTATGGTGAAGAATCTTTTCACTTAGGGGAAATGGGACGAGCGTTAGTTAAAGGTGTACAAGACGAAAATGTAATCGCATGTGTAAAACATTTTGCCTTTAACCAAATGGAAATTTCCAGATTTAAAGTAAATGTTGAATGTGATAAACGTACAGAGAGAGAAGTATTTCTTCCTCATTTCAAGAAATGTGTTGAAGCAGGTGCAGCAGCTATTATGAGTTCTTATAATTTA
The DNA here is from genome assembly GCA_963524945.1 of uncultured Clostridium sp. Lineage (GTDB taxonomy): Bacteria > Bacillota > Clostridia > Clostridiales > Clostridiaceae > Clostridium. The sequence goes on from CAURJV010000022.1 coordinate 55,319, forward strand.
TACAAAGGAACTCATTGTGGACATCATGATTACTTATTAAATCAGGTATTGAAAAAGGAATGGGATTTTGATGGATTTGTTATGAGTGACTTTATCTGGGGAGTTAGAGATACGGTTGAAGCAGCTAATGGCGGACAAGATATGGAAATGTGCTGCACTCAGTTCTTTGGAGATAAATTAGTAGAGGCAGTTAAAAACGGACAAGTAAAAGAAAGTAAAATTGATGAATCTGCATTACGTATCGTGCGTACATTGCTAGCATTTGAAGATGCTTATTCAAATGAATATGATGATAGTGTGATTGGATGTGAAGATCATATTAAACTTGCACTTCAGGCAGCAAGAGAGGGGATTACATTAATTAAGAATGAAAATAATGTATTACCATTAAACAAAGATAAATCAAAAAAAATTGTTGTGTTAGGAAAGTTAGGCGATAAGGAAGTAATAGGAGATCACGGTTCAAGTCAGGTAAGACCAGCTTATGTCATAACACCATTACAAGGAATTGCAAATGCAGCACCTAAAGCGCAGGTTGTATATTATAATGGGGAAAATTTGGAACACGCAAAAGAATTAGCTAAAGATGCAGATGCAGTTATATTTGTAGTTGGATATAACTATGACGATGAAGGTGAATATATATCAGAAGATGAATTTGAATCTTACACAGGAGCAGTAGGTGGAGATAGAAAAAACTCATTAGGTCTTCATGAAAATGAAATTAAATTAATACAGGAAGTAGGTCCTGTTAATACCAATTCTATAGCTGTGTTAATTGGTGGAAATATGATAATGATGGAGGAGTGGAAAGAAAGCGTTGGAGCTATAATGATGGCATATTATCCAGGTATGGAAGGCGGAACCGCAATAGGAGAGATTATATTTGGAGATGTTAATCCAAGTGGAAAACTACCATATGTAATTCCATTTAAAGAAAGTGATCTTCCACAAGTAAATTGGGATACAACATCTCAATGGTATGATTACTATCATGGATATACAAAGTTAGAAAAGGAAGGCATAAAACCATCTGCTCCATATGGATATGGACTATCTTATACTAAGTTTGATTTTAGTGATGCAAAGTTTGATGCATCTGATGATAGTGTTATCGCTAAATGTACTGTTAAAAATATAGGGAAAATGGCAGGGGATGAAGTCGTACAAATGTATGTCGGATTCAAAAATTCATCTGTAGAGAGACCTATAAAATTGTTAAGAGGTTTTGCTCGTGTAAATTTACAGCCAGGAGAAAGCAAGGAAGTTACAATAACTTGCCATAAAGAGGAGCTTTGCTGGTATAATCCAAAAACAGAACAAATGGAATTAGAGAAAATGGAGTATGAGGTGTATATAGGAAGCAGCAGTGCAGATTCAGATCTACACATGGGAAAAGTTAAATTGTAACTATCTCAAATACAAATGAAATGACAGAGTGAAAAGTATTAGTTTAATTACAGTTAATATTAGTTGGTTGATTAGTTAATATTAACTGTACATAAAAATATAATTACTTTACTCTGCCATATCAAGTCATATTTTTATAATATATAAGTTTTAATTAGAATTCAATGCTTTTTGAATAGGAATTATTGAAAACTCAAAAAAATTTCAGCATTTATTATTTATTGATAAATGTGCATCATTAATTAGAACATATATATTCTTGGAGTAATCGTTTAATTACTTTATATGTTGAGTACTATGAAAGGAATGAGTATTTTTATGGAAGAAAAAATTAATTTAAAAGAAAAGATTTCTTATTCAATAGGCGATGTAGGATGTAACTTTGTGTATGTGCCAATTACTTCTTTTTTGATGATATATTATACTAATAGCGTTGGACTTGGAGTAGCAGCAGTTGGGACACTAATGCTGATTGCGAGACTTTTAGATGGTGTAACAGATTTATCAATTGGAGCACTTATTGATAAAACTAATACAAGGTGGGGGAAAACAAGACCTTGGATTTTATGGAGTGCACCATTTATGGGGATTGGTTTGATATTATTGTTTAATGTTCCTATGGGGCTCAGCAATGGTGGAAAGCTGATTTATGCATATATCACTTATATATTTTTAGTGTCAATTGTATACACGGCCTCAAATTTGTCATATTGCACATTGCTATCAAGAATATCAAGTAACATACAAGAACGTTCAGTTTTGAGCTCAATTCGATTTGTTTTTGTTATTTCATTTACTATTATATTATCAATGATCACAAATCCATTGGTTGAAAAGTATGGATGGTCAAAACTTGCAGTTATTTATGGAATAATTTCATGTGCATTTCTATTCATAACATTTGCATTTACAAAAGAAAGAAATCAGGATGAAAAGGGAGAAAAATTCAAGTTAAAAGTAGGAATTGGTTCCTTGATGAAAAATAAATATTTTTTACTTATAGCGATTATGTTTATTATTATTTATACAGATATGGGGCTATTTTCAGGAGCTACTCTTTATTATACAACCTATGTATTAAATAATGCTAACTTAATGGGCATGCTTACTTTAGCACTTTATGCACCTATGATAGTTGGATTTGCACTTTTACCTAAGTTTATAAGTAAATTTGGTAAATGGAAAGTTATGATGTTTGGATTTCTAGTGAAATTAGTAGGTGTTATTATTATGGCAATTAATCCTGCTTCTTATGAGCTTGTTATGGCAGGAAGTATTATAAAGGGTTTTGGCATGGCGCCTCTAATAGTTGGAATTTTCGCAATTGTTGCAGATGCTGTAGATTATGGAGAATGGAAAACAGGAATACGTGCAGATGGATTAATTAACAGTTGTGTAAGCTTTGGAATGAAATTAGGGGGGGGGCTTGGCACTGCAATTCTCGGATGGATTCTTGACTTTGGAAAATATAATGGAACAGCTGCTGTACAGACAGGAGCTGCAATAAAGGCAATTAATATTTCATTTATATACTCAGGAATTGTATTTACCATAATTGGATTAATCGTAATGTATTTTATAAATATGGACAAGTTTTCAAATAAGATGGTAACTGAACTTAATATTAAAAGAACCTCTAAATCTATAGAATTAAATTAATTTATCAAATGTCTTAAAGCGAGATTTAGTTAAGTCAAAAAATAAGTTTTGTTGCTTAAAGAACTTGTGCGTTAATAATTAATTTTATGTAATTTTGTTTTGAAATATTTATGTATAGATCCTTGTTTTCATTGCTGTTTAGAAACGCAATTAAAACAAGGATTTATCATAAATATTTTTTATTCTTTAGGAATTTATATTCCAATAAAATCTGTGGATGAGGTACTCCTTGAGGGTATAACTTAAAAAGGTTGATTGATTAGTTATTGTATTTAAAAAAGAATAAAAAAGAAATCTTATTCGCCTGCATAAAATGTTCTTATATGCAGAATAGTTCAGTATTGTAGCATAGCTACTCTTTTTATAAGTGCATAGCTGCCATTTCTGATGTGCAGATTTTTCTCACATGCGTTCGAAAAGGCAGATGCGTGAAAAAATCTACACATATGAAAAGAGTGCGAAGCACAATACGGAACTTAAACACAGTCGCCTGCGATTTTGTTCTTTTCTAGGAACTCCCTATGAAGGCAAAGTCTTCACAAAATATAATGAAAATAATTTTATTTAATAAGTATTACCACAAATTTCAAGATAATATTCTCACATGTAAGGTTGACAAATTTTACTGATAAATATAAAATAAATAACGATAGTAAATGAAAAACATTATCATTTGAGTATAAAAATCAAATAAAAATTGATTCAGTAAAATACATAACAATTAGGAGGATTATCATGAAATTAAAAGGAATAACTACGATTATTCTTGCTTGTACTTTATTAATAACGGGATGCTCAAGTGGAGCGGCTAAAAATGAAGATAAATCTAATGTGGGACAAAGTGCGGCTGTAACTTATCCGCTTACTATTAAACATGCTTTTGGTGAAACAGTAATTGAAAAACAGCCAGAAAAGGTTGTTACAATTTCTTGGGGAAATCAGGACGTACCATTAGCCTTGGGAGTTGTACCAGCAGGAGTTTCTAAAGCTAACTATGGAAAAGCAGATGAAAATGGTTTATTGCCATGGACAGCAGAAAAATATAAAGATTTAGGTGTGGATAAACCTGTTACTTTTGACGATGTAGATGGTTTAGATTATGAAGCTATCAGTAATGCAAAGCCAGATGTTATATTAGCTGCATATTCAGGAATAACGCAAGAGGAATATGATTTGTTAAGTAAAATTGCTCCTGTTGTAGCATATCCTAAACTTCCTTGGCAAACATATTGGCGTGATCAAATATCAATTAATTCAACTGCAATGGGTAAAAAAGATGAAGGAGACAAATTGGTTTCAGATTTGGAAAAGCAAATAACAGAAAAGACTAGTGAGTATCCTAAGCTTAAAGGTAAAAAGGCTGTTTTCTGTTACTTTAATCCAGCTGACTTAGGTAAATTCTATATATATCTTCCAACAGATCCTCGAGCAGCATATTTAACTGATTTAGGATTAGAATTACCAGAGAGTGTTAAAAAGCTTGCGCAAACTTCAGACAGTTTTGCTCTTGAAATTAGTTCAGAAAATATTGATAAATTAACAGATGTAGATGTAATAGTAACGTATGGAAATGACACATTAGTAAAACAATTGCAATCAGATGCCCTACTTGGAACAGTTCCAGCAATAAAAAGAGGATCAGTTGCCGTAATAGAAGATGGATCAGCACTTGCAGCATCTTGTACTCCTACTGCCTTATCAATTCCAGCAACAATAGATGAATATCTAAAAATAATTGGAGAGGCAGCAGATAAAGCATAATGAGATTTAGAAAGACAGTAGGAATATATTTAGGTAGTATTTTTTTACTAGGTATATGTGTAATAATATCACTGGCGTTTGGGTCAAAAAATATAGGAATTAGTCAAGCAATAAATGCTTTATTAAATAGTGACGATACGTCTTTTGCTGCATTAGTTGTTCAAGAACGTGTTCCAAGAACAATTTTTAGTATTATGGCAGGAGCTTCTCTTGGAATATCGGGGGCTCTTATGCAATCAATCACTAGAAATCCAATAGCAGATCCAAGCATTTTAGGAGTTAATACAGGTGCATCTTTATTTGTTGTAATTGGAATAGCATTTTTTAATATAAATTCAGCTAACGAGTATATCTGGATTGCATTAGCTGGAGCAGGAATAACATCAATATTTATTTATACTATAGCTTCTATTGGAAGCGGAGGTATGACACCAATAAAACTTGCTTTGGCAGGCTCAGCTACTAGTGCGGTTTTAACCTCTTTAGTAAGTGTAATAATACTTCCTAGAAGTGAGGTTATAGATGCATATAGATTTTGGCAGGTCGGAAGTGTAAGTGGTGCAACTTGGGAGAGTATTGACTTAATGTTACCATTTTTAATAATTGGATTAATAATAAGCATAATATCAGCACCAGCATTGGATATTTTAGCTTTAGGAGATGAGGTTGCAACTGGTCTTGGAGTAAATATAGGAATTATTAGGATTATATGTGCAATTGCAGGGGTTATACTATGTGGTGCAACCACAGCAATTGCAGGACCCATAGGATTTGTAGGTTTAATGATTCCTCACAGTATACGTCTCATTTTTGGCTCAAATTTAAGAGGTTTAGTTCCTATGTCAGCTATTGGAGGAGCGGTGATTTTAACAATTTCAGATGTTTTGGGAAGAGTAATTGGAAGTCCTGGTGAACTTCAGGTGGGAATTATTACTGCATTTTTAGGAGCTCCAATTCTTATTATCATTGCAAGGAAAGCGAAGGTGAGGGCTATATGATAAAAACTACTCACTCTATGATAAAAGAAGGTTATACAAAAAGAAAAAAACGCATGATTAGCGTTAATATAATTCTCTTTGCTTTAACATTAGGTCTTTGCGGAGCTATGCTTTTATATGGTAAAACTAATTATTCATTAAGTACAGTTATAAGAGTACTTAGTGGGGAAGAGATACAAGGAGCTGCATTTACTATAGTAACCTTGCGCTTACCAAGAATGCTTTGTGGACTTTTAGCAGGGCTAGCCTTTGGAATTGCAGGAAACACATTTCAAACTATGCTTAGAAATCCACTAGCTAGTCCTGATATTATAGGAATAAGTTCAGGAGCTAGTGTGGCAGCGGTATTTTGTATATTAGTTCTTCACATGAGTGGAAGCGGTGTTTCTATTGCAGCTGTGATTTCAGGAATTTTGGTTTCAGGACTTATATATATGTTCTCTAAAGGTTCAGGATTTTCAGGCGGAAGATTAATACTTATAGGAATTGGAATGCAAGCAATGCTAAATGCCCTTATATCATTTTTGCTAGTTAAAGCTTCAGACCATGATGTTTCAAAAGCACTGACATGGTTAAATGGAAGCTTAAATGGGATGAGTATGAAAGATGTCCCAGGCTTACTTGTGGTTGTTATTATATTTGGAGTTATCATTTTATGTTTAACTAATCATCTTCAAATATTAGAATTAGGAGATGAATTTGCAACAACACTGGGGATTAAAATAAATTTAATAAGAATCACACTTATCTTAAGTTCAGTATTTTTAATTGCTTTTGCAACGGCTGTTACAGGGCCTATAGCCTTTGTTGCATTTTTATCAGGTCCAATTTCAGCAAGACTTGTTGGGTTAGGTTCGCCAAATGTTTTAGCATCAGGTTTAGTTGGAGCATTATTAGTACTTGGAGCAGATATGATTGGCCAGTTTGTATTTAGTACAAGATTTCCTGTAGGTGTAATTACAGGAATTTTAGGAGCACCATATATGCTGCTGCTTCTAATAACTATAAACAGAAGGGGGCAAGCATAATGAATGAAAAACAACAATTGCTTGAAGCAAAAAACTTAGTAACTGGGTATGAAAAAAAGATTATAGTTGATGGAATTGATATAACTATTCCAAGTAATAAAATCAGTGTTATTATTGGAGCAAATGCATGTGGTAAATCAACTTTGCTAAAAACACTTGCAAGGCTCATTAAGCCAATTTCAGGAGATGTTGTAATTGATGGCAAAAAAATAACTTCAATGCCTTCTAAAAAATTGGCACAAGTTCTAGGACTACTTCCGCAATCACCAGTAGTTCCAGAAGGGATAACAGTCTGGGATTTAGTTTCAAGAGGTAGATTTCCATATCAAGCATTTTTAAAAAGCATGGATAAAAGTGACTTTGATGCAGTGGAAGAGGCACTTGAAATAATGGGAATAACAGATCTTGCTAATCGTAGCGTAGATGAACTATCTGGAGGGCAACGCCAAAGGGTTTGGATAGCTATGGCACTAGCTCAGCAGACAGATATACTTCTTCTAGATGAACCAACTACATATCTTGATATTGCTTACCAAGTAGAAATTCTTGATTTATTGACAGATTTAAACCGGAGAAGAGGAACTACTATTGTAATGGTACTTCATGATATAAACTTATCTGCCAGATATGCAGATTATATATTTGCTCTTCGGAAGGGAAAACTAATTGGTAAAGGTGAACCATCAAAGGTTATAACATCAGAATTAATCAATAAAGTATTTGGATTAGATTGTGTGGTAATACAAGATCCAGTATCTAATTCACCTTTTATAGTGCCAAGAGGAAGACATCATGTAAATTAAACAAATCCTCGACAATATTAATTATAGTATTGTCGAGGATTTATTTATTCTCTAGAAAATTATATCCATGGACAATCATGTGGTTATTGTGCTTCGTGGAGGGGATTAATTATGAGAAAGGCTTACTCGGAAAGTTGCCTTTTAAAAGAGAATAAAAAAGAAAATATATTTACTTGGTGGCGAATTTAAAAGACTAATATCAGATCAGGATGAGCATGAAAAATCACATTTGGAATTACATATTAATGAAAATTGTATACTCCTTTTTGTAAGAAAGTACAGTAGAAAATATGAGGGTATTTGCCTTTTTAATTCACAGTAGTTTTGTAGTATTATGTTAGATTCAAAGTTAAAAGATGGTACTAATTTTATAAAGGTTCATATTATAAAATATAACAAGCTTTGTGTAAAAAAATACATTGTTTTTATATAAGGCTAATTTACAAAAGAGGGTGACTATATGAAATGCAAAACAAAATTAACTGGAAAGGTAATCAGTCCAAATGATCCTGAATATAGGGAAGCACGAATGAACTGGAATCCGTTCACTAATGCGTTTCCTAGTGTATTTGTTTTTGCAAAGAATAATAAGGATGTAGAAAATGCAGTCAAATGGGCCCGTGAGAATGATGTACCAATTAGGATGCGAAGCGGCAGGCATGCTCTAGCAAAAGATTTTTCACAAACAAATGGTGGAATTGTAATAGATACTGGTCTAATGAAAAGAGTAAAGGTGGATAAAGCAAATTTAATTGCCACAGTTGAAGCGGGAATACGTGTTGGTGTTCTTGTGAGGATGCTGGCAAAGGAAGGTTTTCTTGCTCCTTTTGGAGATAGTTCTACTGTTGGCATAGGCGGAATAAGTACTGGTGGAGGAATTACGGCTATACAACGAACAGCAGGAGTGATTTCAGATAATATTTTAGCTGCCACTATAGTTAATGCTGATGGTGAGATTATGCACGTTAGCGAAAAGGAAAATCCAGATTTACTATGGGCTATACGTGGAGGTGGAGGAGGTAACTTCGGTATTATAACCTCATACACATTTAGAATACGTCGTGCTCCTGCTGAAGTTGGGATATTCCAAATAATTTGGCCTTGGGAGCAATTAGATGAAGTTATTGATGCATGGCAAAGGTGGTCCCCATTCGTAGATGTAAGACTTGGTACCATATTGGAGATATATTCAAAAACAAATGGACTTCTCCGTTCGCAGGGACTATTCCTTGGGACTAAAGCAGAACTTAAGAAATTGATAAGACCTTTGATAGAAGTAGGATGTCCTTTAAAGGTGGTTGTCGATGGGGTTACACTAAGTGAGGCAATAGATTTCTGGGCTCCAAATGAACCTTTCTTCGATGAACAGAAGAGTACGTGGTCATCTGCCTGGGTTGAGCAAACTCTACCTGAAGAAGGAATTAAAGCAATAAGAAGCTTCTTAGAAAAGGCAAAAGGAAGCGAATCTAATTTCTTTTTCCTTAACTCTGGAGGCGCTATGAATAGTGTAAATCCAAAGGATACAGCATTTTTCTGGCGAAATACTAAATATTATTTGGAATGGGATGCATCATGGATTGAAAAAGGTGAAGCACGAGAGAATATTATGCTTGTTGAGAAGACACGTGCAAGGTTGCAGCCGTATATAACTGGATCATATGTAAATGTACCAGATTTATGTATAAAAGATTACGGTCATGAATATTATGGTGATAATTTTGCTAGACTTAGGAGAATTAAAGCTAAATATGATCCGGAAAATGTCTTTAACTTCATACAGAGTATTCCACCAGCTCGTAATTGTGATTATGATCATAGAGATGAAAGATAGCAGCATAATCCATTGTTGTAGCTAACTATTGATTAATCTGTATAATTTATTTTTAGTCTTAACTAAAAATATGAAATTTAAAATCGCACATTCCTGTAATTTTTGTTTAATTGATGAAAAGATCGAGCAATACTTCAGATTGAAAGATATAGTGTAAACTTTATTTTTAATAACGGATGGATCATAAGATAATTAGATTGTATCCTATAGAATAGACGATAAAAAAGTCAACTCTATAGGGTATTTTAGTTTATAAAAACCTCAATCATTTGCACTTTAGAAGCACATGAAATATTTAAATTATCTAAATCTGACATCAGATACCTCATAAATTTCTTCTTAAGCGTATCATATGATACGGAGTCTAGCGTGAAAGTGTAATATAATACTTATAAGAAGTAAATGAGAATGAATTTCAAAGGAGGGCGTTATGAATAAGTTAGGAATAGATATTGGTTATTCAACTCTTAAGTATGTTTACTTAGATAGTAATGATAATTTAATTGAAAGTAATTATATATTCCATAAAGGAAATATTAATAAATATTATAGTGAGTTAATTGAGAAGATTAAAGTAATTAATAAAGAATCAAATATGGTTATTGGGATAACAGGAAGTTTATCATCAAGAATTAATTTAGATAAAAAATACCATATTAATAACAGTATTTCTCTTATTGAAGGAGCTTTATTTAAAAATAAGAGTGTTAAATCTATTATTGAACTAGGTGCACAAGAAACAAAATATATTACAGATATAGACGTTAAAAATGTAAAATTCTTTATGAATACAAGCTGTGCAGCTGGTACAGGTTCTTTTTTAGAAGAGCAGGCTTCAAGATTATCTATAGATATAAAAGATATATCAGCCTACACAGAAAAAGCTACAGAAATTCCAAGAATAGCTGGAAGATGCAGCGTTTTTTCAAAGACTGACATGATACATCATATGCAGGATGGGGTAAAAGTAGAGGATATATTGCAAGGATTATGCCATGCACTTGTTAGAAATTATAAAGCAAATGTTCTTCAGAAAAATAAACTTAATAAACCAATCATGCTTTCTGGTGGAGTAATACATAACAAAGGAGTAGTTAAAGCTCTAAAGGATGTATTAAAGCTAGAGGAAGAAGATATTATAATTGAAGAAAATTTTGAGTTACTAACATGTTTTGGTGCTTGCAAGATAGCAGCAGAAAAAGGATTAGCTATAGATGTAAATGAACTTAACTCTTCTGAAAAATTAATTATAGAAAAGTCTAAAAATAGTTTATTTGAAAGGTTAGATAGATTCGGAGTAAATGATGGTTTAAATAAACATAATTGTATAAACAATACTTTAAAAGAAGGTTACTTGGGCGTTGATATTGGATCAACAAGTATCAATTTTGTTGTTATTGATGAAGCTAACAACGTAATTGATTATATTTATACAAAAACTAATGGAAAACCAAAAGAAGTTGTTACTGAATATTTTGATATATTAAAAGAAAGATTAGGACAAGACTTTAAATTCAAAGGAATAGGTACAACTGGTTCTGGTAGAGAGTATATTGGAAAATTAATTAATGCAGATTTAATTGTAAATGAGATTACAGCTCAAGCAGAAGGTGCCATAAATGTATGTAGTGATGTTGATACCATATTTGAAATTGGTGGTCAGGATTCAAAATATATATGTATAGAAAATAAATTAGTAAAAGACTTTGAAATGAATAAAATATGCGCAGCAGGAACAGGAGCGTTTATAGAAGAGCAGATTAAGAAACTTGGAATAAGTATTAATGAGTTTGGAAAGGTTGCTTTAGAAGGCGATAGCCCTTGCAATTTAGGGGATAGATGTACTGTTTTTATTGAAGGAAACATAGGTAAAGCAATAGGAGAAGGAGAAAGTATTGAAAATATTTCAGCTGGACTTGCTTACTCTATAGTAAAAAATTATTTGAACAGAGTTGTTGGAAATAGGCCTATTGGAAATAAAATTTTCCTTCAAGGTGGAATTGCTCATAATCAAGCAGTAGTAAATGCATTTAGAGCTTTACTTAATAAAGAAATTATTGTTCCAGAATTTTTTAGTGTTACAGGCGCTTTAGGGACAGCGGTTTTAACAAAGGAAAGTATAAAGAATAACGGGAAAGATAAGAAACAAAATAGCAGTATAGATTATTCAAATAAAGGTGAAAAATTATTCTTAGACGGATATATAACTGATAAAGATGCTAATAAAAAAACAATAGGGATACCAAGAGTACTATTTCTTAATAAAATGTTCCCGATGTTTAATGAGATATTTAAAAAATTAGGATATAATGTTTTACTTTCAGATGCAACTAATGAAGATATAATAGGCCTTAGCCAAGAATATTCGTTTGAAGAAACATGTTTTCCAGTTAAATTAATAAATGGGCATGTAGCATGGCTTCTACAGAGGAAAGTTGATTATATATTCTTACCACATTTATATACTATGAAGCATGCTGGTTCAGATGTAAGAGAAGATTATGCATGTGTGTATATGCAGACTTCACCAAAGATAATTGAAAGCGTGTTTAATTTAGAAGAAAAAAATATAAAGTTAATATCGCCAACATTATCATTTAATTTTGGTAAACAATATATGATTAAAACCTTATTAAGTATAGGAAAAGATCTTGGAAAAAATAAAATAGAAACAGCGGCAGCAGTAATGTCTGGTATGAAAAAGTTTATGGATTATGAAAAAAATCTTGAGTCACTTGGATCGGATGTTTTAAAAAATATAGGTGAAGATGAAAAAGTATTTGTAATGATAAGCAGAGTATATAATATTGTTGATCCAGCATTAAACATGGGTATAGAAAATGAATTAAAAAAGCGTGGATATAAAGTACTTCATTTAACTCATCTTGAAGCTTCTGAAATGAATATTGGAGAAGAATATTCTAATATGTATTGGCCTTTTGGACAGCACATAATAACAGGAGCAAAAATTATAAGAAATCATAAAAATTTATATCCAATATACATTACTAATCATGGATGTGGCCCAGATACAATTCTTACGCATTATTTTAAAAAGGAAATGGGAAGCAAGCCTTACTTGCATATAGAAGTAGATGAACACTCTTCAAAAGTTGGAGTAATTACAAGGGTAGAAGCATTTATAAATTCAATTAAAAATTGTGATAATAATGGCCTTTTAGAAAATAAAGTTGAGGAATCTGCTGAAGGTAATTGTAGTAAAAAACTTGGAATGGTTAATGAAGTTAAATTTGATAATAAACTTCAAGACTCTAAGAATGAAATAGAAACTGAAAATGAAGTGATAATTCCATATATGTATCCATATAGCAATATACTAAAAGCTTTCTTAGAAAGAAAAAATACAAAGGTTACAATATTAGAACCTGTAAGTGAAAGCACAATTGAAATTGGAAAGCAATTTTCTAGAGGGAAAGAGTATTTTTCATTAACTGGTTTAATATCAGAGGTCATAAGTAAAGTTAAAGAAAGTGAAAAAGAATATACATTATATCTTCCTACAGATGAAGGAAGTGAAACCTTTGGGCAGTATGGGAAGCTTATACAATATAAAGCCTTAGAATGTGGAAGAAAACTAAATCTCGAAGCGCCATTTATAGAAGATTACTTAGGAGATAAAGATTTTGGTCTAGAATTCTTTAAAGCATTGGTAATAGGTGATCTAATTAATAGATTATATGAAGATAAAAAAGAAACATCCTTAGATGATTTAATTAAAGCAATAAAAAATAATAATATGACAGACTCATATTTTGATAAGAAATTAGAAATCCTAGATAGTGAGATATTAAAGGAAAATAAAAAGAAACTGCTTATAGTGGGAGAATCTTTGGTAGTGCATAAAGATTATTTAAATAATAATCTCATAAAAAGGCTAATGGAAGATTATGATGTTGTAAAGCAGCCCTTTGCAGAAGAATTATATATGATATATAAAGATTTTAGCAATAAAAGAAATAAGACCAATAAACCATATTTAAAATTAGTAGATGAAGCCAAGAAGATTATTAATAAAGTTAATTTGATTCTGGAAGAAAAATCTCCATTTAATAAGGATATTGATAGTCTTAATGAAGCACTAAAAGATAAGCTTCCAAATTATGCAGGAGGAAGCGGAAGATATAGATTTGCTAAATTGCTAACAGCAGAAAATGTTGATGGGATTATTGTTGTAAGCTCAATGTATGAAAATACGGCTACAATATTAAAAATACTGAGAGAAAAATATAAAGAAGAAATAAATATTCCTGTATTAGATCTATATTTTGATAGCAATATAAACAAAAATAATGAAGAACTAATAGAAACATTTACAGCTTATTTATAAAAAATGAAAAGGAGAATGTAATATGCAAGAATTAATTAAGAATATAGAAAAATCAAAGGCAATAGATTTTGACAGCTTAGTAAGCTGCAAAGAAGGTCAAATAGAAACTGTTACAATGGCTCAAAAGAAAGGTGTAGGACTTACTGCATTAGCTTTTGGAAAAGGTGAAGGCGTTGGGCCTCATGCAGCTAAAGGTGATGCTATGATTGTTATTCAGGAAGGAGTAGCTACTGTAAAGATAGGTGATGAAGTAATGGAAGCTCACAAAGGGCAAGTGGTAGTTATGCCAGCAAATATTCAGCATCAAGTAACTGCAAAAGAAGACATGAAGATGCTATTAATAGTAGTGAAAGAGGATTAAGCTTATGAAATATTTAAGAAATATCAAACCATTTGAACCAATGAAAATGAAAGATATGATAAGTCATTCAGGAAATACAATAGCAAGTAAGGCTTTAGTAGATAATGAAAAACATGAAGT
>CAURJV010000023.1:0-66475 GCA_963524945.1 uncultured Clostridium sp.
GCACATAAGTCCAGAGTACTACAATGAAGAAACGGATGATGGTCTTGGATACAGCCAGCAGTTTAGCTTCTAAATCATAAAATCATTGAAATCACTAGTGTTTTTAGTAATCTAAAAAGTGTATCAAATTCGGAGAATTTTCACTATAAAAGGAAACCTCATTTTTGTTAAACTAATAACCGAAATGAGGTTTTATAAATTGAGGAAAAATTACTTTGCTAAGTTAATAAGATACATGAAAAATGTATATCATATTGAAAGTGGATTAAATAAATTAACAGATGGGAGAGTTAATCCTACATATGATACAGCAAAGGCTGTAACACTTGTATTGTTAGGTTTTTTACTTAGAATCAAAAGTTTTAATGAATTGAATTTGATGATTAAAAATAATGAATTCAGCAAACTATTTCCAAGAGGTACAAGGCTGCCATTGGTTGATAGTATTAGAGATACTTTAAAGGTTATTGATATTACAGGCTTAAAAGAAATAAATGAATATATAATAAAGAAGGCAGTAGACAATAAAGTTTTTGAAAATGGAACAATTGATGGATGTACAGTGGCCGCTATAGATGGAACAAAGTTCTTCGGAAGTAATAAGAAAAGCTGCCCAGAATGCTTAAGGAATAAATCTCATTGTTTTCATAGTGGAGTCGTCATGTCAATAGTTGGAGAAGGACCAAAGCTTGTTATTGATTTTGAAAATTATAGACCAGGACAAGATTCGGAATCAAAGGATGAGGGAGAACAAAATGTGGCAAAAAGGCTGCTTACAGACGTATTAAGAGTTCATAAAAATTTAATTGATGTTGTAGTTTATGATGCTCTTGCCTGTAATTCCGTTTGGATTAATCATTGTAGGCAGCATGGTGTTGATACAATTGTTAGAACGAAGAATAACAATAATAAAAGTATTAGAGAAGTGAAAAAGAGAGTAAATAAGTCAGAGAAAGCTGAAGTTTGGACAGATGAAAGAGGTTTTGAAAAAATTGAAGTATATGAGTTAGTATTTATTATGGACAAGGTAAAAGAGCCATTGCGTTTTGTGAAATATGCAATGAAATATCCAAATAAAAAGAGGTCACAAATAATGATTATAACGACTTGTATGGATATGGAACTTGAAACTTTATTTAAAATAATAAGAGCACGCTGGGATATTGAAAATTCAATTTTTAGTAATTTGAAAAAAGAAAGTGGCTTAGAACATTGCTTTATGCATGGAGGTAAAGCAGTTGAAGCAGTAATTTATTTGATATTTATTGCATCAAACATAATGCAATTATTTCTATTTAGGCGGTTGAGAAAGCATTTTTCAACACAACGAGAAATTGTAAGACTTTTGCTAAAGGGATTGTATCTGATTGAATATAAATCAGAGTTGGTTTTCAATAGTGATTAAAGAGTAAAAAAACATAATAATGGAGAAATAATTTTTGGGGTAGGGGAAAGTCTATCTATTTTTAGAATATTGAATGTTTTCAAGCAAGGATTAATGGAAAATATTTATAAATTTATGTATAATTATAGCAAAAGCTAGATTGCTCTGGAAATAGTAGTAATATAAAAGACGGCATGGAAATCAAGAAAATTAATAATTTTATTATTAGACGTGGCGGTGAAATGGAGGTTAATATGATTGGCAGAATGAAAAGGGATATTGCAACATTAAATAACAAAAAAATTGGAAAAGAGATTACTCAATACACGATAGCAACGGTTATTATTTGGATATATGTATGGATTATGAATATAGTTAAGGATAATGATGCGGTAGGGAAACTTGTATTGGTAATTATGTCTTTTATTGTTCTATGCGGATGTATAACAGCATTCAAGGCTAGAAAAAATAAGATGATACTTATTTTCTTTAAAGTAATTAGTCTGTGGATGATGTCACTAGCATTTTTATCAATGGCCTACACATCTTATTATGTATTCTTAAAATTTAAAAATATTTATTTTGTATATTTAACTATATTTATATATATATTAATTTTTCTTAGCACGCTAAGAATAGTTATAATTAGAGCTAAAACAGAAATGAAAATAAAAAAAGAAATAATGAATAAAAATAAAACAGTGTTAATAGGTGGCCCGATATTTTTTGGTATAGGATATTTTATCATTGAACCAATTGTAAAAAAATATGGTCAATTTACAATGCTTGTTACAATAATTTGTTTTTGTTTACTCATATGTTATATACTTGTAGCATGCTCAACTTATTACTTAGTAGAGTATAAGGTTTCAAAACAATTAAATAAGAAATGATGAGATTGAGTAATTCGAAGATTATATATAATTTAAACAGTAGTTTAGCTTC
The DNA here is from genome assembly GCA_963524945.1 of uncultured Clostridium sp. Taxonomy (GTDB): domain Bacteria; phylum Bacillota; class Clostridia; order Clostridiales; family Clostridiaceae; genus Clostridium. The sequence continues at coordinate 2,330 of CAURJV010000023.1, forward strand.
TAAATCATAAAACCGTTGATATTGGTGGTATTATTAGTAATTTAAAAAGTGTATCAAATTCGGAGAATTTTCACTATAAAAGGAAACCTCATTTTTGTTAAACTAATAACCGAAATGAGGTTTTATGTTTGAGAAAAAATTATTTTGTAAAATTAATAAAGTATATGAAGAAAGTTTATCATATTGAAGTTGAATTAAATAAATTTAATGATTTTGCTAAGGCGGGGTACTGTGAAAAATAACAACGAATCATCGGCAGTAATGTTAGCTATTTGCATTATAGGTATTATTTCAATGCCATTATTAATGTTTCTAAGTGATTCATATTACAATTTTCAAACATCAGCTTTTTCAAGTAATGGTACATTGTTGTTTGTAAATAATTATGTAGCAAGTTTAATTATATTTTTTTCGTCTAGTATAATCTTATTATTTATAATATCTACTTAAATGATGGAAGAAAAATAAATGTTCGAAATTGCCGCTATTTTTTTGATAAAATAATTGATTTAGATAATTTTATGAAAGACAAAAAAATTAAAATCAATAGAAGTGGTATACATTCTGGTGACTATAATAGTATAGACAATACATATAATAATGATAAAAAAGGTAAGAATATTTCTGACACAATGCAGGTGGTCTTACAGATATAAATGTACAAAATATTAATAAGTAATGCGATAGAGATAAATATAATTTGTTATTAGGGAGATTATTACGATGAATAAATTTGCTATCCCAATAAGATAAATGTATTCTGGAAAGTATATAAAAGAAGTAATAAAAGTGAAAAAATACTGTAATAGTTTATTAAGTGGCTTTAGGAGGAAATATATTTGAATAAAAAGAGTAGTGAAACGTCTAGTGATTGGCAAAATATTATGATTTTTTTTATAGTTTTAATTACTTCGTTACCAATCTTAGGTTCATTATATGAATGGTATTATAATTTTCAAATTTCAAAGTTATCTAATGCAAGCACATTATTGTTCATTCATGATGATATATCACAATGGATAATAACTTTTTCCATACCTATTATAATATTTATGGCAATTTTTATTATAAAGAATTATTCTCACATGAATGCTATGGAAGTTAAAATTTGTTTAATTATTATTATTACAATAATTATGATTTTGACATTCTTTCTTTTTTTTAAATTCTTTGATTATACAGATATAAATAAGGACGGAATACATGTTAGAAACAATATTTTTTCAAATATTAAAGATTATAAATGGAGTGATGTGACATCTGCAAAAGTATCATATAAAAGAGGTAATAAAGGTGCTCTAATAATTAGCTATGATATATATTTTGACGATGGGAAAATAGTACATGCGAATGATTCAAAAGATTTTTTAAATAATATAGCCAATCTTGATAATTTAATGCAAAATGAAAAAAATTATAATTGATAGACAAAAGATATTGAGTAAGGACTATAACGATTTTGTAAGCCAATATCAAGGCCCAGGAGGAGTAAAGACTGATAGATTAGAAGTTGTGCTAAAAATACTGAGTAAATAGAATATTAAATCATTATATTATGAATTGAAATGTTACAAATTATATTATTAATATGAAGAGCGGTGATAAATAGTGAAAAGAGAAGTACCTATTTTTTCAGAATATAACATGAATAAAAAGTTCAAAACTATACTTTTTTTGATAATCTTTTGTGGTTGGTCTATTTTAGTAATAACTAGTGCAGGTGATGTAGGAATTATTTGTTTTTTTATACTTATGCAAATAATGTCTTTGGTAATATTAGTTTATATATTAACAAGTCACTTTAGTGTATATTCAGATAAAATAGAAGTTGGAAGTGTTTTCTCAAAATCTATAGTTTTATTTAATAAGATAAAAGTGATAGATATAAAGTTAGTTGAAGGATCATATAGAGGTCATAAATCGAAGGCTCTAAGAATTATTTTTTTAGACAAGCAGAATCATATTTTGTGTTCTCTTTCTGCAAGTGAGAGAATACCTGATGTAATTTCTACTTTGAAAAATTATAATTACCAAATAAATATAAGTCATGATTTAAAAGAATATTTAAATGGAAAAGGTTAGAAGTTATATGTTCTCTTTGGCAGTGTAGATGTGCCAAGTGATAAGGAATTTACAGATTTATCATTTAGCATGGATTAGATAAGATTTTTGAGAAAATGCTTAAAGAATATATATTTTGAAGGAAGAAAATATGGAAACAAAAAGGAATATATAGACGCGAATAATTAGGGGATTGTTATAAGGGATGGTATACTTTGTAAGAATAGGAGTTATGTATGGAATGATGTTATAGATGTAGAAGTGTCATATGAGCGAGACATCAAAAGCCAAATAGAACTTTTTTATAACATAAATTTAGATGATGGCACCGTAGTAAATACACGTAATTCAGAAGATTTTTTTTGCAATATAATAAGTTTAGATAAATTTATGAAAGATAAAAGGATTAAAATTGCTAGAGGTAAAATACAACCAAGCGATTATATGGATTTCGAAAATACATTTAAAGATGGCACGTTAAATGTAGTATTGGAGATATTAAATAAATAATATATTAAATTCAATTGTTCCGATAATTAGTTTAAAGGAATATATTAATATAAAGAGAGGACATGATATATATTGAATAAAGAAATACCTATTTTTTCAGAATATAATATAAAAAGGAAGTTAATACTAATATTTTTTTTTGTGATTATATGTATACTTCCAGTTTTTGTATTAATTAATCGGCATGATATATTAGCTATTTGGTGTGTATTTTTATTCGAATTAATATTATTACCATTTATAATTATGTTGATAACAGATCATATTAGTTTATATCAAGATAGAATAGAAACTGGTAGTGTTTTTTCTAAATCAATAATTTTATTTAATGATATAAAAGGATTAGATTTAAAGTTAATTGAGCAAACATATAGATGGAAGCGATGGAATGTCTTATCAATTGTGTTTTTAAATAATCAAAATTATAGCTTGTTGATTCTTCCTGTAAAATCTATAAAGAGAATATCAAATATTATTTATGCTTTAGAGAATAATAATAAGATAAAGCTAAGTGAGAATCTTATAGAATATTTGAATGAAAATGCTAATTATAAAAAATAATATGTTATAAAAAGTTTAGTTCATCGAAATTTAATTTATACTATTAATTATTAATAGTAATTATGATTATTTGAATACCATCAAAGGCTTACTAGCTCTACATTCATTTTTACTATTTAAATTTACAGTTGTAAAATCAGGCGTAGAAGCACTGCGTTTTAGAATTTATAAAAACACTATTAGAGGCAAAGGAAATAGAAAATTAATTTAGTAAATACAGCGGTTTAGCTCCTGAATTTTAAAACCATTGATATCACTAGCATTTTTGTTAGTTTTAAAAGTGTATCAAATTCGGAGAATTTTCACTATAAATGAGACCTCATTTTTGTTAAGCTATTAATTGAAATGAGGTTTTGTATTTGAGAAAAAATTACTTTGCTAAGTTAGTAAAATATATAAAAAATGTTTATCATATTGAAAATAGACCAAATAAATCAACAGATTTGAGAGCTAATCTTAGATATGATAAAGCACAGGTTATAACACTTGTGCTTTTAGTTTTTTTGCTTAGAATAAAAAGTTTCAATGAATTAAATTTGATGATTAAAAATTAAGTATTACATTAGGAAACTCTAAGCACCACATTTAAATGAAGTGTGGTGCTTTATATAAACAAAAAATTTAACTGAAGGTGTATTAGAAAGTGAGAAAGAATAAACTAAATTTAATTATGAAGTATAGTTTAGTACAAATAAGCAAGATTCTATACGATATCAGATAACAAAATAATATTTACGATATGATTCACATCTTTAATGATATTCATTATATTTAAGAGATTAATATTATAATAGTACATTTTTATTTGAATAATTTTACAGCTGAATAAAATAATTAACTTGAACAGTATAAGGATTATATAGATGCTGATTATGAAATTGACCCTCAAAATGCTTGGAATATAATTATGCAATGCATGCAGCAGCAGGAGCAGATGCAGCTTCATTTGATATGCTAGAGGAGTAATAAATACAATTCCGTCACTGTATAAATTAGCTGAAGGCAAAAAAGATTGGTCAGAAGAATGGATTAACAATGTAAACTATTGGGTTAATTCTAGAAACTTGGTAAACGAAGTAGATAAGGCATGTAAAGATCCCGATAAAGCTCGTAAAATTAATCAATTTTTAAGATAGTGAGATTATTTTAGTACATTTTTATTCTGTTAAGAATTTTATAAAATGTAAGTTTATTACTTAACAAGAAGGTAAAACGTATGGAAAAAATTAAATAAAACTTTTTACGGTTAAGGGTATTAATTTAAAATATAGAAGTGTTAAAACAAATAAGTACTTAATATATACCTAATAATAATCTCTTATTAGGTATATAGGTAAAAGATCAAATTATATTAATGGATATATAGGTGAAGTATGGAAGAGAAAAATATAAAATTAAAAGATTCGAGGGCAGGAAAAATTGCTGGAAGATGGCTTACAATAATTATTGCAACATATATACCAATTTCATTTGTTATTGCTAGCTTTGTAACTGATTTTACTAAGGCAAACTTTTATGGAACATATTACCGGATATTCTGGGTTGATTTATTATATATGCCTGGATTTTCATTGTTCTTAATAGGTTTCATAATTAACGAATTAATTTATTTTTACAAATGCAAAAAGCGTATAAATGTAATTACTTTAATCATTACATTGTTTTTGGTATGTGGGATTACATGTAAATTTATACTATATAGTGAAACGTATGAATTCTATAAGGATTTGCATTATGTTACAGAAAGTACATACTGCGAAGATGTACAAGATTTAAAAAGTGTATATATAAATGAAATAAAAGGAAAGTGGTCTACAAAATCACTATATGTAGAAACTTTAGATTATAATTTTAATGTAGGTAGTAATATAGTAAATGAAGAAAATTTCGATAGCTTTAAAGCAAAATATAGTCAGGTAAAAAAAGTAAGAATAAAATATCTGCCTAACAGTATGATTTTGTTAAGAATAGAACCTGTAAAAGATTAAAAATGTTTTAATAATTAAAGGATTAGTAAAAAATATGGAAGAAGAAAAAATAAGGTTAAAGAATTCGAAACCAGAAAAGATTGCAAGTAAGTGGTTTAGAATAACATTATTAATAATACTAGCAAGTTCATTTTTAGGCGGTATTTTAATGAAAGACTTTGAAAGAGCATATACATATGTTGTTTATTACCGAAGTTTTGTAGGTGAATTAACATATATACCTGGTATTTCATTACTTTTAACATGCTTTATAGTCGAAAAGGCAATTTATTTTTTTAAATGTAAAAATAATAAAAATATAATTAAGTTAGTAATTGCATTTATATGTATATGTATTTTTACTTGTAAGATTATACCGTATAGCGGAACATATGCAAGCTTCATGGATCTGCCGTATGTTGTAAAAGGAACATATTGTGAAGAGGTACAAGAATTGAAGAGTGTCTATATAAATGAAATAAAATCAAAGATCTCTTCAAGAACATTGTATGTAGAAACGTCAGATTTTAATTTTATAGTACGTGAAAATATATTAGAAGAGAATGATTTGGATAAGTTTAAAGCTAGGTTCAATGATGTAAAAAAAGTAAAAATTAAATATTTGCCTAATACTAAGATTTTATTAAGTATAGAACCCATAAAAGATTAGACATGACAAAATAATTGAGGATTTAGTTGAAAGATGGAAGAAGAAAAAAGAGAATTAGATATTAATAAATCAGATAAGATTGAAGCAGTTTAGCTTCTAAATCATAAAATCGTTGATATTATTAGAAATTTAAAAAAGTGTATCAAATTCGGAGAAATTTAACTACAAATAAAGCCTTATTTTTGTTAAGTTCTTAAAATAATTTTACGGGAGGAATACGTTTGGATAGAAATTTTAATAAAGATTCTAAAATAAATGGATTAATTTTTGATGTTATGATTCCTATGTTTATCTCATTCCCAATAATATTTCTTTTAGATTCAGAATATTATAGGTTTCAAATGTTAAGATTTAAAATGCCTAATACATTATTGTTTATTCATGATAATATATCAGAAAAAATAATATTTTTTTCACCATACGTAATAGTATTGCTTGTAATTTTGAATATTAGGAAGAAGTTTCAGATTAAAATAATAAAAATTAAGATTTGTTTATTGATTGCAATTATTGTATTTTTGAGTTCAGCATTTTTGCTTTATTTTCAGTTTTTTAAATATGTTAACATAGGAAAAGAAGATATATATATTAGCAATGGTATTTTTTCAAAAAATGAGGGATATACATGGGGAGATGTTACACATGCAGAGGTATCATATAAACGTGGTAATAGAAATAAAATAATACTTATTTATAATATATATGAATGATGGGGAAAAAATAGATGCATATGATTCGGATGATTTTTTTGAAAAAATAATAGATATTGATAATATTATCAAGGATAACAATATTAAAATTAATAGGAAGAAAATCCTTAATAGTGACTATAATGATTTTATAACTCAATATAAAGATAAAGATTCAGGTGTTGATAGATTAGAGATTATACAAGGAATACTAGATAAATAAATCATGTAAAAATAAATCTGATGGAAATTAGCAATTAGTTTCTAAATCACAGAATTGTTAATATCAGTAGTATCTTAAGCAATTTAAAAAGTGTATCAAATTCGGAGAATTTTCACTATAAATGAGTTTTGTAATTTTAGGCTTTTTGCTTAGAATAAGAAGTTTAAAAACTATGTATAATTAGCAAAAGCTAGAATTCTGTTTAAGAAAAGTACTTCATGGATGATGTTCTTACAGTCAAGAAATAAGGAGGCGTTTGAAATGCTAGCAGAAAAAAATGAAAAAATAAAAAAAGCATATAATATTCTTGAAGTTATAAGTAAAGATGATAATGCAAGAGCAGCATATGAAGCAAGAGAGGCAGAACTTCATGATCAAATGACAAGACTTAAAAGTGCTAGAGAAGAAGGCATAAAAGAAGAAAGAATAAAAAATGCAAAGAATTTTTTGATTATGGGATTAGATGTCGAGATGGTTGCTAAGGGAACAGGGTTAAGTGTTGATGAGGTTTTAAAAATTGAGGGAGAATTAAGCTAATAAAAATAAAATAGTATGATAAATTATTGGATTAAATGTTGTAATAAATGAGGGAGTATATATTTCAAATTGGAGAAATATATGCCATTATTTTTAAAAGATGAGAATAACTCTGTGATAGATATATTTCAAGGTATAGTTACTAATATTTCAGTTAATATTGAGTATTATTTAGCAAAATATTTATGGAATTAATGGAAGTGGTTAGTAGGCAGATGTATAATTATAGCAAAAAGCTATGTTTCTGATATATAGCTAATTTAGATTTTAATAATGTAGTATTAATGAGCGTTGTGTAATATAGAAATAATACGTCAAAATATATTTGTGAAAATGTAAAAAATCTAAACAAAATTATTTAAGGAGGACGTAATATGCCAAAGAGGGGAAGAGTAAAACCAAATAAAAGTATATCAATTATTGGTATGGTTGCGGGAGCTGGTATGGTGTATATTGGAATAACTAAGGCTATACCAGATACGGGTGCATTTGGTGTTGTTTGGACACTAGTAGCTATCGGAATAGGACTAGCTAATGCTATCAATGTTTTTAGTGAAAATGGAGTTGCATCATTTCAAATTGATGTTGAAGATAATGAATCTGATGAAGGAAAGTGTAAGAACTTTGATGAAAAGTTGAGAAAGATTAAAGATCTTAAAGAAGATCGAATTATAAGTGAAGAAGAATATGAAGCAAAAAGAACGGAAATATTAAGTGAAAAATGGTAGTAGAATTTTATTTTAGTGACATTATTATTAAGAGATGTATTTTTAGCGTTTATGTTAATCACAGCAATTTAGCGTCTAAATCATGGAAATGTATATCATATTAAAAGTTATAAAAGAAGCCAAAACAGTTGGTGCATGGATTAATTTGACATATAAACATTAAAATGTTATATTTATATAAATTGTAATTTTGAGAGGAAGAGAACTATGTAATGTGTATATTCTAATAGATTATATCTAATTTTATTAGGTAGTCGATTATATCAAGAATATTTGATATAAAATTAAGAGCTTTATTAAAGTATGATAAATAAAAGTTTTTATATTAAAGAAAACTTCTTTTTAAGATGCTCTTATTTAAGTTGCATAAAAATAAAATGGCAGATTGACTTGCTGTTTTTTTGATGTGCCTAATTAGAATATACTTTTCAATAACATAGCAAAGGCAATTATAAGATGGGATATTTTATTATTACTTTCTTTTAAAGGCTTAATTCTCTAAAAAAGCAATATCTTTTTTAGTTTATTTGTGTTGTGAAAAGTTAAATTCGCAGCACTTTTTATTTTGTAAAAATATTGGTGCACGGAGAGATTTTGTGATTGTAGATGTTCAATATAAATTTCTCATTGAAAATACTAAGTTGAACTTATACCATCAGGGGCACAATGCCTAGGGTCTAAGTCACTGTTATCTCCTATTTAAAAGAAGATGGGAGTGTTATAGTGATAAATAAACTAAGAAAGAAGAGATAATATGGACGGAATGTTTAAATATCCAAGAACTCGCCACATTGAGGGATCGAGGCTCCAATCTGGCGATGAGGATTTAAAAAGTGTTAAATTTGAAGTTATTAAAGATAAATATATAGTTGTAGAAGAAAAAGTTGATGGAGCGAACACAGGAATCAGCTTTGACAAAAGTGGAAATCTACTTTTGCAGAGTAGAGGTCATTTTTTAAATGGAGGATATGGTGAAAAGCAGTTTTCACTATTTAAAATGTGGGCTAATTCTAATAAAAATGAACTTGAAAGCATACTAGGAAATAGATATGTAATGTATGGGGAATGGTTATATGCAAAACACACTGTTTTCTATGATGAACTTACTCATTATTTTATGGAATTCGATATTTACGATAAGTTGGAAAATAAATTTTTAAGTACTAAAAGAAGGAAGGAAATGCTTCAAGGACATAAATTTATCACTTCAGTTTTAGTACTCTATGAAGGAAAATTGAACAAATTAAAAGAGTTAACTTCGTTTTTAGGTAGATCCAATTTTAAATCTGAAAACTGCCAAGAAGTTTTTAAAAAGCAATGTGAAGAATTAAATTTGTCTTATGGAATTGCAAAAAAGCAAACAGATGCTTCAGATTTAATGGAAGGATTATATATTAAGGTTGAAAGTGAAAATGAAGTTATAGATAGATTTAAATATGTAAGGAACTCTTTTCTAAATACAATATTAGATTCTGAAACTCATTGGATTAATAGACCTATTATTCCTAATAAGCTTAAAGAGGGGTTAGATTTATTTTCTCTAGGGGAAGAGGTGTAAGAAGTGAAGATTGATTTATTTGAAAATATGATCAATAAACAATTTGATTTTCAGAGTATAGCCGATAGCTTTCAAATTATAAATAATATTATTGAAATACCTCAAAATCCCAAATATCATGGTGAAGGGAATGTTTATATTCACACTAAAAATGTCTGTGACGAGCTTTTGAATTTAAATGAATGGAAGGAGCTTTCTAATAAGCAAAGGGTGATTTTATATTTAGCTGCCTTGTTCCATGATATAGGCAAAATAAGTTGTACCAAAATTGAAGATGGAGAAATAGTATCTCCAAAGCATGCCATAAAAGGGGCAAAGAGGTTTAGAGAACTAGTTTATAAGGAATATGCACAAAAATATGAAATTGACTTTCAAACTAGAGAACAAATTGCAGCCTTAATAAAATATCATGGCTTGCCACTACTCTTTATGGAGAAGGAAGACTTAGAGTATAATTTAATTAAAACAAGTGAATGCTTGGATATGAATTTATTATATCTTTTGTCAAAGGCAGATCTGTTAGGAAGAGAATGTGGCGATAAAAAAGAGCTTTTAAATAAGATAGATTATTTTAGGGAATATTCTATTGAAATAGGATGTTTTTATTCTAAAAAAGAATTTATAAATGAATATACGAGATTTAAGTATTTCAACACTAAAAATATATGGTATGGTGATGAAGTATTTGATATCACAAGCTTTGAAGTTGTAGTAATGGTTGGACTTCCACTTGCAGGTAAGGATACTTATATAAAAGAAAATTTGAGCCATATGCATGTGATTTCCTTAGATGATATAAGAGAAGAATTTAATGTATCACCAAGGGATAATTCAAGTAAAATTGCCATGATTGCAAAAGATAGAGCAAAGGATCATCTGCGATTAAAGGAGCCATTTGTATGGGATGCAACAAATATTGTAAGTGATACTAGAAAGAAGTTATGTGATTTATTTTCATCTTATGGAGCTAGAGTCAAATTTATTTATATTGAAGTGCCATATAATGAACTTATTTCAAGGAATAGAATTAGAGCTAGAAGCGTGCCAATAAAAGTAATAAATAACATGATTCATAAATTTGATATGCTGGAAAGCTTTGAAGGATATAAAACTGAATTTCATGTGAATGGAGATTCTAAAGAAGTAAGCATTGAAAAGGAATGTTAGATGTTAGAGCTAGAACCAAAAATGGTGAGCAAATAGATATAGAAATCTAAGTTCTATATAAGGAATATATGGCAGAAAGAATTTTATTTTATAATTATAGTAGTAAGAATAAAGAGTAAAAATATATCATTGTATTGATTAGTTAAAAAGTAAAGGAGCAAATATTTTTAATTGAAAAAATATTTGTTCCTTTATTATCTGAAAATAATGGATATAAAAAATATAAATAACCCCAATGAATAGAGCTATTTATATTTAAAAACTTTAATAGATTACTTAATAAATTTTATTATTTTATAACCATTTTAGAAATGCTTTCAGTATAATTAGTTGTATCTGATGGCAACCACATATTTCCGACTTTTGTGAAGTTGAATGTATTTTCGGTTGTTGTTGAGCTTATTTGAGCTCTATTAATTGAATCTATGAGGTTTGCAGCGTAGGCTTCTGTTATTTTTTGTTTGTCTCTAATACCATTTGATAATGCCTGAGATGTAGTGTTATTTATTGCATCGTTAGTTATTGGATCTCTATCTATAAATGTTGATGATACCTTAACTTGTGCAGAATTATCTGTTTTAGACACTTCTTCAAAATTAACCGAGTTTTTACTTATAGCACTTCTTAGAGCGTTTATTATTCCTTGAAGCTGATCATCTGATAATGAAATACCAGATTGTCCAGATTCTTTTTTGAAAGTTTTGAAATCATTCTTATTTATGTTCTTAATTATTCTTTCGCCAAAAGCTTTGCTGTATCCAAGCTTTTCCATACCGCTACTATCTTCTTTAATAACTAAGTTCCAAAGAACTTCAGCACTTTCTTTTGGTGAGATACTTTCTTCATCAATATTAAGATTAGCATTATCTTTATTTACCGCTAATTCAACTAACTTGTATCCGAAATTAGTTTGATCATCTGCAATCCAATGTCTATTAACTTTTTTGAATTTAAATGTATTTGAAGATTTATCAGAGCTTACTTCTACATTTTTTAATCCTTCTGCAAGCTTGTTTAAATATATTTCACCAAATTTTTTATTTTCCTCTTCATTACTTGTAAATTCCATCTTATCAGTTTCATCTAAAGCATCCATTGCTGCTTGTTCGTCGACCTTTTTTATATCAAAATTAGTAGTTGAAATTTCTACTTCGGCTTCGTCACCAGATTTAGAAACTTGCTTTGTTTCATAGGTAATCTTTGAAAGTGCTTCTTTATATGCTTCACATATAGAATTTAATTGTTCATCTGAAGCCGAATATTGCATCAAAAGAACATTTTTTCTTAATTGATCCTTAATTTTATCTTCGTATTCTTTTATTATATTGTCTTTCTCAGAGTCGGATACTCCTATCTTTTGAAGATCTTTAGCATCAGATTTAAATATCAGTGAACAGTAAATGTCAGCTGAATTTTTTGCTGCATTACTATCAAAGCATCCACTAAATAAAAAACTAAATAGTAACGCCACCAATACAAAAAAACCAATTATTCTTTTTTTCTTCATTATTTTTTACCCCTATCATTTTAAGTTTAGTAGTTAACAAAGTACATTATACCATCCAATTAAAGTAATTTAAAGTTGTTTTTTACTAATATGGATACTATTATAAAGTGGAATTAGGGGAAAATAGTAAAGTTTATATGTAAATTCAAAGACCACCATTCTAAGTCATTTTAGAACGTTGGTCTTTGTGTAGAATCTTTATTATAAGTAATGCTTATTATGTAAAAGTATTTTGTAAAATGAAAATGTATACAAATTTTTTAGATTAATTGTATCCAATGGTAAAAATACAGCATAATTACATATTTAATTTATTAATTAAGTTTATTATTTATGTTATAATAAATTTGAAACAAGTATTCTACAGATTATTTTTGTAGAAAGGAGTAATAAAAGCAAAATGTTTAACGTTAACAATGGGACTATGAAGTGATATTTAGATAAGAATAGTCAATCGGTACAGAATTAAATTTCTTTGTTTGAATAAAAAAAGTTAAAACTCTTAAAATAAGAAAAATCTTTATAAATAGAGTATTAAAATTTACATTAAAATATAAAAAAGGAGAACGAATATGAAACAAGATAAAAATTATCTATCAGCAATTTTAATTGTAGCGGCTACTGGTTTTAGCTTATTTATTATTATGCAGAATTTTTTAACTAAAACAAATGAAAGAGGAGTTAGTGCTGGATTGCCATTAATGATTCCAACGTTAGCATTAATTATTCCTTTAGCGATAATAATTATAACAATGATTTCAAGGGAAGTTAGATATAAGAAAGCTCTGGCTAATGGAGTTAAAAGTGTGGGACTTATTAGAAAGGTAACAGAAACAGGGAAGAAGTATTCAAGAAAATTGGAAGAAGTTAAATTAGAACTTGATGTTTTAGAGCAGAATGGAAATAAGTTTTTAGGGGAAGTAACAACAGGCATTCGTTATGCAGAATTAGAGTTCTTAAAAGAAGGGGAGCCAGTTCCTGTTATTTATAAATTAGATAATAAGCAAGAAATATCAATAGATAGGAAACCCAATGTAAACGAGCTTAAGGATAGAATAAGCAATTATAAAACACAAAATAATATTAAGTAATTAAAAGTAAATTTAGGTATATATAATATGATTTTTAGCAAATACTAGCTTTATATAAGCAAACACACAATAAATATAAAGAGAGGAGAAAAAGAACCAGCGTATATATGCTGGTTTTTTGAAAAAATATGTTTATACCTAAAAGAGTTATATTTGAAAAAGATTCATTAGACTATGAGGCAGCTAAAAATATTTTAAATAAGTTTAAAGATAAAGAGGATGTTGAAATTATCAATATTACTTCAAATAAATTAAAACAGCATATTCCTGGAGAAGATTTTTATGCTCAGTATAGGGAAGGGAAAAAGACTTTAGTGGTTGGAACAAAGAAGAGTTTGAAATTTCAATCTTGTAAGCCTTCGGCCCATTATCAATTACCACTAATATCTGGATGTATGGGGCAATGTGAATATTGTTATTTAAACACAAAACTTGGAGACAAACCTTTTGTGAAGGTACATGTAAATATTGATGAGATTTTGAGTCAGGCCCAGAAGTATATAGATGAAAGGTTGCCTGAAATAACCATATTTGAAGGTGCAGCTACATCAGATCCAATACCTGTGGAACCTTATACTCATTCACTTGAAAAGGCTATAGTATTTTTTGGTAAGCATGAGAATGCTAGATTCAGGTTTGTAACAAAGTATAATGATATAGATTCACTATTGGATTTAGAACATAATGGTCATACTGAAATGAGATTTAGCATTAATACATCATCAGTTATTAATAAGTATGAGCATGCAACAGCTTCTCGTGACTTAAGGATAGAAGCTAGTATAAAGGCGGCTAAAGCAGGATATCCAATTGGTTTTTTAGTTGCACCTGTGTTCATTTATCCAAATTGGAAAGAAGAATATCATGATTTATTGCTAAGTTTAAGTAAAAACCTGCCAAAGGATTTAGAAACGCCAGTGACATTTGAGATAATATCTCATCGTTACACATCAACAGCAAAAAATATAATACTTCAGGTTTTTCCAGAAAGTGAATTACCAATGAGTGATGAAGAGCGTAAATTCAAATATGGTCAATTTGGATATGGAAAGTATGTTTATCCAAAAGAAAATATAGATGAAATGAAACAATTCTTTATAAAAGAAATAGAGGATCTGTTCGAAAATAAAGAAATTAAGTATGTTATATAAAGAACTATAAAAATTAGAATTTTATTGAACTTTAATTTCATTACAGTATATTACGTCTAAAAAGGAGCATATGAAAAGTGCTCCTTTGTATCTTGTAAGTACTTTATTTATAGGATAAAAGTATATTATTCCAAGGAAAACATTGGCAAGGACAAAGTTTATGTAATAATATATTAATAGAGGTGATGAGAATGAAGATAGGAATATTTAATGGAACTGTTGCTACAACAAATGGAGTATATAAAATAAGTGACATAGACATAAAGGAGGCAAAAGAACTTCTAATTGAAAATGGATTTGTATCTGCAATAGGCCATGAGGCAACGGCAGAAGCAGTATCTGATACATTTAATATGGATATTAAAATGAACCGTATAAATTTTAAGCAGGAAGTAGGGCAAAAAGCCATAGTTTTTAAATTAAATGAAAGGCCAGAGGAAGGAAGAATACTTTCAAGAAAAGAGATAGAAGAGATAGGGTATTCATTTAAGTTAATGGAGAGATTAGAATAAAACAATTTTATAGAGCATTTATAAAGCAGTAGTGAGTAATTCCCTACCGCTATTGGTTATGGCAGTGAGGTTTAAATAATAGTTTCATATTGAGTTAGCTAAATAATAAGGTTGTCTAAGAATAATTCATAGACAACTTATTATTTTCTTGTTAGTATACTCAAATTATATGAATATGCTAATCTTATTTGAAGTCTTTCATATAATCTCCGTGAGCTTCAATCATTTCATTACACATTTTTATAATATCATAAATGGATAATTCAGCAGCTGTATGTGGATCCATCATGGCAGCTTGATAGATTTTACGTCTATCTTTTGTAACTGCTGCTTCAATTGTCAATAATTGAGAGTTTATATTACTCATATTCATAGCAGCAAGTTGAGTTGGAAGTTTTCCTACATGAGTTGGATGAATTCCCATAGCGTCGACCATACAAGGAACTTCTACACAGGCATCAGTTGGTAAATTATCAATGAGTCCAGTATTTAGTACATTACCACCAATTTTATAAGGGGTATTAGTCACAATTGCTTCCATAATATAAGATGCATATTCTTTTGAACGTTCATGTATAACTTTACCATCACGTAATATTTCATTTTTTTCTTTTTGCCAACCCTCAATTTGTTCAATACATCTTCTTGGATATTCATCTAGAGGGATATTAAATTTATTAATTAGTTCTGGATATTTTGATTTAATGAAAAAAGGATTATATTCTGCATTATGTTCGCTTGACTCAGTGCAATAGTATCCAAGGTGTTTGATGTATTCATAACGAACCATATCTTTATGTTTTTCTTCACCAGAATTTTTTAGCTCAGCTCTTTTCCTAATCTCAGGGTATAAATCATTGCCTGCTTTATCATATATTTCTAATAACCAACCCATATGATTAATACCAGCAATTAATTCTTTTCTACCTTCTAATTTATCTTCCATGCCTAAATCTTTTAATAAATGTTCTGAACATACTTGTACACTATGACAAAGTCCAATTGTTTTTACTTTAGTGAAACGTTGCATAAAGCCTGTAAGCATAGCCATTGGATTTGTATAGTTCAAGAAATATGCATCAGGGCATACTTCTTCCATATCTTTTGCGAAGTCAGCCATTATAGGAATTGTTCTTAGAGCTCTCATAATGCCTCCAATTCCAATTGTATCTGCAATAGTTTGTTTTAAACCATATTTTTTAGGAATTTCGAAATCTGTAATTGTACAAGGATCATATCCTCCAACCTGAATAGCATTAACCACAAAAGTAGCATCTTTAAGTGCTAGCTTTCTATTTTCAATGCCTAGAAAACATTTTATATTAGCCCTGCCATTATTTATATTTTTGTTGATTGCATTTAGGATTATTTCACTTTCCTTTAATCTTTCCTCATCAATATCATAAAGTGCAATTTCACTATCTAGTAGTGCTTCTGTGCACATACAATCGCCTAGCACATTTCTTGCAAATACAGTACTTCCAGCTCCCATGAATGTAATTTTCATATAATCATCCTCCTTGAGTAATTTTGATTTTATTATAAATAAATTATATAATTGTAAATGTATACTTTCTATGTTCTATGTTTCTAAAAATTGTGCTTATGTTGAATGTTTCTATATTTATATTCATAAAGTATATAAGTATCCTAGAGGAGGATTAATTAATGGAAGCAAAGTTAGAATTTACTTCAAAATATAGATCAATCAGTACTTTAACAATATACTATGGAGGCCATGAGGTCTGTGCGCCATCCCATTCTTTTGGGCCTGCCATTCGTCATCACTATCTTTTGCATTATATTTTAAATGGAAAAGGGAAATATTATGTAAATAACAAATGCTATGAATTACAAAGGGGAGAGGCTTTTTTAATTTGTCCAGGTGAATCTACCTATTATAAAGCAGATAAAGAAGAGCCTTGGGAGTACTGTTGGGTAAGTTTTGATGGGAATGATGCTAGCACTATTCTAAAAAATTGTGGATTATCAAAAAATAGTTTGATTTTTAAGGACAATAGTAATGGGATTCTCAAAGAAAGGCTACTTTCACTAATACAGAATTATGAAGAAGATAGTCACAATGAATATTCTCTCATTGGTCAGTTGTATATGTGTTTTTCAAGTATGTATGATCAGGTAAATATGAAAGAAAAAAACACTTGTGAATCATATGCTGATAAGGCCCGTGATTATATTTATAATAACTTTAGCTATGATATCAAAGTTAGCGATATAGCTAAATACGTCGGAATTGATAGAACATATTTATATAAAATATTTATGGAGGAATATAAAGTTTCACCTCAGAGATATCTTATTTCTTTTCGGTTAAATACTGCCGTGAATTTACTTGAAACCACGAAAATGAATATAACAGAGATTTCTTATTCTTGTGGATTTAAGGATACTCCTACTTTTTATAAACATTTTAAGAAACAGTTTAATATTACACCTGTGCAATATAGAAAAAGTAGCATTGATTATATTAAACTACCTAATGAATATAAAGCTGATGTTAATTAAAAACTGCTTAGTGCAATTAGTTATAACATTAATATAGTGATATAATTTAATCATAAAAACTATAATTAATTATCTTTAAATTAAATGGAAAAATAACGTATAAACATTTTTGTGTAAGAGGAGATGTTATCATGAATGAAGTATTACAAAACATATTAACAAGAAGAAGTGTGAGAGCTTTTAAGGAAGAACAATTAAAAGATGAAGAATTGGATTTAATTTTACAGGCAGGAGTAAATGCACCAAGCGGAATGAACAAACAAAGTTGGCAATTTACAGTTGTTCAAAGCAAAGAAAAGATGGAACAGCTTGCAAAAGTAGTTAGAGAAGCTTTGAAAAGAGATGCTGGATATAACTTTTATGCGCCTCCAACTTTAATTATGTTGTCTAATGATAGAGAGAATACAAATGGACTTGCAGATTGTTCTTGTGCATTAGAAAATATATTCTTAATGGCAAATTCACTAGGAATAGGTTCATGTTGGGTTAATCAATTAAAGAATATTTGTGATGAAAAAGAAGTAAGGGAAGTATTAAATAGCTTTGAAATACCTGAAAACCATATTGTTTGGGGAATGGCAGCTTTAGGGTATCCTGCTAATACACCGAAGGCACACGGAAGAAAAGATGGAGTGATTAAATTCATAAAGTAATATCTATTAAAACAAATATCGGAATCAAGATGTGTTTCAATATAGAGAAAAATAAGCAAAATATCCTGAGTCTAGGAATTTTCTTATTTTTTATTCTGTAGGAAATCTACACATATAAAAAGAGTTTGAAGCACAATACAGAATTTATCTAAAGTCACCTGAAACTTTGTTCTTTAAAAATTAGTAGTAATTGAATTGTGAATAAATTACTATAAATAGTTAGAAAATAGAATGTAATAATATATCAAAAATAAAAATTTACTATTTTATTTTTTAAAAATAATTATTAGTATGTATATTTATCATAAATTGCATATATATGTAATTTAGACAAAACTTTTTAAAATATACAAAAAAGTATTGACTATATAAAAACAGAAGAATATACTTATAACATAGTAAACTGATAAGAATTATATGAGAAAGTTTAAGGAGTGGTTGGAATGTCAAAGATATATAAGAATTTAGCAGAATTAGTAGGTAGAACCCCATTACTAGAAGTTGCAAATTATAGTAAGGGAAAAGATTTAAAAGGAACAATATTAGCTAAGTTGGAGTATTTTAATCCAGCAGGAAGCGTTAAAGATAGAATTGCAAAGGCTATGATAGAAGATGCTGAAAACAAAGGTTTATTAAAACCAGGATCAGTAATAATTGAGCCAACTAGTGGTAATACAGGAATCGGTATTGCATCTGTAGGTACAGCAAAAGGGTATAAGGTTATAATTGTTATGCCAGAAACAATGAGTGTAGAAAGACGTAGTCTTATAAAAGCTTATGGAGCTGAAATAGTTCTAACTGAAGGAGCAAAAGGAATGAAAGGGGCTATAGCTAAAGCAAGTGAGTTAGCGAATGAGACTCCAAATTCATTTATACCAGGACAATTTGTAAATCCAGCCAATCCAGAAGTTCATAAAAATACAACTGCTCCTGAAATATGGGAAGACACAGATGGAAAAGTAGATATATTTGTTGCAGGTGTTGGTACAGGTGGAACTGTTACAGGAGTTGGAGAATACTTAAAATCTAAAAATCCAGATATTAAAATTGTTGCAGTAGAACCAGCAGATTCACCAGTTTTATCAGAAGGTAAATCAGGCCCTCACAAAATACAAGGAATTGGTGCTGGATTTGTACCAGACGTTTTAAATACAAAAATATATGATGAAATTATAAAAATAACAACAGAAGAAGCATTTTCTGCTGCTAGGGAATTATCTAAAACAGAAGGCTTGCTTGTTGGTATTTCATCAGGAGCAGCTGCATTTGCTGCAACAGAATTAGCAAAACGTCCAGAAAATGCAGGAAAAACAGTTGTAGTATTATTACCAGATACAGGAGAACGTTATTTATCAACTGCATTATTTGAAGACAAGTAAGAATATATAGGCAAAATATTTATAAACTCAATTCGCTTAGTTTTAAGTGAATCGAGTTTATTTTAGTTATATAAGACTATAGGTGAAGTATTCTATAAATCTATCTAATTAATTTATATAACTCAGTTTCTTCTTTACTAATTCTCTTTTCTATAGCCTGTAAGATTTTTTGGGTTTCGCTTATAAAAACTTCATTGCCTTCAGATATTATTTTACTTTTTGTATTAAATTTATTTTTGTAATTTGTAAATATATCTGAAATTCCACCCATTTCATTAATATATGAATTTGCTAGGTTTTTAAGTTTATTATCATCTCCATTAAGTAGATTAGGATATAAAAATTTGTCTTCTGAACTTAGGTGAATTTTCAACTTTCCAGCAAGTTTGTTTATATGAGTAGTTATATCCAAAAGATCAGATTCAAATTTTTTATTATTAATTGACTCATTTATATAATTTATTTCCTCAAAAATACCTTTATGTTCTCTCATCAAATTATCTATATTCATAATTAACACCTCATTAATATTTGTAATTCATTAACTAAAGTATAGTTTTTATATGATAATAAGTATGTAACAAAAGTTACAAGATTTATTTGTTTATGAATATTTATCTTATAACTGAAAATTTTAGTATTAACACTTAAATAACAAGAAAATTATTAATTGTCCAATGTGCACTAAATTATTGTCTATAAAATTATAGAATATATATTGTTAATATGGTATTATAGTTTTGACAAAGATGTCTTTATTATTAATAAAGGCATTTTTTTATATTCTTTTATTGAAAATTAAGATTATAAGAAAATGCTAAGCTAAACAGAAATTATCGGTAGTTTAGAATTGACAATTAAACTACTTAGGGGGAGTTAAAATGAATTTTAATTATAATTTACCAATAAATCTTCTATTTGGGAGAGGGAGAAGTAATGAAATAGGAACTGAGGTTGTTAAGTATGGAAAGAAAGCGCTTATTGTAACTGGGAGAAACAGTACAAAAAAAAGTGGTTTACTTGATAAGACCATAGATTTGTTAAATGAAGCAAAAGTTCAATATGAAATTTTTGATAAAGTAGAGCAAAATCCACTTACTACAACTGTATATGAAGGTGTGGATGCCATCAAAGAAACTGGATGTGATGTTGTTTTAGGGCTTGGTGGTGGAAGTATTATGGATGCAGCCAAGAGTATAGCATTTTCAGCTAAAAATCCTGGAGATATATCAGAATATATATTTGGTATTAAACAAGGGAGTGAAGCATTGCCTATAGTTCTAGTTCCGACAACATGTGGTACTGGAAGTGAAGGAAACTGTTTTTCAGTTCTTACAAATCCTGAAACTAAGGATAAGAAATCTCTTAGAACAAATATAATTATTGCAAAAGCATCAATTATTGATCCAGAACTTATGGTAACAATGCCAAAGAGCATACTTGCTTCTGTTGGATTTGATGCATTAGCGCATAATATGGAAGCTTATTTATCAAAAATAGGACAGCCATTAACAGATATGAAGGCTTTTTATGGAATAAAATTATTATCAGAGAACTTAATTAAAGTGTACAATGATCCAAGTGATTTAGATGCATGGGATAGTGTAACTTTAGCAAGTACGTTAGGGGGAATGGTGATAGGAATAGCGGGTGTAACTGCACCTCATGGACTTGAACATCCAGCGAGTGGCTTACATGATATTGTTCATGGCAAAGGATTGGCAGCACTTACACCAATTATTGTTGAAAAATCATGGGAAAGTAATTTAGAAAAGTACAGTAACATATCTAAATTATTAGGAGGCACTGATGCAGCAGATTGTGCAGATGCTATAAGAAGCTTTCTGAAAAAAATTGATTTGAAAGTTACTTTAGGAGAGCTCGGTATTGAAGAAAAAGATGTAGAATGGATGGCTGAAAACTGTATTAAGGTTTCGAAACCAAGTATAGCAAATCATCCTAAGGAATTTTCATTAGAAGAAATTAAGGATATATATTACAAGTCATTATAACATAGAAATTTAAAATAATTTATTAAATGCAAAGGCGCACTGAAATAAAAATCAGTGCGCCTTTTGTGTTATCCAAATTAGAAAATATTTATTAGGAGGAATAATTATGGAAAAATCAGGTTTAAAGAAGGATAATTTAAGTATTATTGAAACAGTGGCTTTATCAGTGGCTATTATAGCACCAACAGCAGCGATGTCATTAAATATATCTCTAATGGCTCAGACATGCTCGTTTTCTGCACCACTTGTATTTCTAATTTCAACTATAGTAGTAGGTCTCGTATCATATTCGATTATAAAATTTAATCATTATATATCTGCATCAGGTTCACTTTATGCTTTTACTAAAACAGCCCTAGGAAATAAAATGGGATTTACATCAGGATGGGCACTATTACTTGCCTACATTGCATTAGCAGGAGGCACTGCAGCAGGGTTTGGTAATTTCTTCTCTGGATTTTTATCTGTATTTGGATTTCATGTAAATTGGATGCCAATCTCAATAATAGCATCTATTGCAATGATTGCATTAGGAATAATTGATGCAAAGATATGTAATAGAATTATTCTAGTAATAGAAGGAATATCAATTCTACTTATACTACTGCTTTCAGTTGTAATTTTAATTAAAGTTGGGACTACAAGCGGTTTGAGCTTGATTCCTTTTAAGAGTAACGGGGTTAGCACATCAGCTTTAGCTTCAACTTCAGTATTCGCATTTCTTTCTTTTATAGGTTTTGAAAGTGCTTCAAGTTTAGGCGAGGAAACAAAGAATCCTAAAAAATTTATTCCAATAGCAATAATAAGCGCTGTATTTTTATCAGGTTTATTTTACTTAGTTTGTAGTTATGCACAAGTTATAGGTTTTGGTCTTGATGCAAAAGGACTTGAGGCGTTATCTTCTTCAACACTTCCACTTTCGGATTTATCAACAAAATATATGACAGCAGGATTTGGTACAATATTGATGTTGGTTGCTGCATGTTCAAACTTTTCTTGTGCGCTTGGATCTTATTGTGCTGGTTCAAGAATGTTATTTGCATTAGGTAGAGATGGAATAATGCCAAAAGCAATGATGAAAATACATCCTAAACACAATACACCATATTTTGGATTAATATTAATAATAGTAATATCAGATATAGTTCAAATTGCATTATTTAAACATGATGGTATAGAAGTATTTGATTATTTGGCAACAATAGGATCATTAGCTATACTTGTTTCGTATATATTTACAAGTATAGGAGCTATGGTTTACTTTACAAGAAACAAAGTATGGGGAAAAATTCATTTGATAATACCAATAGCATCAATAGCAGCCTTGTTATATGTATTATATTCTAATGTTTATCCTATACCAGAGTTTCCTAATAACATGTTTCCATATATAGTATTGGCATGGATTGTAATAGGTTTTGCTATTAGTAATATATTTGGAAAAAGTAAGGCTAAAAGTGATGAAAAGAGAGAGGGTTACGTATTAGAAGTAAGGGGATGGAAAGATGAAAATAAAAGTTACTTGCGTTCAAATGGAGCCAAAACTAAGTGATGTAAAGTATAATTTAGAAAAGATGGTTATATTCATAAATGAGATTATGGAGAAAGATAGTAAAACTGACTTAATAGTATTTCCTGAGTTAATAACATCGGGATATGAATGTGGTAATAAATTTAAAGACCTAGCTGAGGTAGTAGAAAGTAGTAATAGTGTAAAAGTCATAAGTGAACTTGCAAAAAAATTTGGTACTAATATAGTTTATGGCTTTCCAGAAAAAGATGGTGCTCTAACAGATGTTCTATACAATTCATCTGTGTGTATAGATAGTAACGGGAGAGTGGCAGGAGTATATAGAAAAGTTCATCTATTTGATACAGAGAAAAGATATTTTAAGGCAGGCTGTGATTTTCCGATTTTTAATACTTCCTTTGGAAAAATTGGAGTAATGATTTGTTGGGATACTGCATTTCCAGAAGTTGCAAGAACTTATTGCTTGAAAGGGGCTGAGCTTCTTGTGGTTAATACTAATTGGGAAAAACCATATTCTGATGATTGGGATCTAGTGACAAGAGCACGAGCGTTTGATAATTGCATGTATTTAGTAGCTGCAAATAGAATTGGACAAGATAAAGAATTGGGCTTTTTTGGCCATAGTAAAATAGTAGACCCTGTTGGAAGACCATTAAAAGAGTTAAATGATGAGATAGAGGGAATAGTATCTGGGGAAATAGATTTAGAATTGCCTAGAAAGCTTAGATCCGAATACTACACCTTATTTCAAGATAGAAGACCTGAACTATACAAAGAGATAATAAAAGAGTACTAATAACTTAAAATATATCTAACAAGGAAGTCAGATATTATATGCAAATTGTAGTTGAATTAATAGATTCAGGTATTATTGAATAAACTTAGTGTTGAATCAAATAGTGTGCATACTGCACAAAAAAATTGTTATTTATGGTTATAGAAATAGGGGAACTACCATGATAATATTATCCTAACGCAAAACAATGTAATAATTTAATATTAAATGCGAAGGCGCACTGTAAGAAAAAAACGGTGCGCCTTTTTCTTATTACTTTAGATGAAGTGGAGTTGATAATATGTATAAGGTTAATGAATTATCAAAGAAATATGGAGAGTTAGAGGTTTTAAAAAATATAAGTGTAGACATAAAAGAAGGGGAAGTAGTTTGCATAATAGGACCATCGGGATCTGGTAAAAGTACATTTTTAAGGTGCTTAAATCTATTTGAAGTTCCAACAGGTGGAGAAATGTTCTATGATGGTACAAATATACTAGGCAAGAATGTCGATAGCCGTTCTCTTAGGGAAGAAGTAGGAATGGTATTTCAAAAATATAATCTATTTCCTCTACATACAGTAGTAGAAAATGTTATTTTGGCACCAGTGCTTACAAAAAAGAAAAATAGAAAAGAGGCTGAGGAAATAGCTCTAGAACTTCTTAAAAAGGTTGGTTTAAAAGACAAAGCAGATGTATATCCTAGGACTCTATCTGGTGGACAACAGCAAAGAGTTGCAATAGCAAGAGCGCTAGCAATGGAACCAAGGATGCTCTTATTTGATGAACCTACATCAGCGTTAGATCCAGAATTGGTTGGTGATGTGTTAGATGTTATGAAGCAATTAGCTAAGGACGGTATGACTATGGTAGTTGTTACTCATGAAATGGGATTTGCTAGAGATGTATCTGACAGAGTAATTTTTATGGACAAGGGCTATATAGTTGAAGAGGGTACACCAAAAGAGATTTTTGGAAATCCCAAAAATCCAAGAACAAAGGAGTTTTTATCTAGAGTTTTAAATTAACTTCACATATTAAATTTAAAGTTAATATAAATAATCAAAAGATTCAACCTTAAAAATAATTACGAAAAGGGGAAATTAATTATGAAGAAACTAGGGAAAAAATTATTAGTTGTAATAATGGTTATGATGAGTTGTATTGGATTTATGACAGGATGTGGCTCAGGAAATTCAAGTACTACATCAACATCATCAAGTAATGATAAATCAAAGGATACATTAGCAGCTGCAAAAGAAAAAGGGGTATTAACAGTTGCTTCATCAAATGATGCACCATTTGCATTTATGGATGCTAAAACAAATGAATTTACTGGAATTGATGCAGAAATCATAACAGAAGTTGCGAAAAGATTGGGAATTAATAAAGTTGAAATGAAGCAAATACCATTTGAAAACCTATTGGTTGAGTTAAATAATAATACAGTAGATATGGTAACAGATGGAATGTATGTTAAAGACGAGCGTAGGAAATTAGCATTATTTACAAACATATGGTATAAGGAAGGCGAAGCTATAGTAATTCCTAAGGATTCAAAAATTGCAAGTAAAGACGATTTGAAGAATGCAACATTGGGCGGGCAAAAAGGTACAGCGTTTCTTGAAACAGCTCAAAAGTGGCAACAAGATGGATCAGTGAAAGATGTTAAAGTATTTGGAAGTCAATCTGAATTAATGTTAGCAGTAAATACTGGAAAGGTAGATGCATGTATAACTGATGGAATGGTTGCAGGGTATACATTATCACAAGATAGCAGTCTTAATTTAAAGATATTATCTCCATATAAAGCCGAAACATCTGGAATGATAGCAGCAGCAGTTAGAAAAAATGATAAAGCGTTAGCAGATGCAGTTAATGAACAGATTGATGAAATGAAGAAAGATGGAACAATATTAAAACTTCTTAAGAAGTATGGAATGAATGAAGATTATTTTGTATCAGTAGAAGATGGTAAGGCTTCTGATAAGTAACAATATAAACTAAAAAAGAATCCATGCGGATTCTTTTTTAGAAGGGGAGGAAATATATATGGATATTTTATCTAATTTGGATTTTGGTACAGCTTTCAAGTTCTTAGTACCTTCATTAAAGGCAGGTCTTTGGGTTGTAGTACAAGCGACTGTATTTGGATTTTTTTTAGCAATAATTGTAGGATTATTTATTGCAATTGGACGTATTAGTAAAATAAAAATTTTAAGAGGATTTTTATTAGTATTTTTAGAATTTATAAGAGGAACTCCTTTATTAGTTCAATTAGTATATATGTATTATGTAGTACCGCTTTTAGTATCTATCATTGTACAAATCTGGAATCCAGGATATCAATTTAAAATAAGTTCGCTAGTTGCGGGAACACTAGGTCTTGGGATTAACTATGGCTGCTACATATCGGAAGTTATTCGTTCATCAATATTATCAATAGATGGAGGGCAAACAGAAGCAGCATTAGCATTAGGACTTACAAGTAATCAAACTATGTTTAGAATAATAATACCGCAGGCACTTCGAAATGTAATACCTGTTTTTGGAAATTACCTTGTAATGATGTTAAAAGATACATCACTTCTTGCATATGTCTCAGTTAGCGAACTATTATTACGTACTCAAAGTTATGCATCTCAGTCATTTTTAACTATTGAATCATATACAATTTTAGCAGGATTTTATTTAATATTAAGTTTGCCACTTTCACAACTAGTAAAATTAGTAGAAAAGAAGATGTTGAAATTTAACTAGTGGGGTATATGGTGAACAATTATTTAGGTGTCACCTGGTAAATTATTTTCTATTATAAACGTTTATGTAAAAACTGTAACTAAGAATCAAGGTATTTACCCATATTAAAAGAGAATATGAAACATTGTTAGTAGAAGGTTGAGCAAATTCTGATTATATCAATAAATATTGAGAGTAAGAAGAATTTGATCAACCTTCTTTTTAATATGAAAAAATTATCATAATATTATATCTTTTTTTATGAGGAGATATTATTATAAAAATATAATAAATAAAGATGACATTTTAAATAATTAGAGGGGCAAGGGTGAAGTTTATGTCAATTTCGGTAAAAGATATACTTAAATTAGATTCCTTAAGAAAAATTAATCTTGTTGGTGGAGAAGGTGGCTTAGAAAAAAGCATAGAGTGGATATATGTGGCAGAATGTTTTGAGAATCCATTGGAGGGAATTAAATGGCTACAAGGTGGAGAAATCATATTTATAACCGGCGTTGGAATTAGAGAAAATGAGGGGCTATTACTAGATTTTATTAAAGGAATTAGTGAGAAAAATGGTTCGGGCTTAATAGTAAATATAGGTCCATACATAAAGAATGTATCTGAAGAGGCGATTAAACTCGCTAATGAACTTGAAATTCCATTGTTCACATTACCTTGGGAAGTTAAATTGGTTGAAGTCTCAAGGGAAATTAGTAATGCTATTATTTTATCTCGTATTGAGGAAAATTCTTTATCGCATTTTTTAAGTAATATTCTATTTGGAGATGGTGAATTAGAAGGAGATGCAATACAAAAGGCCGCATATTTTGGATACAATCTATCAGGCGGATGTTGTATATGTGTTATAGATATTGATGGTTTCGAGAGATATTTAAAGTTAAAGAATTTAGGTGATGAGAAAAGTATATCTAAGATTAAAATAAACTTTAGAAAAGTAGTTCAAGATATACTTGATAAACATGCACTAAAGGTACCAATAATAGATAAGGATGATGCTGTAATCTTTTTTATTAGGTCAGAAGAAAATTGCATGAATAGATTGGATAAGGCTTTAAAAGAGATACAGTTAGCTACAAAGAATCGCATGGATGGAATGTCTGTAAGTGTAGGAATAGGAAACTCGTACAAGGATTTAAAAATGATGAAACAATCATTAAATGAAGCGGAGCTAGCTATAGATAGTGCTAAATGCCAAGGTTTAGATGACACAATTACAAGATACAAAGATATAGGGATTTATAGCATACTTTTCAGCGTTGAGAATAGGAGTGTATTAGAAAATTATTTTTCAGAAGTTCTAGGTCCAATTAGTAGTTCTGATAGTAAAGATAATAATTTAGTTGAAATATTGGAGGTGTATCTAAATGAGAATTGTAATATTACAGTTACAGCAGAAAAGCTATTTCTTCATAGAAACACCCTTAAATATAAAATTAAAAAAATAGAAGAACTATTAAATTGTGATTTACGGGATTTCAATGATTGTATTAAAGTAAAGATTGCATTAGACATTGGTAAAATTCTTAAATAGACAGGTAAATAGTGTATATACAATCTGCTACTTAGAGCCTTCAAAGATATTTTATAGTTTTCCGGAATCAAAATATTTATGATTTCAGTAAGTCTCAAAATAAGTCTAAGTTGTATATTGATAAAATATTTTAAAAATAAATAATATGGCCAATGTGCACTAATATGTTATTTTTAAGCCTGTATTAATCTAAGTTTTAATATGCTTATGTGCATTTGATCTTTGTATTTTAGTCAAAATAGACAAAAACATTATAATGCTTGGACATAGAAAAGAAAAATAGAAAGTATTATTATATAAACAAGTTAAGAAATTTAAATAAGTTTTATAGGCAATGGAGTCTTTCGTGTAAATAAGCATGATGGCTCCATTTTTATGGAATTAGAAATATATTAAGAAAATAAACGTTAATGGAGGTTTTTATAATGATAGAAGAATCAAATGTAAAATTAGTAACATCAATACCAGGTCCTAAATCAATAGAGATATTAGAGGAAAGAAAAAAATATGTTGCCGATGGAGTTTCAGTATCAACAGATATTGCTATAGCTGAGGCAAAGGGAGCACTAATTAAAGATGTAGATGGAAATGTATTTTTAGATTTTGCAGCAGGGATTGGTGTTCAAAATGTTGGACATTGTGATCCTGAGATTGTTGAAGAAATAAAGAAACAAACAGAATTATTTATTCACCCAAGCTATAATGTAGTAACATATGAATCTTACGGTGCTTTGGCAAAAAAATTAACTGAAATAACAGTTGGAGATTACGAAAAGAAAGTAATGTTTGCTAATAGTGGAGCAGAAGCAGTAGAAAATGCTATAAAAATAGCAAGAACTTATACTAAGAAAACAGGAGTACTTTCAGCTACTGGGTCTTTCCATGGTCGCACAAATATGACTATGTCAATAACAAGTAAATACAAACCATACAAAAATGGTTTTGGACCATTTGCACCAGAAACATATAAGTTTGATTTCCCTTATTCGTATAGAGCACCACTTGGAGTTTCAGAAGAAGAATATGCAGATGAATGTATTAATAGGCTAAAAACTATGCTTAAAACAACACTTTCTCCAGACATGATTGCATGTTTAATAATTGAGCCATTACAAGGTGAAGGTGGATTTGTAGTTCCATCTGCAAAATACATGAGAGAATTGCAAAAAGTTTGTAATGAGAACAATATAGTATTTATAGTTGATGAGATACAAGCAGGATTTGCAAGAACAGGAAAAATGTTTGCACATGAACATTATGGTATAGAACCAGATATTATCACTATGTCAAAATCAATAGCTGCTGGAGTACCGCTAAGCGCAGTTGTGGCTAAAAAGGAAATAATGGATTCAGCATGTGTTGGTGGAATTGGCGGAACATATTCTGGAAGTCCTCTTGGATGCGTAGCAGCACTTAAAGTTATTGAGAAGATTGAAAAAGAAAATCTATGTGAAAAATCATTAAAACTTGGTGGATATATTATAGAAAGACTAAATGAGATGAAGGAAAAGTATACCGTTATAGGTGATGTAAGAGGTTTAGGTGCAATGGTAGGATTAGAATTTGTAAAAAATAGAAGCACAAAAGAGCCAGCAGCAGATTTAGTTAAATCTATAATCAAAAAATGTTATGAAAATGGTGTTATATTCTTAAATGCAGGTATACTTGGAAATGTAATTCGTTTCCTACCACCGCTAGTTATGACAGATGAACAAGTTAAATATGGAATGGATGTATTGGAAGAATCAATAAAAGAGTGTATATAAGTAATATTCAAATATTTTAGAAAGCACTTTTATATATGGAATTTAAAAAAGTTTGACAACAAAATATCCAAGTAGTAATATTAGATTAAAGCAAAGAAGCTCACACAGTGGGATTCTTTGCTTATTTTTTGTATAAAAGAAAATTTTTTTACAATAATAATATTAATTTAGATTGTTTTTACAGAATAGGTTTTTAAGTGTGAGCATATGGAGGGGAACATGGTAGAAACGGTAGTATCTTTAGGATTAGCGGTTGATGAGAAGTTAGTAATCAAAAAAAATAGACTTACGTCATTAAATATTAATGAGAAGGCTAAAAGAATATGTATTGTAACAGGTCTTCATGGAGATGAACTTGAAGGGCAATATGTATGTTATAAATTAATAAGGAAAATTAAAGAAAATATTAAATACTTAAATGGAGTTGTTGATATATATCCATCTTTAAATCCACTTGGAATAGATTCAGTACATAGAGGAATGCCAACGTTTGATTTAGATATGAATAGAATATTTCCAGGGTCTGAAAGCGGAGCAATGGCAGAACATGTTGCAGCAAAAATTATTGAAGATATAGAAGGGGCTGATATGTGCATAGACCTGCATGCAAGCAATATATTTTTGAGAGAAGTGCCTCAAGTTAGGGTAAGTGAGCATATAAAGGATAAATTAGTACCTTATGCAAAGCTGTTGAATATGGATTTTATATGGGTTCATCCAGAGTCCACTGTTTTGGAATCAACACTTACATATAGCTTAAATAATAAAAATATACCAACATTACTTGTAGAGATGGGGGTTGGAATGAGAATTACACAAGAATATGGGGATCAATTAGTGGAAGGTATATTTAATTTAATGAAAAAATTGGACATATGGAATGGTACAGTAAATCCTGTAAGAGACCCCATAATATCAACTGAAAAAGAAGTGAATTTTATAAATGCTAATTCATCAGGAATATTTATGCCTTGTGTAAAACATTTGGATGAAATAAAAAGAGAAGAAAAAATTGGAGAGATTTTTAATTCCTTAACTGGAGAAATAGAAGAAGAGGTTATTTCATCTTGTGATGGAGTTGTATTTACATTGAGAGAATACCCAGTTGTTTATGAAGGATCACTTATTGCGAGGGTACTTGGAGGTGTAAAATGATAAAAGAAATAATATATACGTTAAAGTCACCTCATAGAGATGATATGAGAATAACAGGATATAAATTTGGAAAAGGTGGAAAGTCAGCATGCATAGTAGGTGCAATAAGGGGAAATGAGATACAGCAATTATATACGTGTTCTCAATTGATTAAAACTTTAACTAAGTTAGAGCAAAGGGGAGCAATTTCAAGACATAGCGAAATTCTTGTGATTCCTTGTGTAAATCCTCATTCAATGAATATCGGAAAAAGATTTTGGACAATGGATAACACTGATATAAATAGAATGTTCCCAGGAGAAGTAAATGGGGAAACGACTCAGAGAATTGCAAGTGGTGTTTTTGAACAAGTTAAGGATTATACGTATGGAATACAGTTTGCTAGTTTTTATATGCCTGGAGATTTTATTCCGCATATAAGGATGATGGAAACAGGATATCAAAGTCCAAGTCTTGCAAATTTGTTTGGACTCCAGTATGTATTAATTCGTAAGCCGAAACCTTATGATACCATGACATTAAACTACAATTGGCAGATGTGGAATGCAAGTGCCTTCTCTTTATATACAAATGCAACAGATCAAATTGATGAAGTTTCTGCCAAACATGCAGTAGTGGCTGTATTAAGATTTTTAACTAGAATGGGAGTTATAAAGTATACTAGTCACAGTGGATACATAGCTAGTGTTTTGCAGGAAGATGATTTGCTTTCGGTAAAGACTACTACAGGTGGAATATATAGAAGGTTAAAAAATCCAGGAGATGGAGTGGAAAGAGGCGATGTTCTTGCAGAAATAATCCATCCATATGAAGGTGAAATCATTGAGAAAATTACATCTCCTACTGATGGAATAATCTTTTTTGCTCATAAATCACCTATGGTCATGGAAAATGTGGTTGCATATAAAATAATAAGAAGACTTCATGAGTAAAATCTACATAACTATTATGAATATTAGCTTTTGATAATTGAAAGTTATATTCATGGTGGTTATTTTTTTGTCATAAATTTTAAATGATATTTTGATTAATGTAATAATAAGTATTACATAATTATTATAAAGTATTAAGAAGTATATGTTTTCAGGAAGAATATATTTAAAAATAGTATTAACTTTTATTGACATATGATCATATAATTGATACTATAAGTATACTAATTATATAGGAATTATAGGAATTATAGGAATTACAGGAGGGAACAATGGATAATACATTTTTTTCAAAATTTATAATGATAACAAGCTATAAACCAATAATATTTATAGCGATTTTAATAGGTCTATTCTATGGACTTTATAAGTTAGAAAAGGCTGGATTAAA
The DNA here is from genome assembly GCA_963524945.1 of uncultured Clostridium sp. Classification (GTDB taxonomy): domain Bacteria; phylum Bacillota; class Clostridia; order Clostridiales; family Clostridiaceae; genus Clostridium. The sequence continues at coordinate 34,675 of CAURJV010000023.1, forward strand.
CTTTTCAAAACGTATGATTATTTCAACTGTGGTAGGATTATTACTTGGTGTTATAATACAATTTATAGCAGGATTTCCAAGCAATATAGGGGATGTTACCTGGATAGGTGAGGTTACAAAATGGTATGGGCTAGTAGGAAATGGATTCATGGACCTATTAAAAATGTTAGTAGTACCATTAGTTTTTCTTTCAATGTTAAAAGTTATAATAAACATGGATGAAAAACAAAGTTTAAGAAAACTTACTTCTAGATCAATATTTGTTTTATTAGGAACTACAGCTATTGCTTCAATAGTTGCTATAATAATCGGAAATTTATTTAGACTTGGCGTTGGAGTTGAAGCAATCCAAAGTAAAGCTGAATTAAAAGAAATAACATCTTTTGTAGATACTATGAGAGGACTTTTACCAGCAAATCCAATAAAAGCAATGGCAGATGCAAACATAGTGGCTGTTGTTATATTTGCAGCATTTCTTGGAATAGCTATAAGAAAACTAAATAAGACTAACAAAGATATTATAAAACCAGCAATAGATGTTATAGAGGCATTCTATAACATAATGACTACTGTAGCTAGAACAGTTATCAGATTTATGCCCTATGCTGTATTACCACTACTTTCAAATACAGTTGCATCAAATGGAATATCAGCAATAATAAATGTGGTTAATTTCATAGTTGCTTTATATGTAAGTGTTATTATTGTATTTGTAATTCATCTTGTAATAATTTCACTTAATGGCTTAAATCCTATTCAATATTTAAGAAATGTAATTGAGCCGTTAGTTTTGGCCTTTACATCTAGATCAAGTCTTGGAACTTTACCAGTTACTATTGAGACTTTGAATAAAAAAGTTGGAGTTGAAAAAGGAATTGCAAGCTTTGCAGGAAGTCTTGGGGCTAATATGGGAATGAATGGCTGTGCTGCTATATATCCAGCATTAATGGCTGTTACAATTGCAAATATGTCTGGAACTCCAATGGATTTTAGCTTCTACGCTATGCTGGTAATTACTATAATTATAAGTTCCTTTGGAATAGCTGGATTACCAGGAACTGCAATAATGTCAGTATCAGTAGTAATATCAGGAATGGGAATGGGAAGTTTCTTCCCTCTTGCAGGAGGAATACTTGCAATAGATCCGATATTAGATATGGCGAGAACAGCGCTTAATGTTGATGGGTCAATGGTTACAGCAGTAACAGTTGCTAAGAGCTTTAATGGATTAGATAAAGATGTATTTAACAATGTTCAGGGAAAAGTTATAGCAGAAGGAAATTAGAAAAATCAGAATTAAGATATTAAAGACCATTAGGTGAAAATATAATCACCTAATGGTCTTTTTGAGTTAAAAGTGTACTAATAATATAAAATTATTGACAAAGCTGTTCATACTGTATATATTGTATATATACAGTATGAACATAAAGGAGGCGAAGTAGTAATTTGAAAATATTACTTTCTAATAAATCTGATTTGCCTATTTATGAGCAAATTAAAGCTCAAATAAAAGAACAAATCCTATCAGGCGAAATTTTAGAAAATGAGTTTTTGCCGTCAATAAGACAGCTGGCGAAAGACTTAGGGATAAGTGTTATTACCACAACCAGAGCTTATTCTGACCTTGAAAGTGAAGGGTTTATAGCAACTCTTAGAGGAAAGGGAAGTTGTGTACTTCCTAAGGATAGCGAAATGGTAAGGGAACAATACTTAAAGAAAATAGAAGAAGCCCTCATGGTTGCGATTGAAAATGGGAAACTAGCTAATATATCAAATGATGAATTAGTGGTTATGCTAAAAACATTGTCAGATGAGCAAATTACATAAAGTGAAACTTTTAAGGTAGAGTTTTATACTCAAGATGAATTTAGCTGAACTTATCCAGGAGCGTGCAGCCGTTATAAGAGAGTGTTACGGATGCTAGCTACCGGATAGAATATGTGAAAGTTTAATTATTACAATACACGTTATTATTAAGAATATGAGTTTAAGGAGTAGGGAAATATGAATGCACTTGAAATAAAGAATTTAAATAAAACATTTGATGGCTTTGAACTTAAGAATATAAATTTAGAATTGCCAAAAGGCTATATATTGGATATGTAGGACAAAATGGTGCTGGGAAAACAACGACTATAAAGCTTATAATGAATCAATTAAAAAAGGATAGTGGAGTAATAAAAGTATTTGGAAAGAGTTATGAGGATGGAGAAGAAGTTTATAAAGACATGATAGGATTTATCGGAGATGAATGCTATTTTCCAATAAATTTTACATTAAAAGATGTAATTAATACACTCAAAGATTTTTATACTTCATTTGATGAAAGTAAATTTAATGAGTATGCTGAAAAATGGAACCTTCCTTATAAGAAAAAAATAAAAGAATTTTCAAAGGGAATGAAAGTCAAATTATCTTTTGCAAGTATTTTATCAAGAAATACAAAACTTCTTCTATTAGATGAACCAACAAGTGGTCTTGATCCAGTAGTTAGAAATGAAGTTTTAGAGATATTACAGGAATATATAGCAGATGGAGAAAAAAGTGTTCTATTTTCAACCCATATAACAAGCGATCTTGAAAAGATAACAGATTATCTATTCTTTATTAATAATGGAGAAAAGGTGTTTTATGATATAACAGAAAATGTACTAGAAAGTCACTTGTTGGTTAAAGGTGGTCTTGATGATTTAACAGAAGAATTAAAAGAGAAGTTAATTGGATATAAGTCTTCTAATTTTGGATTTGAAGGATTAATTGATTCAAAGAATAGAGAATATATAAGTAAAGATTTGTTAGTAGAAAAACCATCAATGGATAATATTGTGATATTTTATATCAATGGAAAAAGGGATTAGTAATAAAGTAATCTATGAAGATACGTTTCACAAATAACCCTTTATCATAATTCTAAAAATATTGCAAGAATTTTAACTGGAATTGTGAAATGTGCATTGTGTATTGTGACATATATATTATGTTTTAGTATTAATTCCATGTAGAATTTATAAAGAGAAAGAGGTTTTAAAATATGAGTAGATCAATAGGTTATTTAAAATTTGATTTAAGATTAATAAAAGAAAGTATTAGGCTTTATGTGTTAGCACCAGCGATATTTTGTGCTTTATTTATGTTTTCAGGAGAAACATACAGTATGGCATTATCATACTTATTTTTCTTTTTAATAATTTTAGCAACAATACCGTTTAGTACTCAAGGGAATGAAAAAAGCACTCAGATGTATTATATGTTTCCTGCTAAAATTGCTGATATGGTTCTTGGAAGATTTTTGTATTTAATAGGTATAGCTTTGTTTATATTTCTCATTAATACATCTATTGTGACCTATCTATATCAGATTAATAGAATTCAAAATTTTGAAATTTTAACAATGTTCTTTTGTGGGTTAATTAGCTTAATAACTTGCTTTATTCAATATCCTATATATTACAAGTTTGGAATGGAAAAGGGCAAAGCAGTATCGTTGTTAGTATATCTTTTACCTGCATTCTTCATATTTGCGTTACCATCATTTTTGGTGAATAAGGATGGTTTTATATTAGAGAATTCTTTAGATTTTATTATAAATAATAAGTTAATATTAATAATTATCAGCATGTTAGTCACAGCACTTATAGGATATATTTCATATCTAATTTCATGTAAGATATGTAAAGCAAAAGAAATATAGTGTGTAAAGATATTTGTTAAAAAATATTTAGAAATATTAAGTATAAATTAAGGTAAATTTAATATTTTTTTCTATCATTTATTAATGAAAGACATGTATAATAAAGATATGATGAAAAGTAATATATTAACATTCATTGTATTTTTATCATAAATAACGAGTATTTACAGGGGGAAAGAAAAATGAAAATGAAAAAAACTTTGGCATTCATTATGACAGCAGCTTTAACTGTTGGAACAATGGCAGGATGTAGCCAAGCAACACTTAATTATGCACAGGAGCTTTCAAATACGGCTAAATGGGAAGCAACAACATCAAGTATTGATGGAGACTTAAATATCAATGTAAAAGGAAAAGATGGAACTGAAACAAAACAAGAAATAAAATTTGCAGCTACTGGATATACAGCAAAAGATAAATCATATGTTGATATGACATTTACTGATCCAGCAGGAAAGCTTAATATTCCAGAACTTAAAGCATATTGCGATGGAACTACAAGTTATATAAATAAGAGCTTTTACCAAGGGATATCTTCTTTAAATGGACAAAGCGCTCCAACAAGTTTAAATAATATAACTCAAGAGTATATAGGTATTGATACAGAAGCATCAGGTGTTGATGTGACTAAATTAAAATCACTAATGACTCAACCAGATGGAATGGTTGAATTCGGAAAGATGATATTTGGAGGAAATGCTGATCTTGATTTACCTTTCGTTCAAAATGGAAGAGAATATACAATAAATCTTGATGCAGATAAAACTGTAGATTTAGCTGCAAAAGCATTAAAAGCAACAGCTAATAATTTAGATAATCTTAATAGTACATTTAAGTTAGGATTGCCAGCTGAAAGTATTACACAGATGAAAACTGCTGCTAACAGCCCAGAATTTGATAAATCATTACCTGAAATTAAGGCAGCATTAGCTGGAACAACTATTAATTCAAAAGAAGTGTTCACAGATAATAATTATAGCTCAGATTTCAATATGAATTTACAAATTAAAGATTTTGGAACTATTGCATTAACTATGAAAAGAACAGATACTAAGAGTGATGTCAAAGGGATAACTTTCCCAACTAGCACATTAAAAGTTTCTCAAGAAGAGTTTAATAAATTAATGGTTCCAGCAAATAAAACTATAGCATCATCTACAAATGTAGTATCAAAATAATACTTTAAAATAAAAGCCGTATAAAAATGAACCACTTCCTATCAAGCAGATAAGGAGTGGTTCATTTTTTTGAATATATTTTTAGAATTAAAGTAAATTTTTGTATGAACATATTGTTTTGAACAATGAAAGGTGTTAATATAATCTTGTTCAAAATATGAACCTTATGGAGGGGGAAATGGGTAAATTAAAAACAGCAGTAATTCTAGCAGCTGGAATGGGATCAAGATTGCAGGATATAACAAAGGATATGTTACCAAAAGGATTTATAAAGGTAAATGGGAAAAGCTTGATAGAAAGATCTATTGAGAAATTACGAAGTCTAGGCATAGATAAAATTTATATAGTAACAGGACATTTGCATGAATTTTATGATGAACTAGCAAAAGATAAAAATTATATAGAAACAAGAAAAAATAGAAAATATAAAGCTACTGGCAGCATGACTTCACTATCAATTCTTGAAGATGAATTAAAAGAAGACTTTTTGCTACTTGAAAGTGATTTAATATATGAGGTCTATGCACTAATAAAGACTATAAATTTTGAAGAAAATGATTGTATTTTACTAAGTGGAAAAACAGATTCTGGAGATGAATGCTATGTAGAAGTTAGAGATAATAACTTATATAAAATATCTAAAAGAAGAGAAGATATAGGACATGTATACGGGGAATTGGTTGGGATTTCTAAAATATCATTAGAGTTGTATAAGGAAATGTTGAAGCAATATAAAGAATTTAATAGAAAAATATATGATTATGATAGTATTTTTGAAGATAAGTGCGAGAAGACAAAGAAATATGACTATGAGGATGCAATATTCGATGCTGCTAAAAAAAGAAAAGTAGGATATCTAAAGATTGAAAACTTAATATGGGGGGAAGTAGATGATAGAAATCATCTTGAAAGAATAAATAAATCAATAATACCAAAGCTGGAAAAAAGTTCAGAAGAGAGAGCAGTATAGAGGGAAAAGTTTGGATGTGCGCTAGGTTAATAGATTTTTTATAGTTAAGTTTTAACGTCTAGAAATATGCATATAAAAATGTAGAAAATAGGAGAGTGTGAAAGAATATGAAAACAGTTTATGTTGCTATGAGTGCTGATATAATTCATCAAGGACATTTAAATGTACTAAATGAAGCAAGAAAATTTGGAGATATAATAGTGGGATTGCATACAGATGAGGTTATAAGAGGTTACTGGAGAAATCCAATAATGAAGTATGATGAGAGAAAAGAAGTGATTAGTAATATTAAAGGAGTTGTATCTGTAGTTCCTCAAGAAAGCTTAGATCAAGTTCCAAACCTTCTTAAAATTAAACCTAATTATGTTCTTCACGGGGATGATTGGAAGGAAGGCTCGCAAAAAGAATTAAGAGAAAAAGTTATAGAGGTGTTAAAACAATGGGAAGGAGAACTTATAGAAGTTCCATATACTAAAGGGGTTTCCATTTCAAAATTAGATGAAGAATTAGCTAAAATAGGTATAACGCCTCAAATGAGAATGAAAGGCCTAAAGGAATTAATTTATTCAAAGAAACCCCTAAGAATACTTGAGGCTCATAATGGCTTAACAGGACTCATTGTTGAAAAGACTAAAGTTCAAAGGGATGGGAAAATAAAAGAGTTTGATGGAATGTGGATTAGTTCATTATGTGATTCAACAGCTAAGGGAAAACCTGATATAGAATTGGTAGATTTAACATCAAGATTAAATACAATTAATGATATCTTAGAGGTAACAACGAAACCAATAATAGTTGATGGAGATACAGGAGGACAAATTGAACATTTCGTTTATACAGTTAAGACTTTAGAGAGGTTAGGAGTTTCAGCTATTATTATTGAAGATAAAACGGGTCTTAAGAAAAATTCATTATTTGGAACAGAAGTGAAGCAAACTCAAGATACAATAGAACATTTTTGTGACAAAATAAGGGCTGGGAGAGAGGCGAGAGTAACTAGTGATTTTATGATAATTTCAAGAATTGAAAGTTTAATTGCAGGCGCTGGAATGGATGATGCTATAAAAAGAGCTAAAGCTTATATTGAAGCAGGAACAGATGGTATCATGATTCATAGTAAAGAGAAAGATGGAAGAGAAATTATTGAATTCTGTAGAAGATATAATGAATTTGAAAATAGAGTACCTTTAGTTGTAGTCCCAACTTCATATAATTTTATGAAAGAGGAAGAGTTAATGGAATTAGGAGTTAACGTTATTATTTATGCAAATCATCTGATAAGAAGTGCATATCCAGCAATGGTAAATACAGCGAAAAGCATTTTAGAGAATGGACGATCTAAAGAGGCTTCAATCAACTGTATGCCTATAAAAGAAATACTTACTTTGATTCCAGGAGGAATGTAAAAAAATTAAGTAAACAACTGAGATTATAAATATTTGAGTGCTTGTTCCATTTGCTGATTATTAAAATATTATATTTGGAGTATGCAGAAAATATAGTTTTCATAAGCGTAATATTAAAGGAGTTAAGAAGAATGATTGAAGTAAAAGAGTTTTATAATGAGCTATTAAATAACAATATAGATTTCTTTACGGGTGTTCCAGATTCTTTACTAAAGTCTTTTTGTGCATACATTAAGGAAAATGTAAGTAGCGAAAAGAATATAATTTCAGCTAATGAGGGGAATGCAATAGGAATAGCAGCAGGATATCACTTAGCAACAAAGAAAATTGGCCTAGTATACATGCAAAACTCAGGTCTTGGAAATGCATTAAATCCACTTGCATCCCTTACAGATAAATTGGTATATAGTATACCAGTGCTTTTAATAGTTGGATGGAGAGGTGAGCCAAATAAGAAAGATGAACATCAACATAAGAAACAAGGACTTATTACAATCGAAACATTAGATATTCTAAGCATTAAATATGATATTTTAGATAATAACACAAGCAATGATGAAATGAGGAAAAAGATAAGGAAAGCAAATAATTATATGAAGGAAAATAACGAGCCCTATGCATTGGTAGTGAAAAAAGATACTTTTGATGAATATCAAATAAAGTATGATAAAACTTTGGATTTAGAAATGACTAGGGAAGATGCTATAGAAATATTAATATCTAACGCGAAAGAAAAATCAGTTGTAGTATCGACAACTGGAATGGCTTCTCGTGAGCTTTTTGAATTGAGAGAAAGATATAATGGAGATCATAGTAAGGATTTTTTAACAGTAGGATCTATGGGACATGCATCTCAAATAGCATTGGGAATTGCATTAAGCAGAAAAGACAGAGATGTCTATTGTATTGACGGAGATGGTGCTTTAATAATGCATCTTGGTGGTTTAGCTATAATAGGAAATCAAAATACAGATAATCTTAAGCATATTTTAATAAATAATGGAGCTCATGATTCAGTAGGCGGTCAAGAAACTGTAGGATTTAAAATAGATACTTTAGCAATTGCTAAAGCTTGTGGGTATAAAAAATTCTATTCATGTAGTTCGAGAGATGAATTAGTTAGGTTATCAGAAAAAATAAGCAATGAAAAAGGTCCTGTATTTTTAGAGATAAAAGTAAAAAAAGGTTCTAGAAAAAATTTGGGAAGACCTACAACAACACCAATTGAAAATAAAGAAATGTTTATGAAATTTTTAGAGAATTAATATACATGTAGCAAAAATAATTCTTCATCACAATTCTAAAATATTTCAAGAACTTTAGAATTGTGAATTATGAAACGTGAAATGTGAATTGCAACATACACATGTTATAAAAAATTCAGTTAATTGAAGCCTGTTTTAAATAATTATACAATGCAATCAGGATACTTTGAATGAATTATATTATTTAAAATTTATGTATAAAAGAAAATAGACTGGCATGCTGATTTATTGTTTTTTGATAACACGATATAGGAGGAAATTAATTTGGAAATCAGAAGAAATATATTATTAAACCCAGGACCAGCTACCACATCGGATACAGTAAAATTTGCTCAGATTGTACCAGATATTTGCCCGAGAGAAAAAGAATTTGGGAGCATTATGGAGTTTATATCAAGAAAACTTACTGAATTTGTAGGTTCAAATGAAAAGTATACAACTATATTATTTGGAGGATCGGGAACTGCAGCAGTTGAGGCGATTTTAAGTTCGGTAGTTGATAATAAAACAATATTGATAATTAATAATGGGGCTTATGGCAAGAGAATGTGTGAAATTGCAGAAATATATAATTTAAATTATATAGAATTTAAAAGCTCTCCAATAGAAACAATAAACTTAAAAGAGTTGGAAGAAGTAATTAAAAAGAATAATGAAGAAAGTAAAATAAATAATTGTGGAGCTATAAGCCATTTAGCGGTAGTCCATCATGAGACTACAACAGGGATATTAAATGACATAGAATTATTAGGTGAAATTTGTAAGAAATATAGTATTGAGATGATAGTAGATGCCATGAGTTCATTTGCAGGGATTCCTATAGATATGGATAAGATGAATATAAGATATTTAGCATCGAGTTCAAATAAATGCATACAAGGTATGGCAGGAATAAGCTTTGTAATAGCAGATAAGAAGGCTTTGAATAAAACTCAAAATATAAAACCTAGAAATCTCTACCTTAATATATACAAACAATATTCATATTTTAAAGATAATTATCAAATGAGATTTACGCCGCCAGTTCAAATACTTTATGCATTAAAGCAGGCAATAATAGAGGCTAAGAGTGAGACAATAGATAAGAGATATAAGAGATATAAAGAGTGTTGCAAAATTTTATGGGATGGATTGGATAGACTTAATTTGAATATATTAATAGATAAGCACATATCATCAATGCTTTTGACTTCAGTAATTGAGCCACAGATAAAAAATTATGAATTCGATAGATTACATGATTACTTATATAGCAGGGGATTTACTATATATCCAGGAAAGATATCTTCAGAAAACACATTTAGAATAGCTAATATAGGTGATATATATCCAGATGATATGAGGAGATTTGTAAAAATATTAGAAGAGTATTTTACAGGTATTATATAATAATACCTGTATTAGCCTAATCTTCGTAATTAAAAAATCTTTTAAATATTAGTGTTAATAGAAGAACTATAACCGATATTAAGGCAATAGTACCACCAGGTGCACTATTTATATAATAGGAAGATATAAGTCCTATCATAACATCTACAAAACCAAAAATAATAGCAAAAATTAGGGTCTTAGTGAACCCTTTTTTTAATTGCATAGCTGTTGCAACTGGAACTACTATGATTGATGAAACAACAAGGATACCCATAACTCTTATAGATAGAGAAATTGTTGCACCAACAAGCAGTGTAAAAATATAATTAACGAGTTTAACGTTTATTCCAGATGTTTTTGCTCCATTTTCATCAAAAGTTACATATATTAATTTATTGTATAGAAATAGAAGACATATAAGGCATATTCCTCCAACAATAGCGATTAAGAATATGTCAGAGTCTGTTACAGTTAAAATACTTCCAAATAAAAATGAATCTACTTTAGCTGAAGCTTTACCACTACTTATTAAAATAATAGCTATTCCTAAACTTAATGTCAGAACAATTGACATTACAAGTTCTGCATATTTCTTATAGTACGTTCTTAGAAATTCTATTACAAGAGCGCAAATACTAGTAAATGAAAATGCAGTTAAAAGTGGGTCAATCCCTAAAACAAGACCAATTGCTACTCCAGCAAAAGATGAATGAGATAATGTATCACCAATCATTGAATAACGTCTAAGAACAATAAAAAGTCCTATAAAGGGACACAGCATAGAAACAATAAAGCCAGCAATAAATGCATTTTGCATAAAACCTAATTGAAACATAAATTATTACCTTCCTAAATATAGTTTAACTACTTAAATTATGTTGTAAAATGAATCTTCAGATTCTAAATACCTTTTAAAATCTTCCTTTGTATATAATTTCATAGAACAATTTTCTAATTTTAAAATGTGTGTTGAATACTTTAATGCAACCTTAGTATTATGTTCAACAGAGATAATAGTTTTTCCTAAATCCTTATTTAAACTTTGGAGTAGAGGATAGATTTCATTTTGGCTCTTTTCATCTATTCCAGTTGATGGTTCATCTAATATTATTAAATCAGGATCGCCAATTAAGGCTCTGGCAATAAAAATTCTTTGCTGTTGTCCACCTGAAAGATTGCCTATCAACTTATTGCTGAATTCACTCATATTTACATTTTTTAGAGAACTTTGAATGCACTTTGAATTCTTAATTCCCACTGTCTTGGCATGGCAAGACAAAACTTCCTTAACTGTTATTGGAAATTCTGCATTAAAATTATCAAGTCTTTGCGAAACGTATGAAATTTTATTAGAATCTAAACTGATACAACCGCTATCAGGTTTTAGAAGACCTAATATAAGTTTTACTAGTGTACTCTTACAACTTCCGTTTTCACCAAGTATAGATAGATAAATTCCAGTAGGTATATTAAGATTAATATTTTTTAATAAATCTGTTCCTTTTGTATAGGAAAATGATAGATTTTTTATAGTAATCAAATAATCAACTCCTTAAAGCATTATTATATTATACACTCAAATGCAAATAATTTGCAATATAATATATTTTTATATTATGATTAATATCCAATACAATAACTATTTTATACCATAATGCTATAAAAATTTGTCAGAGAGAGCCACCTTTAATTAAGAACATATATCCTCATCATATGATTTTATATGCTATGATAGAAGCGACTTTTGGATTGAAATATGTATTAAATTAGTATAGAATTAAATGGAAATCGTAGTAGAAAAACAAGAAATAGGAGGGACAAATGAAAAAAAAGCTTATATATATGTTATTCCCTATTATTACAGCTGTGGTAACCGTTATGTTACTTAATATTTTTTTAGATAAAGAAATAGGAATCAAGCTAAAAAGCAAGGATTTAACTGAAATAAATATAGAGTATGGGAGCAGTTATAAAGATAGAGGACTCATATATAATGAATTTGTTACAAATAATAATTATCAAATATTAGAGGGGTCATCAGAGTTAGGGGCGCCAGTCTCACAATTAGCTACAACTTTTTTTCCTGTAGAAGGAATGGATACAATTGTAACCAATGGTAGAGCATATTGTCAGGACTTGACTCAGATATCTAATTTAGGAAGCCAAAATACCCAAAGTAAACCAAATGTTGCATTTATAATTTCACTTCAGTGGTTTATGAGTGATCATGGTGTTGACGGGACAGACTTTCAAGCTAATTTTGCACCAGTGCAATTTTATAAATTTTTATCAAATAAAGAAATAAGTGAAGAACATAAAAAAACATATGCAGCTAGAGTAGACAAGCTATTATCAGGAAGCTCACAATATATACCAGAAAAGCTTTATGCAAAACTTTATACAAATGATAATTTAATATCTAAAGTATCAAGTGTTATATTTAAGCCATATTTTGTTGCAAGGGAAAATATTGTTGAACTTAAAGACAAAGGTCTATTATATAGAAGGTTAAAGAAACTACCTGAAAAATCAGAAAAACAGCTAAGAACAGTTGATTGGAATGAAGAGCATAAGAAGGCTGAGGAAGAAGCAAAGAAACAAGTAACTAATAATGAGTTCTACGTATATGACACATATTATGACAAGAATTTAAAAAATAGCTTACAATCTCAAAAAGATATAAATAAAAATGTTGATTTAATGAATTCAAAAGAATTTGATGACTATGAATTATACTTGGATACTTGTGTTGATTTAGGTATAAAGCCATATATAATTTTAGCACCAACTAATGGAAGATGGTATGATTACACTGGAATGACTAAGCAAAGTAGAGATGAGTTTTTCGATAAAGTGGAAGAAATGGCTAAAGAAAGAGGATTTGAAGTTTTGAACTTAAAGGATCAAGAATATACGCCTTATTTTATGTGTGATGTAATGCATCTAGGATGGAAAGGATGGCTTGAAATTGATGAGCAACTTTATAAACGAAATAAAGAAAAATAGAGCTTTAGGATTTGCATTAGTAAGTTCAATTGTAGTTATTTTAGCAATTCTAGTATTAACATTTGAACCATTTGCTGAAATACCATTTGTATATAATCAATTTTAAGGGAGATATAAATAATGAAGATTTTAGAAGGTATAAAAAAATACTCAAACAGTAATAGAATTGCATTAAAATGTGATGGAAATGTTATGACATATGCAGAATTAGATATAATATCAGAATGCATAGCAGCTTTTTTATTAAGGGAATTTAAAGACGATAGAACGCCTATTATTATATATGGGAATAAGGAAAATTTAATGATGGCAGTTATGATGGCTGCTTTAAAGTCAGGAAGAGCTTATATACCAATAGATATTAGCTATCCAAAAGAGAGAGTGGAGGCAATTATCAGTGAAGTTCATCCAAAGGTTCTTATTGATTTTAGCAAAGAAAGTAATTTCGAAAGTATAAGGATATTAAAAGATAAAGATATTGAAGAAATAGTAAAAGAATACAAAGACGTTAAATTAGAAAAAGAAAATTGGGTAAAAGAAGATGAAAATGCATACATATTATTCACTTCTGGAAGCACTGGAAAGCCAAAAGGTGTTCAAATAAGCAGTAATAATTTAGATAATTTTGTTGAATGGATTGCAGAATATTTAAACTTAGATGAAAAAGAAGAAGTATTCATGAATCAAGCTGCATACTCTTTTGATTTATCTGTGACATCAATTTACCCAGGATTATGCTATGGGAAAACATTACATGGATTTTCAAAAGAAACACTTTCAAATTTAAGAAATATGTTTGATGATATGAGACAATCTGATATTAATATATGGGTATCAACTCCTTCATTTGCAGGAATGTGTGTTGCAGAAAAAGATTTTAATTCTACAATGCTTCAGAATTTAAAAGCGATGATATTTGTAGGAGAGGTATTACCAAAACCATTATGCGAGGAACTTATAAATAGATTCCCAGGAACAAGGGTAGTAAATGGATATGGTCCAACAGAGGCAACTGTAGCAGTTTCAGCTAATGATATGAGCAAGGAATTATTGTTAGAAGAAGGAAGCTTGCCTATTGGATATCCAATGAAAACATCAGTTGTAAAGATTGTTGATGATGAAGGCAATGTTTTGGGGGATGGAGAAAAAGGAGAAATAGTAATTGTAGGTCCTAGTGTAAGCAAAGGATACTTTAATAATGAACAGGCTACTGCAAAAGCATTTTTCTATGATGATTATAATGGATCTAAATGTAGAGCATATAGAACAGGAGATTTAGGCTATTATGTAAATGGAAATTTATATTATTGTGGAAGAAAGGATTTCCAAATAAAGCTTAATGGTTTTAGAATAGAAATAGAAGATATAGAAAATAACTTAGTTAAAGTTAGTAATATAAAAAATGCAGCTGTTGTTCCAATAGAGAAAGATGGAAAAATTGCATATTTAACTGCGTTTATTGAGTTAAAAGAAGATAATGGCTTAAGTGGATTAAAAAATGGAATAATGATAAAGAAAGAGTTGGCAAATTTGATTCCTTCATACATGGTACCTAGAAATATAAAAATTGTTAAGCAATTTCCGACTAATGTAAATGGAAAGATTGATAGGAAAAAACTATTGGAGGAAGTATAATGAAGTTGACACAATACGGAGATTACTTTTACTTATATATCTTGCTACTAACATTTATTCCTGCCATAGTTTTAGGGCTAAATGGGATTAAATCAAAATATTATGGAATAATTGTTTCGGCTGTAATGATATATTTGATCATGGGAAAAAGTTTAGGATTAGCTTTATTTTCAATGTTTTTAGTTGGCGAAATTTTTGTTATATACTTATATTTGTTTGTTAGAAAGAAAACAGATAACAAATATTTATATTGGTTATTCTTATTTGCATCAATGATTCCGCTTATATTAACTAAAGTAGCAGGGGTTACACATTATGCTTCATACATTGGGTTTATTGGTTTATCATATCTAAATTTTAAGGCAATACAAGTAGTAATAGAAATTTATGATGGTAGAATAACTCAAATAAATTTTATGACATTTATTCATTTTATAACATTTTTTCCGACCCTAAGTTCTGGACCTATAGACAGATGGAAAAGATTTGAGGATGATTTAAATAGAAAAGTAGAAAAGAACATATATTTAGAAGAATATTTAATTCCAGGTCTGAAAAAGATATTTATTGCAATTGCTTATAAATTTATATTAGCATATTTAATTGATACATATTGGTTGTTAAAAATACCTTCAGGTATTACAATATTAAATAGTGTAAATTATATGTATGCTTACACGATGTATTTATTCTTTGATTTTGCGGGATACAGCTTATTTGCGGTTGGATCAAGTTATATCTTTGGAATTAAAACACCAGATAACTTTAACAAACCTTTCTTAAGTAAAGATATGAAAGAATTTTGGACAAGATGGCATATATCTTTATCAAGATGGTTTGGAGATTATATTTTCTCAAGATTTGTGTTAAATTCTATGAGAAAAAAGAGGTTTAAGAATAGATTTGTTGCGTCTCATGTGGCTCAAATTATTACCATGTTCATAATGGGACTATGGCATGGACTAACTGTATACTATATAATTTATGGATTATATCAAGGAATTGCATTAGTTTTAACTGATATTTATCAGAGGAAATCAAGTTTTTATAAGAAACATAAAAAAGAGAAATGGTTTAATTATGCTCAGGTTTTAATAACATTTCACATAGTATGTTTTGGTATGCTGATATTTTCAGGATATTTATTTAAATAGAAATAAACAAGCTAATTAACTAAAAAATAGTACTATAAAAAGGAGTATATTATTATGAAAGACAAAGTTTTAGAAATATTTACTGAAGTTACAGGAAATGATGAAATAGCAGAAGATTTTGATTTAGATCTTTTTGAAGCTGGATTACTAGATTCTCTAGCAATAATTGAAGTTTTAATTCAAATAGAAGAAAAGCTAGGAATTAAATTACAACCTACAGATTTAGAAAGAGAAGATATGTCAACTGTTAATAAGTTGGCTGCATTCTTAGAAACTAGATAAAATCTATAGTGTTCCGTAATGAAAATTCTTGCCGAAATTAGATACAAATTTGTTCCAGTGAACTAATGAAATTTTCGCTGGATAGTTCTATTATCTATATACAAAAAAAGAATCAGACTTATGATATGAAATTCTAGATACTAGAAAAAAGGGTTAATTTTTTGTGTAGTTTTGTATTGAGAATAAGGCTGTAGGATTTCTTCATTGGAAGTTGTTCCACTTTTTGCTTGTCATGTGCTTGCCACAGGAGCATGCAGAAATGGGTGCAACTTCTAATGTTAGAAATCCACAGTCCTATTCTCCAGCATACCGAAACAAAAGATTAACCCTTCTTTCGGCGAGTTTATTGCATAAGTATGAATTTATTTATTCGTCAAATATTTTTTCTAAGCACCAGCTTTTCTTATCATCCTTTTTAAAGCTTCCTTTAATTGAAATGTTTTTATGGGGAGCAGCCTTAGAAAGTCCAGATGCTTCAACAACGGCAGTTTCACCATCACTGTAGAGTAGTGACATTTTCTGAACTCTAAGGAGCTTGTTTTCTGATGAGAACCCAGAAGTAAAGTTATATTCTACAGCAAATCCAAGATCCTTTGAATTGCTTGATATATAAATATCACGAGTCATAAAGAATGAAACTATAATTATTATTCCGAAAGAAGCAGTTAAAGATAACATGATTCTTCTTTTATTTTTTAGAGTAATATTTTTTTGGAGTCTTCGTCTTCGTCTTTTCTTATAAACAAAGTACTCTTCTTGAAGCTGTGCGCTATTCAGCATACTATATACCTCCTTTATTTTTGATGTACATTAAGTATAGTATAGTTTGAAGAAATTAATAAATAAGATTAAATTCACAGTATATGAGTGAACATAAGAAAATATTACCATATAATTCCATATAATAAAAACAAAAGCGTATGACAAAGTTAAGGAAAAAATATTATTATCTGAGTGAATTCTGAATATGGTCTTATATTTGGAAAAAAGTTTACCAGGTTTTATTTTTATGGTTATAAAATGTCTTTTTTGATATAATTTTATATAAGAAATTAACTATATATGTTTTAAATTAATTTTATACTTTATTGAAGTATGACTAAAAATAACAATGTATGAGATTTTCTAAAACTTATATGTTTTAATTTATTAAGGCATAATCAAAAAATAACAGGATGGTGAAACTATGGATTTTTCAAGTTTAGTATTAATAGAAAAAGATAAAGAAACAGGATTCATAAAGAAAGAACTAGGAAGTTTTGAAGTAAATGAAGGAGCATTATTTGTAAAAAAACTTTATGTGTTGGATGATATTGTATATATGTATTTCGATACAAATAAAAATGTAGAAGAATGGGAATACTCAGCAATATATGATTTATTTAATAACGAAGCGTTTACTGAAAAAGGATATGAAATTGAAGAGGATTTAGAAGAATATAATCCTACATATATAATAAAATTTAAATATGTAGATGACTATGACGTAATAAAAGGGAAGATACAAGAAGTTGTATCAATAATAGACAAAGAAATGAACGCAGTATTTGAGGCTATTCAGGGGAAGGAATCTGAATATACAGAATAGATAAAAGATATTTTATAGTCATTTGTGTGCATTTCAGAAGCATATTCTTAAGAATATATATGGTAATATTCTTGAGATAAATAAGATTTAGAATTTCACTAAAATTTATAAAGGAAGGTGTGTTAATATGAGCGATTTAAAGAAAAGAGAAGAAATTGAAGATAGGTTTAAATGGAAGGTTGATAAGATTTATAAGAGTATAGAGGATTGGGAAAAAGACTTTGAAGATGTAAAGAATGAAGCAATCAGATTAAAAGAATTTTCGGGAAAACTTGTAAATGGAGAAGCAATATTAGATTACTTAAAGGTTAACGAAAAAGTATCTAGAAAGGCAGAAAATTTATTTATCTATGCTCATTTGAAGTGTGACGAAGATACTTCAAATACTACTTATCAAAGTTTAATGAGTAAAGTAGATATATATATGGCAGAGCTTGCGAGTTACACAGCTTTTTTTGTACCAGAAATCTTAAGTCTAGATGATAGTTTTATTAAAAGTGAAATAAACAGATTAGATGAATTAAAACAATTTGAATTTTTAATTGATGATATATTAAAAGAAAAGCCACACATATTGTCTAAAGAAATGGAAGAATTATTAGCAGCAGCATCAGATTGCTTGGATGCGCCTTCAGCAATACACAATATATTAACTAATGCAGATATGACATTTGGTAAAATAGAGGATGAAGATGGTAATGAAGTTGAATTAACAGAAGGAAACTATTCTTCATTCATAAGAGGTAAAAATAGACAGGTGCGAAAAGCAGCATTTGAAAGACTATTTGGGGAATATGATAAATTGAAAAATACTCTAGCAACTTCTTTAAGTGCATCAATAAAAACTTTCAATTTTAGCAGCAGAGTTAGAAAATATAATAGTGCATTAGAAGCGTCGTTAAAACCTAATAACATTCCTTTAGAAGTTTATACCAATGCAATTAAAGTAATAGATAATAATTTAGATTCGCTTCATAGATATGTGAAGATTAAGAAGAAATTATTAGGATTGGATGAAATCCACATGTATGATTTATATGTTCCAGTCATTGAAATTCCGAAAGAAAAAATTGAATTTAATGATGGAGTAAATATAGTATTGAAAGCATTAAATCCTTTAGGAACAGAGTATTTAGATATCTTTAAAAGTGGAGTTAATGATGGCTGGATAGATATATATGAAAACAAAGGAAAAAGAGGAGGAGCATATTCTTGGGGTGGATATGATACTATGCCTTATGTTTTATTAAATTATAATAATGAGCTAGGAGATGTTTCAACTTTAGCACATGAAATGGGGCATTCAATTCATTCATATTATTCAAGAAAAGAGCAGCCATATTACTATGCAAATTACACATTATTCTGTGCAGAAGTTGCATCGACAACAAATGAATCATTACTTATTCATTATCTAATTGAAAATGAAAAAGATGAAAAGAAAAAATTATATTTAATAAATCAAGAATTAGAACAAATAAGAACAACTGTATTTAGACAACTAATGTTTGCAGAATTTGAGTTATATACACATGAGACACTAGAAAAAGGAATACCATTAACAGCAGAAGATTATAATAAAGCTTGGCATGATCTAAATGTTAAGTACTTTGGAAATGAAATTGTGATAGATAAAGAAGTAGATGTTGAATGGTCAAGAATTCCTCATTTTTACTCAGATTTTTATGTTTATCAGTATGCTACAGGTTATGCCGCTGCATCAGCTTTTTCGAAAGCTATCTTAGATGGAAAAGAAAATGCAGTAGAAAAGTATAAAGGCTTCTTAAAGTCAGGCGGAAGTGATTATCCAATAAATATTTTAAGAAATGCAGGAGTAGATATGACAACAGATGTGCCAATAGAAGCTACAATAAAGAGATTTAATGAACTTTTAGATATGATAGAAAAGTAAAGCACAATCAATGCACAATTCACATAGCATAAATTAATGTGAACTGTGCATTATATTTTGAGTTTTATCTTATAACTTAAAAAATCCTTTGATCTAATATATAGCAAAAAGAATTATTCATAGCTTAAAGATTTCCAAGGAAATCTATATTAAGTAATAATTCATGCACTAAAAGGGTGCCATGTTGGGTATTGAACATTAACAATTGCAATATATATTGAATTTTTATACAGGAATGGTAGATTAATATGAGTGATTTAAGAGAAGAATTGTATAAGTTTTTAATAAAAAGAGAAAATTTCTACATGAAGCAATATTATAGTAATTATCATAAAGAAGAAAAGTATATTGCAATTAAAGAATTGAAAGATGGAATATACTGTGTTCTAATAAGTGAAATAGAAGAAGTGGATATGGATAATTTAGAAGTATTTGAATATATAAAATCCTTAGGAAAAGCATTTTCCTTAAATGTGATAATCTTAACTAATGGTGAATATACATATACGAATAATTCATTTTTAGGAAATAAATTTATAATAAATAAAGAAAATAATGGTGTAATACAATGTGATGATTCGTGCATTCCATTAAAGCAGATTTTTGAAGGAGTTCTACAGATAAATAAAAATAAAAGTACTTATTATGAGAAAGAGTATTGGAAATATAAAAATTTAACGTTTATTATAATGGGAATAAATATAGTTACATTTTTATTAACTGCACTTTTATCTGGAAGTATTTTTAATATTGATTATTGGGTATTACTTAAGTATGGAGGAAAGGTTAATGAATTAATTAATCAGGGGCAGTATTGGAGGCTACTAACATGCGCTTTTTTACATGGAGGATTAATACATATAGTTGGCAATATGTATTCTCTTTATATATTAGGTCCAGAAATTCAGCAAATTTATGGGGTGTATAAATACTTTATTATTTATATATTTTCCTGTTTAACATCATCACTATTAAGTTATTTTATGAGTCCATATTTATCGGTAGGAGCATCAGGTGGGATATTCGGCCTTATGGGAGCCTTAGTAGTGTTTGCCATTATAGAAAGGAAGAGAATAAATAAAAGGTATTTATCAAGCTTGTTGCAAGCGATGGCATTGAATTTATTTATAGGTTTTAGTATAAGTAATATTGATAATTTTGCACATATTGGTGGACTTATCGGTGGAATTTTAACAGGATATATTAGCTATAAATTAGTTAATAAAAACACATAATAAATTATAGGTAAATGTTGAAAAAATTTTTATAGCTATTATATGATTAGCTTGGTATTGGATGATGAAAAGGATTGAAATTGGCCAATATTAATTTTATCTTAAGAAAATAGGGTTGATTTTTTATTTTTATTGAAATATTATTAAATAGGTATAGTATGATGATAAATATATAAAATAATAAATGGGAATAAATCTCATTAAATATTAGGAGTGAATGTAATGGGAAAATACATTTTTACCATAACAGCATTTTTTCAAATTTTTGTTTTTGCAATAACATGTTACTATTTAGCTTTAGGACTTATAGGGCTTTTCAGAAAGAAAGAGAATAAGAACTATAAACCTAAAAATAAATTTGCATTGTTAATAGCAGCACATAATGAAGAAGTCGTTATTGGTAGTCTCATAGAGAGTATGCTAAAACTAGATTATCCTAAGGAAATGTATGACGTTTTCGTTATTGCAGATAATTGTACAGATGATACAGCTAAGATATCTAAAGGTTACGGGGTAAATGTTTGTGAAAGATTTGCAAAAGATAAAAGAGGAAAAGGTTATGCGTTAGAGTGGATGTTTGCAAAGTTATTTGCAATGGAAAAACAATATGATGCTATTGCTATCTTCGATGCAGATAATCTTGTACATAAAGATTTCTTAAAAGAGATTAATTCAAAGATGCAGGAAGGTTACAAAGTTGTTCAAGGATATATAGACAGTAAGAATCCAGATGATTCATGGATTGCTGCTGCGTATTCAATAGCTTTTTGGACTCAAAATAGAATGTTCCAGTTAGCTAGAGCTAATATAGGATTTTCTAATCAAATTGGTGGAACAGGATTTGCTATTGAAACTAAGACATTGAAGAAGTTAGGCTGGGGTGCCACTTGTTTAACAGAGGATTTAGAATTCTCTTGTAAGCTTGTATTAAATGGAGAAAAAGTTGGTTGGGCTCATGATGCGATTATATATGATGAAAAACCATTAAAGCTTAAACAATCATGGACTCAAAGAAAAAGATGGATGCAAGGTTTTACAGATGTTGCTTCAAGATATTTCTTTAAGCTTGTTAAGAAGTCAATAATGGAAAGAAAGTTTTATATATTTGACTGCGCACTATACGTATTGCAGCCTTTTGTAACGTTATTACTAGGTGTTTCAGCAGTTTTAACATTGATACAGGCGAATACTACAGGCGTAAATATATTTATTATAAATTATTTGTTTAGTGATGTTGGATTTAAGACATTTGCGGTTATTCAATTTTTGATTACTCCGTTAATATTAACAATTGATAAAAAAATTACAAAACCATTCTTAGTTATGATGGTATTATATTCTAGTAATGTTTTCGTAGTTCCTTATTTAACAGCTAATATGGATAATTGGATTATTGCTTGGATGAGTGGTTTAGCTTATAACTTAGCATTCTTGATATTAACAGGAATATTACTAGGAAAGAAAGAATTAATTTTATTCTTTAGATTCTGGTTATATGCGTTATATACATTAACATGGATACCAATTACAATTCAAGGTATATTAAATAAGAATAATAAAGAATGGAGTCATACTAAGCATGTTAGAAAGATAGAAATATGTGATGTGTAAGACTCTAAACAAAAGTATAAATTAGAAATCAGGATGTCGTAAAATGGTTAAAAAGACCTTTTTGACATCCTATTTTTATTACGATAAGGTATATGTTTTATGAAAATATCAAATAAATATATATAGGAGTAAGTATTGTTAGAAATATATATTTTAATATAAATATTAATGGAATATAATAATGAAATATTGTTTATTTCATGGAATGCAAGGAACAGAGATCTTAAAAGGTTTTAAAAAATAAGAAATGTCAGAGGATTTTACAAGGAAACTCGACTCACGTTCGTTCGCTGAGTGCTCACAGAGTAAGCGAGCATCATCAAATCATAGATTTGAGATTTCTGCTTAAGTGATTCGCACAAAATCATTTTAAGGAAATTAACTTGTATACACGAGTTAACTAAGTTCAAATATCCAAATACAAGATGCTCACAGAGAAAGTTCATGTTTACAAATATAAAAGCTCTAAAGAGAAAGTTCTGCTGACCAAATACAAGATTTGGAGCATTACTTTTTAGATATTCACTTTTGGATTCTTACTTATCTACTTAAGTTTTTTTTGACATTAAAGCAGAAAGGCAGTATATTTTATAGAGCGAAATAATTACGAAAAAAATAAGAACTGGTGTTCAGATGGAGGCGTTTTATGGAATTAAAAAATACTAATGCTTATGATGTAACGGATTTAACATCACTTGAAAAGCTAGAACCTGTAAGAATAAGACCAGGTATGTATATAGGATCTACAGGTAGTAAGGGGTTACATCATTGTATATGGGAAATAATAGATAACTCCATAGATGAAATAGCTAATGGATATGGTAACAAAGTAACGATAACGTTAAATGAAGATAAAAGTGTAACCGTATTGGATAACGGGAGAGGTATTCCTACAGGAATTCATCCAATCAAAAAGAAATCTGGAGTTGAAATGGTATTTACTGAGCTTCATACAGGAGGAAAGTTTGATAATAAGAATTACAAGACGTCTGGAGGCCTTCATGGAGTTGGAGCAGCAGTAGTAAATGCTTTATCAGAATGGTTGGAGGTTGAAGTCTACCAAAACGGAAATATATATAGACAAAGATTTGAATATACTTTTGATAAAGAATTAAAAAGAGAAATGCCAGGAACAGCTGTTGGTAGTTTGAAGGCAATTGGGAAAACAGATAAGGTTGGAACAAAGATAACATTTAAGCCAGATAAAGAAATCTTCTCAACTACTGATTTTAAATTTGATATAATAGATAGTCGGTTACAAGAATTGGCATTCCAAAATAAGGGGATAAGATTAGAATTAATAGATAACAGAAAAGGACAAGAAATCACTAAAGAATATTATTCGGAAAATGGCCTTTTAGACTTTATAAACTATCTAAACGAAAGCAAAACACCAATTCATGAAGAACCTATAATTTTCGATGGTGAAAGAACCGTTGGAGAACTTCAATTATATGGTGAAGTCTGCATTCAGTTTACTGATTCAACTACTGAGTATATTGCGAGTTACGTAAATAACATTCCAACAACGGAAGCTGGAACTCATGAGACTGGATTTAAGACTGGAATGACAAGATCTTTTAAAGAATGGTCTAAAAAGTTAGGATTGGTTAAGGAAAAAGATAAAGAATTTGAAGGCGATGATTTAAGAGAAGGCATGACTGCCATTGTAAGAATTAAAATAACAAATCCTATCTTTGAAGGTCAAACTAAAACTAAACTTGGAAATAATGAAGCGTATACCATGATGAATGATTTAGTGTATACTAAATTTTCTGAATGGATAGAAGATAATAAAGCTTTGGCAACAAGCATAATTAACAATGCATTAGAAGCAGCTAAAAGAAGAGACAAGATTAAGAAAATAAATGAAGCAGAAAAAAAGAAAATAGGAAAAGGTACAGCACCACTTGCAGGAAAAGTTGCGGTATGTACATTGAAAGATAAAACGGTAAATGAATTTATAGTTGTGGAAGGAGATTCAGCAGGAGGATCAGCAAAACAAGCTAGAGATAGAAGGTTTCAAACTATAATGCCATCAAAAGGTAAAATAATGAATACAGAAAAACAAAAGCTTGAAAATGTATTAGCGTCTGAAGAACTAAAAATATTTAACACTGCTGTTGGAACAGGGACTTTAGACAACTATAAAGAAGAAGATTTGAAATATGACAAGATAATAATAATGAGTGATGCTGATGTAGATGGATATCACATTAGGACACTATGGATGACTTATATTTATAGATATATGAGGCCGCTTATTGCTAATGGACATTTATATTTAGCACAGCCTCCATTGTACAAAGTATATAGGGAAACTAAAGGTAAAACTATAATCAAATATGCATATAGTGATGACGAACTTGAAAGTACAAAGAAACAGGTAGGAAAAGGCTCATTGATTCAGAGATATAAAGGACTAGGAGAGATGAATCCAGATCAGTTGTGGGAAACAACATTAAATCCGGAAAGTAGAACGCTACTTCAAGTAACTATAGAAGATGCAGCAAAAGCAGAAAAAATGGTTTCGTTACTTATGGGCGATATTGTTGAACCTAGAAAGAATTATATGTATAAGTATGGAGAATTTTAAATCAATTCACAGTTTACAATGCATAATGCACCATTAATTGTGAATTGTGCATTATGCATTAAAAAAGGAGAAAAGTATGGCGAAGAAAAATGAAAATATTATACCTAAAGATAATAATATAATTGGCATTCCGTTAGAAGAAGCAATGCCAGAAAATTATTTACCATATGCTATAGAAGTTGCTAAAGATAGAGCTCTTCCTGATGTGAGAGATGGGCTTAAACCTGTGCATAGAAGAATTTTATACGGTTCATATATGCTTAAAGCCTTTCCGGATAGACCTTATTATAAATCGGCAAGAATAGTTGGAGATATTTTGGGTAAGTATCATCCTCACGGAGATTCATCTGTATATGAATCTATGGTAATTCTAGCTCAAAATTTTTCAACAAGAGCACCACTAATTGAAGGACACGGGAATTGGGGATCTATTGATGGAGATGGAGCGGCTGCTATGAGATATACAGAAGCCAGATTATCTCCTATTGCTATGGAAATGCTGAGAGATATTGAAAAGGATACAGTAGAAATGGTTCCAAACTATTCAGATAGTGAAATGGAACCTAAAGTATTACCGAGTAGATATCCTAATTTGTTAGTAAATGGAGCGTTTGGTATAGCTGTTGGACTTGCAACTAATATACCACCACATAATTTGGGAGAAGTAACAGAAGGAGTACTAGCATATATTGATGATAATGAAATAACTACTTCTGAGCTTATGAAATATATAAAAGGACCAGATCTACCTACAGGCGGAATTTTGATAGGGGAGAAATCTATTTTATCAGCATATGAAACTGGTGAAGGAAAAGTAGCATACAGAGCAAAAACTTCAATTGAAAAATTAGAAAATGGAAGAATGGGAATAATTATAACTGAATTTCCATATAGAAGAAATAAGTCTAAGATTCTTCAAACAATATCTGAGATGACTGGAGATAAGCGGCATGCAAAAGCTTTAGAATCTATAACAGATATTAGAGATGAATCTGATAGAAGTGGAATAAGGGCTGTAATTGAATTAAAGAAAAATGTTGATGAAGATGTTGCTGATAAAGTTCTAAAGTATTTATTCAAAAAAACTGATCTACAATGTAACATAAGTTTTAACATGGTAGCACTTGCAAATGGAAAGCCAGAAACTATGAGTTTAAGGGCTATGATAAGATATTATGTAGAACATCAAAAAGAAATAATAACTAGAAGGACTCAAAAGGAACTTGATGTAGCGAAAAAGCGACATCATATTGTTGAAGGTTTCATTAAAGCCATAAGTGTTTTGGATGAAGTTATAGCAACTATTAGAAGTTCAAAATCTAAAAAGGATGCATCGGACAACTTGATAAGTAAGTTTGAGTTTTCTGAGGCTCAAGCACAAGCTATATTAGAACTTATGTTATATAGATTAACAGGTCTTGAAATAGAAATATTTGAAAAAGAATACGCGCAACTTGAAAAGATTATAAAGAAACTTGAAAAGATTTTATCTAGCGAAAAAGAACTTTTAAAAGTTATTAAAAGTGAATTAAAAGAAATAAGCGATAAATACGGAAATGAAAGAAGAACTGAAATTATACATGATGATAATGAAAGTAAAATTGATGTTGAAGAATTAATTGTTGTAGAAGAAGTTATGATAACAATATCTAAAGATGGATTTGTAAAGAGAATACCATTAAAGAATTACACTAGATCTAGCTCTAATCCAGAGGATATTGAGTATAGAGAAGGGGATTCTTTAAAATATTTAATAAATTCGAATACTAAGGATACACTTCTTGTATTTACAGATAAAGGTTTTATGTATCAAACTAAAGGTATTAATATCCCTGAAATGAGATGGAAAGAAAAAGGGGATAGATTGGATGAGATTATTAAAACTTTAAATCTTGATAATGAGAAGATAATTGCAGCTATATCAATAGATAATTTTAACCCTAGTAAAGCATTTAGGTTTATAACTAAACATGGAGGAATTAAGTTAAGTTCTTTAGATAAATTCCAGACTGCATATGGTAAACTTCAAGCGTTAAAGCTTAGAGACGGCGATGAATTACTTGATGTATCCATAAGAGAGCTTGAAGAAGAAAAGAAATTCTTAAAAGTTAAAAGTAAATTAGGTTTAGAATTTACTCTAGAAATAAAAAATCTTGAAGAGACTGCTAGGAATATTTTGCCTACTCAGCTATTTAATTTCTCTGAAGAGGATGAAATTGATCAAGTAGAAGATGCTAATGAAATTGAATATTTTGAATTAAGTGTTGGGATTACGGATAAAAATAAGTTTAAATCTTATGAGAGAATAAAAGAGGACTCATTAAAAGTTAAAACAAACTCATTAAAAGAATTGCTAATTTTTAGCAATAAGGGATATGTCTATAAAATACCAGTGTTCTTAATGAAAAATGTTTTAAATAAAGAAATAAGTGTAGAGGCATTTACAGGCAAACTAGAAAAGGGCGAGAAAATAATAAGTCTAGTTTCGATTAATTCTTATGATGAGGACTTGGGAGTATACACATTCACAAAAAAGGGAATGGTTAAGAAAACCTTATTAAAAGAATTTGAGGGTGACTTTTTAAAGCAAGCATGCTATAAGTTTAAGTTTGAAGATGATGAAGTGGTATCTGTAGAAATTAATCAAACAAAGTTTGGACATTTAATTATGATAACTAAAAAGGGAATGGCAATAAAATTCCCGGTTGAGAATGTAAATATTATGGGTAAAATAGCATCAGGTGTAACCGGAATAAGTCTAAGAGATGAAGATCAAGTTATTTTTGGAAAGTATCATAATAACTACGTGAAAAGTGATGAAAATAGCATGATTTTATCTTCAAATAATACAAAAATTACGCTTGTTTCTAAAGGCAAGGAAAGATCGGTAATGGACATAAGTGATATTAAACTACAAAATAGAGCTGGAAGAGGAACAAGTATAATGATGATTTTACTTGATGATGAAATTAAGGATGTAATCATAGGTTAGCGGTAAGTAGTGAAATTTATCTATTAGAAAATTACCACTTCTGACCATTAAGTTGTGGTAGTTAAACAATAAATAGGGTATAATGTAGATATGAATTGAAGAGAAATAGAATGAGGGTGTTCTAAAGAATAATTTAGGATATCCTCATTGTTTAGATTTAAGGAGGAATTGATATGAAGAAAGTATGTGTATTATTGGCAGAAGGTTTTGAAGAAATAGAAGCTTTAACTGTCTCTGATATAATAAGAAGAGCAGATGTAACTTGTGATTTAGTATCAATTGCAGAAAAACAAGTTAAATCAAGTCATGGTGTGGTAGTTCAGGCAGATAAGCTTTTTGATGAGAAGATGGAATATGATTTAGTAGTAATACCAGGAGGTATTCCAGGAGCTACTAATTTGAGAGATGATGAGAGAGTAATAAAATTTGTCAAAAAGCAAAACAAAGAAGGAAAATTAATTGGAGCAATTTGTGCAGGACCAATAGTTCTTGGAAGAGCGGGAATAACAGAAGGAAGAAATATAACTTCTTATCCAGGATATGAAGATGAATTGCCAAATTGCGAATATTTAGAAGATGCTGTAGTAGTTGATAAGAATATAGTAACTAGCAGAGGGCCTGCGACAGCGATGGCATTTGCATATAAATTATTAGATATTCTTGGATATAATCATAAAGTAGAAAGTATTTCATCTGGCATGCTATACAAGATGTTTATAGGTTAAAAGTTCTGAAATTTATCAAATAAGGTCTTGAGTTATTTCCGTATAAGAAAAATGAAAAAATAGAAATTTTAAAATATGTAACCTCTAGGATCAATGGTCTTAGAGGTATTATTGCGGCATGCTGTGAGGGGAGAAGAAATGGCAGAAAGATGGTTTATAAAAAATATAAAGGCTGATTATAAATACATATCGAAAAAATATGCGCTTTCAGAATTAGTTAGCAAGCTTATAATAAATAGAAATATTACAAGTGATGAAATGATAAGAAGTTATATTAATCCGGATTTTGATAAATTTCATGAGGCAAGAGAGATGAAAGACCTAGAAAAATCGGTTGATATACTACGTGATAAAATAGAATCTCAGAAAAAGATAAGAATTGTTGGAGATTACGATGTTGATGGTGTAATAAGTAGTTATATTTTATATTCAGCGTTGAAAAGGTGTAGTGCAAATGTAGATTATGAAATTCCAGATAGAATAAAAGATGGATATGGAATTAATATGAACATTATAAAACAAGCAAAAGAAGATGGAGTGGATACTATTCTAACTTGTGATAATGGTATATCGGCCATAGATCAAATAAAATATGCAAAAGAATTAGGAATTACCGTAATAGTGACAGATCATCATGATATACCGTTTGTTGAGAAAGAAAATAATGTCAGAGAATTCATAAGTTTAAGTGCTGATGCAGTAGTAAATCCAAAGCAAAGTGAATGTAATTATAAATTTGAACAATTGTGTGGAGCAGGCGTAGCATTTAAACTTGTGGAAGTTCTTTATGAGACTTTTAATATAGATAAAAGGGAATGCTATAAATTTATAGAATTTTTAGCAATAGCAACAGTTTGTGATGTTGTGGACCTAATAGATGAAAATAGGATATTCGTTAAAAAGGGATTGGAGCTTATCAATAGTACGACAAACTTAGGATTACAAGAATTAATAAGAGAATGCGAATTGACAGAAAAAACTTTATCAGTATATCATCTTGGATTCATTATAGGACCATGTATAAATGCTTCAGGAAGACTAGACTCAGCTAAAAGAGGATTGGAATTATTGCTTTCGGATGACGAGGAAGAAGCAGTAAAGCTGGCAAAAGAGTTAGTTAGATTAAATGAAGAGAGAAAAGATATGACCATGAGAGGTGTTGAAGCTGCTGTTGAAATTATAGAAAAAAGTGGGATGGTAAGTGATAAGGTATTTGTCATTTATATTCCGGATATACACGAAAGTTTAGCAGGTATAATAGCAGGAAGAATAAAAGAAAAATATAATGTTCCAACTTTGGTTATAACAAAAGCAGAGAGCGGAGTGAAGGGGTCAGGGAGATCAATAGAGGAATACAATATGTTTGAAGAGCTTATTAAGTGCAAAGATCTGCTTGAAAAATTTGGCGGTCATCCTATGGCGGCAGGTTTTTCTTTAAAGGAAGAAAATATAGATGAATTTAGAAAAAGATTAAATGAAAATACAATTTTAAAAGATGAGGATTTATTGAGAAAAGTTACTATAGATTCGGTTTTACCGCTTGATTCTATAAGCTACGATGTGATAAATGATTTGGAAAGATTAGAGCCTTTTGGTAAATCAAATTCTAAACCATTGTTTGCTGAGAAAAATATTAATTTATTAAGAGCAACAATACTTGGGAAGAATAGAAATGTACTGAAATTAAAACTGAAGACAAAGTTAAATAAATCCTTGGATGCCATTTATTTTGGAGATATTGAAAAATTTGAAGAAGAAGTTAGCAATAAGTATGGAAATGAAGAATTGCAAAAACTTTATAATGGGGAATACAATCATGTAAATCTTGATTTAGTATTTTATCCAAGTGTTAATGAATATAATGGTAATACTACTATTCAAATTGTAGTACAAAATTATAGGTAAAAGTATAAAGTTTTAGGTTAAGTATAAAAAGATGTTATAAACTTAAAATTACATATTACAAATTTTGAGTTATTACTAGGAAAGGATGATAGTTTTTGGCTAAGTATAAAATAATAATGACTGGGGGAGGAACGGCTGGTCATGTTACCCCTAATTTAGCATTAGTTCCTAAATTAAAGCAAAAAGGTTTTGAAATAAAATATATTGGAAGTGTTGATGGCATTGAAAAAGAAATAATAACTAAAAACAATATACCTTTTTTTGGAATTTCGTGTGGAAAATTACGAAGATATTTTGATGTGAAAAATTTTACTGATCCATTTAAAATTTTAAAAGGTATTGCTCAAGCTCTAAAAATATTATCTAAAGAAAAACCAGATGTGATTTTTTCAAAGGGGGGGTTTGTAGCTGTTCCAGTTGTAATAGCAGCATCTATAAAAAAAATACCAGTAGTTGCACATGAATCAGATATGACGCCAGGACTCGCAAATAAACTTTCAGCACCATTTTGTGATAAATTATGTGTCACATTTAGAGAAAGCCTAAAGTTTATAAAGGATAATAAAGGAGTACTTACAGGAAGTCCAATCAGAGAAGAAATACTTAATGGAGATAAGGCTAGGGGAAAAAAAATATGTGGATTTCCTGATGACAAAGAAATTCTCTTCATTATGGGAGGAAGTCTAGGTTCTAAGCTTATAAATGAAGAAATAAGAAAAAATTTAGACAAACTTTTAAAAGATTTTAATATAATTCATATCTGCGGAAAAGGTAATGTAGATAATAATTTTATAAATAAGAATAGATATAAGCAATTTGAATATGTAAGTGAAGAATTGCCTGACCTTATGAAAGCCTGTGACTATATAATTTCAAGAGCAGGTGCTAATTCTATATTTGAATTCTTAGCATTAAAAAAACCAACACTATTGATACCACTTTCTAAAAAGGCAAGCAGGGGAGATCAAATATTGAATGCCAAGTCATTTGAAAAGGAAGGATATTCATTAATGCTGCAAGAAGAAGAAATTAAAAATAATGTATTATATGAAAAAGTTCTTGAACTAAAAAAAAGAAAAGATGAATTAATTAACAATATGGAAAAGAGTAAAGCCAAAAGCGGTGTTGAAGCAATAATAAACGTATTATTAAGAAGTATAAGATAAAAAAATAATTTATTTCACGTATAATTATTATTTAAAAAAGCACAAATTATACAATCAAATCTTGCAAAAAAAAATATGTGAGATATAATAAAAGAGTAAGTTCATTTTAG
>CAURJV010000024.1:0-64756 GCA_963524945.1 uncultured Clostridium sp.
ATTTTGAGCACCAATTGCTTTCGGACTTACAAACGGACCTTCTAAATGCACGCCAAGAATGTGAGCACCGTCTGAACCTTTTTCTTTTACCTTTTTAATTGCATCTAAAGATTTTCTTATATCGTCCACAGCAGCAGTCATAGTTGTAGGAGTAAAAGAAGTTGTTCCGTGTTTAATTATAGTTTTAGAAATGGTATTGATTGATTCACTGGTACCGTCCATTGTATCTGAGCCTCCTGCACCGTGTATATGAACATCAATAAAACCAGGTGAAACATATAGGCCATTTGCATCTAAAATGCTGTCTGTATCTATATTGGACGGATTTATCTCTTTAATTTTCCCATCTTCAATTAGAATTGAGCCTTGTTCTATCTTGTCTAGGTAAATTATATTACAATTTCTTATTAACATATTTCTTCTCCTTTTAAGTCAAATTTCATATATTATAGTAAGTGGACATTATCAGTTTATATATTAAGTATATAGCATGTATAAAGAATTTTTCAAGTGTATGTTGACAGAATTAAAAGAATAAATTATAATTCTTATAGTGGTAATTACCACTTGAAAAATATTAATTATTTAAGGAATTATAGAATTGAAAGTACTTAAAAGAAGCAGTTTAGGAAATTTTAAATTATTTGATTTATATTTTCTTTTGTGTACAAGAATAGTATAATTGTTGGGAAAACTACTAGAACTAAAAGAGGTGCACTTATGAGTACGATAAATAAAAATTCTAATATTCCTTTGTATGTTCAACTAATGAATATTCTCATTGAAAAAATAGAAAGCAGCATGGAAGAAAATGAAAAATTGGACTCCGAAAGAGAAATATGTAAAAAATATGCTGTTAGTAGAACTACAGTAAGAGAAGCATTAGATGAGTTGGAAAAAAATAATTATATTTATAAAGTTCAAGGAAAAGGAAATTTCATTTCGCCAAGAGTCGTAGAACAAGATTTAATAAAGGTATCATCTTTTACTGAGGAAATGAAAAAACGTGGAAAAAATCCGACTTCTAAATTATTAAATTTTGAAATAATGGAAGCCAACAGCAAAGTGTCTAAAAAATTAAATATAGAAAAGAACGAGCTTGTGTATAAAATCTCGAGAATAAGGATTGCTGATAACATTCCTATGATATATGAAATGACTTATTTGCCATATGAAAGATTTAAGCAACTTACTAAGGATATGATAGAAAAAAATCCATTATATGAGATATTAAAAAATACTTTTAATATTAATATTACATCTGCTGAAGAAGTAATAGAAAGTGTTTTAATAAACAAATTAGAAAGTGTTTATTTAGAAATACCTCAAGGGCAGGCAGGATTAAAATTTGAAAGAATAGCATATGAGCAAAATGAGATTGTTGAATATACCATAACAATAGCGAGAGGAGATAAATATAGATACAGGGTTTGTTTAAAAAATTAACATCAAAGGAGCGTAATAATAATGAAGTTACTAGTAGTTAAAGATTATGAAGAAATGAGTGAAGTTGCAGCTAAAATATTTAAGGAGGTAATTTCTGAGAAGACAAATGCTGTCCTAGGACTAGCTACAGGAAGTACTCCTGAAGGTTTATACAAAAAGATTATAGAAATGAACAGAAATAAAGAAATAGATTTTTCTAATATAAAGACAGTAAACTTAGATGAGTATGTTGGACTTGGAGGGGAAGATCCTCAAAGCTACAGATATTTTATGAATGAAAAGTTATTTAATCATGTTAATATAAATAAAGCAAATACATTTGTTCCAAATGGCTTAGCAAAAGACCTTGATGAAGAAGCTAAGAACTATGATAAAAAAGTGGATGAATTAGGTGGTATTGATATACAAATCCTTGGAATAGGTGCTAATGGCCATATTGCATTCAATGAACCAGATGATTTTTTAATAGCAGAAACTCATGTAACAGGTTTAACTAAAACTACAATAGAGGCAAATTCTAGATTTTTCAAATCTATAGAGGAAGTACCTACTAAAGCTTTATCTATGGGACTTGGTCAAATAATGAAAGCTAGAAAAATAGTATTGTTAGTAAGAGGTCAAGATAAAGCAGAAGCAATAAAAGGATTATTTAAAGGAAATATTACAACTCATAATCCTGCAACTATGTTACACATGCATAAAGATGTAACAGTAATAATAGACGAAGAAATGGCAAATGCAATTAAGTAATTGTAAAATAGGTGAAATTAAAATTTTAAACTATATTAAAATAACGGTGAGTTTTTTAATATAGTTTTTATTATTTTGAAGGAAATCAAGAATGATTTCTTTTTTTGTACAATTTATATCATATTTTAATATGAATTGTGTGTTAGAGTTATGATGTTCAGTGATTTCTTTATTAGATGTGCTTAACACAACTAGTAAAGTCATTATAAACAGTAGATTTTAATTGAATGAAGATATTAATAATTTATATATGTAAATATTATTTTATTGAACATATATAATTGCCTTATAATTTGTATAATTAAACTTAATTTAAGTGTTTAATAATGTATAGAAATGATATAATTAATATATAAATGATATGATAAACATGTATATAAGTTATACTGTAAGGAGAAAGGTGAATATAATGGCAAAATATGATGAAATTGCTGAAGACATAAGAAATAGAATATTGAATGGTGAATATAATCCTAATGAACAGTTGCCTTTAGAAAAAGAAATGTGTGAATATTATGGGGTTAGTAGAATAACAATAAAAAAAGCTGTTGATGAACTAGTAATTCAAGGGTTAGTAATAAAGCGAAGAGGTTCTGGAACATTTGTAAAAGCTCTTGATGAAGAGGGGGTTCAGGAATTAAGTCTAGCAAAACAATTTGAAGGATTTTCAGAAGCTCATAAGGATAGAAAAGTAACATCTAAAATTGTAAAATTCGAAGTAATTCACCCAACGGAAGAAATTGCAACTAAGCTAAAGATTACTACTGATGATTTTGTTTATTATGTAATAAGAACTAGATACGCGGATGATAGTCCATATGTAATTGAGTATACATATATGCCAATAGGCCTTATACCTGGAATAAAAAATGATATTTTAGCGAGTTCAGTTTATGGTTACATTGAAAAAAATCTTAAACTTAAAATAAAAAGTGCCCATAGGATTATTCGAGCTATTTTACCAAATGAGTTGGAACAGGAATATCTAGAAATAGAAAATAACTTTCCAATATTGGAAGTGGAGCAGGTGGGTTTTTTAGACAATGGCCAGCCTTTTGAATTTTCAACAGCACACCATAGAAGTGATAGGATTGAATTTAGGACTGTAAGTATTAAATAAGATATAATTACTTTTATTACAATTATAACTATGGAGTTAAAATAGAATTTCAAAAATTAAATAGAAAATAATAAGCTTAATTAAAAGTGAATTACACTTTTAATTAAGCTTATTTTTTTCAACACTTTGCTCAAACACTTCAATTAATCTTTTTGTAACTGTTGATTTTATTTACTAATGTATATATAAATGACTAATTTGGTATGTTTTTGAATACAAACTGTTTTTTGGCACGATTATTGCTAATAATAATTACATAGAATGGAGGTGAATCTTAATGATACAAATTATTTTAGCTAGTCATGGTGATCTGGCAAAGGGAATGAAGGATACTTTGGGTATGATAATTGGAGATGTATCTATGGTTGAAGCTTTTTCATCTTATAGAAACGAAGAAGTAAACGTTAGGAAAATAGTAGAAAAAATAGTAAGAGAAAAATACATTGAAGCAGATATATTTATTTTCACAGATATTCTTGGCGGAAGCGTTAATACAGAAATGATGTCTTTAATAAAAGAATATCCTAAAATACATGTTATTTCAGGAATGAATTTACCTATAATTATTTCAGTTGCTACTCAAGCAAATGAAATTTCTGAAAGTCTATTGCAGCAGATTATTGAAGAAAGCCAGCAGGGAATAGTTGACTGCAATAAATTGCTTAATGAATGTAAAAATATAAAGGAGGAAGATTTATGATTAAATTAGTAAGAATCGATCACCGTTTATTACATGGACAAGTAGTTTTTTCATGGACAAAAAGTTTAGGAATTTCAAGAATTATTGTTGTAGATGACGAAACTGCAAATGATGAGATGAAAAAAGTTTCCTTAAACTTATCAAAACCAGTTGGAGTAACTTTAAATATATTTTCGGTAAAAGATATATTAGCGAGAATGTCTAAAGTTGAACAATTAAAAGATAATATTATGATTGTTTTTAGAGGTACTAAGGAAGCATTAGAGTTCTGTAAGAGCTGCTCTAGTATTAAAGAAATTAATTATGGGGGAATTGCAAATAAAGAAAATTCAAAGCAATATAGTAATGCTATTTTCCTAAATCCAGAAGAATTAGAAGATACCAAAAAGCTGAAAGCAATGGGGATTAACCTATATATGCAACAAGTTCCTACTTCAAAGAGGGAAGATTTAACTTCTAAAATATAAAAAGGAGGATCAAGAATGTTAATTAAGTCAATATTATTAGGTTTCATTGGTGTTATTTGTATTTTAGACTCTAGACTTTTAGGCAGAATGAATTTAGAAAGACCGTTAATAGTTAGTACGCTTGTAGGGCTCGTTTTAGGCGATATTCAAAAAGGATTAATGGTTGGTGCTGCTCTTGAATTAATTTCTTTAGGATTAGTAAACATAGGAGCGGCAGCACCACCAGATATGAATATGGCATCCATTATTGCTACATCGTTTGCTATTTTATCAAATGCGGATTCAGAGGCAGCACTAACTATTGCGATTCCAATTGCAGTGCTTGGGCAAATGCTTGGAGTTTTAATGAGAACTATTCTTGCAAACTTAACTCATAAAGCTGACTCGTTAATTGAAAATGGGGAATATAAAAAAGCCTGTAATATTCATATTGTTTGGGGAACATTTTTGTATTCACTAATGTATTTTGTACCAATATTTTTAGCAATTTATTTTGGAACAGATTTAGTAAAAAATATTGTAGAAGTCATTCCGTCATGGATTACAAACGGTCTAAATTTATCAAGTAAAATTCTAACAGCTTATGGATTTGCTTTATTGCTTAGCACTATGCTGTCAACAAAAATGCTTCCATTTTTACTAGGAGGATTTTTCATTACAGCATATTCTAATTTAAGTGTGACTGGTGTTGCTATTTCGGCTTGTATTGTAGCATTTGTTTTGGCTGAATTTAAATTTAAAAATGAGAAAATAGTTGATGAATTAGATATTTTAGATTGATTGGAGGTATAAAAATGCAAAATATACAAAAACAAAATGATCCAAATAAATGGAAGTATATGAAGTTCTTATGGCGTTCTTGGGCAATTCAAGCTTCATGGAACTATGAAAGACAAATGAATATGGGCTTTTTATATGGAATTGCTCCTATTTTAGACAACATATATAAAGATCCTAAAGATGATGAATTAAAAAAAGAAGCTTATAAACGCCATATGAATTTTTATAATTGTACACCTCAAACAAATGCTTTTGTTTTAGGATTAAGTGCTTCAATGGAAGAACAATACTATGAAGACAAAGAAAATTTTAATCCTGAATCGATTAATGCTATGAAAACTTCATTAATGGGACCATTATCTGGAGTAGGAGACTCTTTCTTTCAAGGAACTGTACGTATATTGGCTTTTGGATTAGGTATTAATTTAGCGCAACAAGGTAGTATTTTAGGACCAATATTAGCAATAATTATTTCATTTATTCCATCATTTCTTGTTACATATTATGGTGGGAAAATTGGCTATTCAATGGGAAATAAATATTTAACAAAGCTCTATAATGAAGGGCTTATGGATAAAGTAATGTACATTTGTTCTATTGTTGGACTTATGGTTATTGGATCCATGATGGCCAGTATGATTGGAATTACAACTCCAGTGCAGTTTGGTGAAAAATTTGTTTTACAAGATGTATTAAATGGGATAATACCACAGAGTATACCGCTTGGCGTAACATTCTTTATGTATTGGTTATTAAGAAAGAAAGTATCAACAGGATGGATGCTTGTGATTTGTATTCTAGGTGGAATATTATTGAGCATTTTAGGTATTTTTAAATAAATTGAAAACATTCCTTAAAAGGATGTAAATATATATAAAATAAAAATATAGGAGGGATTTATTATGAATCCAAAACAAATTATAAAAGAAATAAAAGAAAAACAAGAAGAAATTAGAAGTGTTATATTTGTAGGATGTGGAGCTTCAAAAGCAGAATTATATCCAGCAAAATATTTTTTAGAGAACAATTCAAAAAATTTACGTGTTAGTCACTATACTGCTAACGAATTCAATTATGGTACAATAGCTTCATTAGATAAAACTGCAATTGTTATATCCGCTTCACTTGGCGGTAGTACTCCTGAAACAGTACAAGCTAATGCTAAGGCTAAAGAATATGGTGCACATGTAATCTCATTAACTCGTGCAGAGAATTCGGCTCTTACAAAAGATGCTAATTATGTTATCTGTCATAGATTTGCTGAAAGCTATGGTGCAAAATTAGAAAAGATGGGTTATGCGCTTGAACTTGCAGTGGAAATATTAGAGCAATATGAAGGGTATAAAGATTATGAAGATGCACAGGTTGCTTTCAGCAAGATCTATGACTTAGCAGATTCAGCAGCAAAATCAGCGATAGCAGATGCAAAGAAATTTGCTGAAGCTTATAAAAATGATTCAATGATTTACTTAATGAGCAGTGGTGCAACAGCTGAAGTTGCTTATTCAACATCAATTTGTTTAATGATGGAAATGCAATGGATTAATTCAGGAAGTTTCCATTCAGGAGAGTTTTTCCATGGACCATTTGAAATAGTAGATAAAGATGTACCATTTATTTTATTAATGAATGAGGGAAGCACTCGTCCAATCGATGCTCGTGCATTAACATTCTTAAAGCGTTTTGAAGCCAAAACAACAGTTATTGATGCTTTAGATTATGGATTATCTTCAGTTATTCCAAAAACAGTTATTGATTATTTTAATCCAATGTTAATTACAGCAGTATTCCGTGTATATGCTGAAGAACTTTCTTATGCACGTCAGCATCCACTAACTAAAAGAAGATATATGTGGAAATTAGAATATTAAAATAAAGTTTACGTTAAACGTATGTTATCAGGTTCTACTTATAATCCTAAATACAAAAAAAATGACTCGGGTAAGGAAATCGAATATTTTTCGATTTCTTTGCTTTAGGCAAATTTAAAAATAATAAATATATTTTAGTCTATTTTTAGCTATCCTATATAGGTAATTATCTTAAGAGGCCTACTACTATGGGGAGTAGTACATTTTTATTAAAAGTAAGCATAATATTTTGGAATTATTATTTTTTCATATGCCTTATTCTAAATGTATGTTATAAAATAATAAGGTTAACTTTTATTAACTAAGGGGGCATTCAGAATGGCAATAGATATATCTAATTATTTAAAAGAGGCTACAAAGGAATTTTCTAAAGATAATATAAAAGAATTTTCGGCCAATTCAATTGCTGAAAAAGTAGAGCTTAGTAGAAGTACAGTAAGTAGTTATCTTAACAAAGAAGTAAAACAAGGCAGGATTATAAAAATTAAAGAGTATCCAGTAATTTTTTTATATAAAGAAACTTTCTCTAAATTATATTTTACCCCAACACAGGCTGAATATAATACTTTAGATGAATTATGGAAAGAAAATTCAAACGTTAGAAAAACAGATATATGGAGTAATGTAATTGGGGCAAAAGGAAGCTTAAAAGAACAAATTGAACAAATAAAGACAGCAGTGCTTTATCCAGAAAATGGTCTTCCTATAATGCTTTTAGGTTCAAGTGGTTCTGGAAAAACATATCTGGCAAAATGTATTTATGATTATTGCTTGGAAGAAAAATTAATAAATCCCAAGTCCTCATTTATTTCTTTAAATTGTGCTCAATATTATCATAATCCAGAATTGTTATCAAGTTTATTATTTGGTTATACAAAAGGTGCATTTACAGGAGCAGATAAAGATAAAAAGGGGCTTCTTGAAAGCGCTGATGGTGGAGTTTTATTTCTTGATGAAGTGCACAGACTAACAGAAGAAGGCCAAGAAAAGCTTTTTACATTTATGGATTCAAATGAGTATTCTCCCATTGGTGATAATAGTATAAAAAAGGAAGCAAAAGTACGGTTAATTTTTGCAACTACGGAATCTATCCAATCTACTTTCTTACCTACTTTTATTAGAAGACTTCCTGTTATTGTTAATATTCCAAGTTTTGCAGAAAGACCTCAACAAGAAAAAATTCACCTAATAGATAGTTTCTTTTTAAAAGAAAGTGAAATCTTGAAACATACTATTAAGGTTACAAAGCAGGTAATTTCCTTTTTGCTTTTTAGTAATTATGAAGGAAATGTAGGGAAAATTAAAAATATTGTAAAATACAGTTGTGGAAGCAGCTATGCTAAGAGGAAAGATCAAGAGATTATTAAAGTTCGCATTGGAGATTTACCGATTGGAAATGAAAATCAATTAAAGGAGAGTTTATATCATCAAATATCAAGTAGATATCAGGATAGGATTTATGATTATCTGCACCCAGAACTATTGAATATTAATAGTGATGAAGAGAAAAACATTAAAAAAACATATTTTGAATTTGTTGAAGGATTTAAACAGGTTGAGTCCGGAGAAATTATGTTTGATCATTATACTAAAGAGATGGTTAAAAATGTGAATTTATTACTTGATGAATTAACATTTAATACAGAAGTAACTAACAATCAATCATTTTTTTCTGTATTAACATTTAATATAAAATCTACTTTTAAATATATGGAAGAAAATTATGGATTTGAACAGGATGGAAATAAAATTCTTTCAATAGCATATTTGCTTTATTTTAAGGAAGAGCAAGAAATTTTAATTAATCATCCTGATTGGAATAGTATTCGCCCAAAAATTATAAATTTCATTGAAAGTTATATGAAGAATATTTTATGGCTTTCCAGGCGTATGCTTACACATTTGAGTGAACGCTTAGACTTTCAGGTTCTTGATGAAGATTTGATTTTTATTTCATTTTATCTAAAAAGCATGAATATACAGAGCCTGAAAAATGAAATTAAAAGTATTGTTTTAGCTCATGGCTACTCTACAGCAAGTAGTATGGCGAATGTAGCTAATAGGATGTTAAGGAAGAACTTTTTCCAAGCTATTGATATGCCTATTGATACTACAATTGATCATATAGAGGAGAAAATATTAGATTTTATTGATAATAACAGTACAGAAAATGGACTTATCTTGTTAGTTGATATGGGATCACTTTTTGATCTTAGAAATCGTTTGGAAAAGAAGATTAAAGGTCCGTTATTATTAATTGATTTTGTCTCAACACCATTGGTATTAGAAATTGGAAGTATGCTTTTACAAGATAAAAATATTATCGAAATTAATGATCAGATTTTAAAGAATGTACAAATTAATAAACAATTAGTTTATCCAGTTGAAAAAAAGAAAAAAGCTATTTTAACTTGTTGCTATACAGGTATGGGAAGTGCAATTCAAATCCAGGATATATTACAAAAGAGCTTAAAGCATGAGGACCCTTCTTTTGTAATTATGTCATACGATTATCATAAGCTGTATCAAAATAAACAAAAGGAATTGCCATTTCAAATGTATGATGTACTGGCTATCGTAGGAACTGTAGATCCAAAAGTTGAAGGAGTTCCATATATAGGATTGGATCATTTGATTGGTGGGGAGGATATTGATTCATTCATTAATATATTAAGGTGCAATTTCAATATAGATGAAGAGCAGTTAAAAAAAGACTTGGTATTTAATTTTTCTATAAAGAAAATAATTGAGAAGCTAACAATTTTAGATGTAAATAAAGTACTCAATTTTGTACAAGATGCAGTTGATAAAATGGAAGAAAAACTAGGGCTTAAAATGTCTAATAATAAAAGATTCTTACTTTATCTTCATGCATCCTGTATGGTAGAGAGAATTTTAAGAAAAGAAGATGTTGACATGCAGGAAGACATTAAGGAATTTGTGCAAAGAGAAAAAAGAAAGATAGATATTATAAGGTATGCATTCAGTGAAATTGAAAAGGAATATACAATAAAGATATCAGATTTAGAAATTAGATTAATTTTTGATATTGTATTGAGCGATTAATTTGGGAGGAAAGAAATTGAAACAAGCAGTAATTTTTGATATGGATGGAGTTTTAGTGGATACTGAAAGTTTTTATTTTAAAAGAAGGATGAAATTCTTTGATGATTTAAAAATAGAACCAGCTACAAGAAAAATTGAAGATTTTATTGGATCAACAAACGGCATGATATGGGAAATGTTAGTGCCGGATGATGAAAAACGTAATATTTTAAAAGAAGAATATTCAAAGTATTGTAAGGAACATGAAGTTTGTTTTCAAGAAATATTGAATCCTTCAGTTAAAGAAGTGATTAGGGAATTAAAAGATAGAAATCTCAAAATAGCTATTGCATCATCTTCAGAAAGAAAAGAAATTTTAAGGATGGTAGAAGAATGTGGAATTGCAAGTTGTATTGATTTTGTAATTAGTGGTGAAGAGTGTACGCAAAGCAAACCAGATCCAGAGATCTACATTAAAGCTATAAAAGCATTAGAATTACTGGAAACAGAAGTTTTAGCAGTAGAAGATTCAGCATTAGGAATTAGAGCAGCAAAAGCAGCAGGGCTAACAGTTGTAGCTTTAGAGCCAAGAGATTACTACATAGATCAGTCAGAAGCCGATTATAAAGTAAATGATTTGATTGAAATAATTTCTAAAATTTAAATGGAAAGACTTTTGCAAATTAGTATTACAAAGTATATAAGTGATGATTATCTTAGAATTGAGTATTACCATAAATGATTTTAGAAAAAGTTAGAGAAGATATATAGTGATTCAATGAAAAGAGAGCATTTATATCAATTGAAGATATATATGAAATAAGTGGTAAGGGTTTTGTAAATGTATAATAAGAAGATTTATAAAAGAGATAGCAGATTAAAAAACTGCTATCTCTTTTATTTATAAATGTTAAGATTACAAATTATCTTACCTCGTTTATTAATCCTTTTCTATAGGCTTTGAGCAATAATTTCAAATCTTTAATTTGATTTTTAAGCTCTTTTCCTATGTCTGTATCACCAACTTTTTTTCTGTCTAGTTTTTCTACTATTTGTGTTGAAGATAATATATCAGTTTCTTTGCTGAATGCATCTTCAATTGATTTGAAAGGTTGATGAGATATTAGTTGAAGTCCATAGGAATTATAAGTTAATGTATATCCTGCGAGGCCAGTTTGACTTCTGTAGGCTTTAGCAAAACCCCCATCTATAACTATTAACTTTCCATTACATTTTATTGGGTTTTCTCCAAATTTATTTTTAACCGGAACATGTCCATTTATTATTCGTGATTCAGCTGGATCTAGCCCAAATTCTTCAAAAATCATATTACACATTTCTTCAGAATCTCTAAAATTGTAGTAGGGATTTTTCTTTTCTTTATGTGTACTTTTATCTTTGATAAAGTATCTTTCAAAAGTTGTCATATCTTCTTTTCCAAAAAGAGAAGAACAGGCTCCTGTCCATAAATACCACATTATATCAGTACCATATAATTTTTCAGCACTTCCTCTAGTACTAAAATAACCTTCTCTAGCTAAAGAATCAAATTTATCTAGAAGTTTTTTTCCTTTATACTCTTCACCGTGAATAGTCATACTTTTAAAAGTTTTATCT
Source organism: uncultured Clostridium sp. (assembly GCA_963524945.1). GTDB lineage: Bacteria > Bacillota > Clostridia > Clostridiales > Clostridiaceae > Clostridium. Next base: position 11,797 of record CAURJV010000024.1, read on the forward strand.
TTATTTAAAGGAATACAACCGTGAAATAAAAGATTAGAATTATAAGTTAAATATAGTCTTCCTTTATTAAATAAAAATAGAACGTGCTTTTGCAATTTATCGCTATTTATAAATGAACTTTGAAGCTTAGAAACCAATTTTTTTTCATCACTTGTAAGCTCAAAAGGATTATTAATATTGACTGTAGGGAAACTTTTGTCGCAAAGCTCATAAGTTATATTGTTTAAAGTTATGGTGCCATCACTATAATTTATCTTATCTAAAAGCAATCTATGATCCATATTAAATTCAGGTCTTCTTTTTATAATTTCATATTCAAGTTTAAATTGAATAATTGTTATGGCTTTATGCATTTTAGAAATAAGCTCAATTTCAGAGGCTCCATATAATGTTTCATCTGTGTTTTTAGGAACGAAAGCTATGCAATTATCATTTTTATAGTGCTTAAGTGCAAAAGTTGCAAGAGGTAATAAATTTATACCGTAAATGTCCTCAATAACGTCTAGATTAGAATATCTAGCTGCTATTCTTAAAACATTTGCTATACATGTAGTATTACCTGAGGCCGCACCCATCCATAATATATCATGGTTTCCCCATTGTATATCAACAGAATGATAGTCTATAAGTGTATCTAGTATTATATCTGGTCTAGGACCTCTATCAAATATATCTCCGATTATGTGTAATCTATCTATTACTAATCGTTGTATTAATTTAGATAGAGCTACTATGAACTCTTGGGCTCGTTCAATTTCTATAATAGTATTTATTATCCCATCATAATATCCCTGTTTATCATTATTATCAGATTCTTCATGTAATAATTCTTCTATAATGTAGCTAAAATCTGGAGGTAGCGCTTTTCTTACTTTAGATCTTGTATATTTAGAAGATACATGTCTGCATAATTCAATCAATCTATATAGGTTAATTTTATACCAATCATTTATATCTTTTTCTTCTCTTAGAACAATCTCTAGTTTTTGTTCAGGATAGTATACAAGTGTAGCTAAACTTCTTTTTTCACAGTCCATTAAAGAATTTTCAAATACCTCTTGAATTTTTCTCTTTATAGCCCCTGAACCATTTTTTAATACATGAACAAAAGGCTCATACTCGCCATGAAGGTCAGCTAAAAAATGTTCTGTACCTTTAGGTAAATTTAAAATAGCTTCTAAATTAATTATTTCAGTTGATGCCGCTGCAATAGTAGGATATTGCTTAGCAAGCAGACTTAAATATTTTATGTCATCATATTTTTCCATGACATCCTCCTTTTATAAGAAAAAAAGTTTAGTTTAAAAGTAAACTAAACAAATTTCATTTTAAAAGTATACCTATCTCTATGTATATTTTACATTATATAAATTTATAATTCTATAGTAAGTTTACAGTTAATGGAATAAATATTTACTTATATTCCTTTAGGGACATTATTAAGCAATCCTCTTTCAGATAATATATCGTATATTGTTTGAGAGGTTGTATCTTCTAATGTATATCCAAGTAACTTCACTACTCTTTCCAATTTTTCTTCCGATGTAGTTTCAATTTCTAAATATGGGAATGGACAAAAACTCTTGTCATTAATATCAATTTCAATTAAGCAATCATGTAATTTATAACTTTCTCTATATTTTTTATTAGATTCTTTCAGAACTAATCCAAGAGATTTAAATATACCTTCTCCCATAGTTTTGTTATCAATTATAACTTCATTTTCTTCCATGACTTTAAATCTGCCCTGGGATAGCATTTTTTTGGTAGTCATAAAATATACGATTTTATTATTAATCATATCATTTATAGTTCTTATTCTAGCATATCCTTTCTTATCTAAAAGACGTCCATCTTCAAAATCATATATATCATTTACTTGATCTTCCATTTTAACTTTTTCAGCACCATTTGATAATAAAATTTTCCTTATATTTTCAACATCAATATCAACGATCCTAGTTTCTAACTCTTGCATAGAATAGCCTCCTTAGTTAAAGTTAATAAATAATACTTAAAAAGAGTAGATATTTATTTTTATATAATAATATAATATAGCAATTTTAAAAGTTGTGCTAGTAAAATTGATTTATATGGCATATTTATAGTAGAGGTAGAATTATCTAAACAATTATAATAATATAAAGAATATGGTTGCAAGAAATAAAAATATTATTATATAATGAATTCAAAACTGGTAGTATCCAGTTATGTTTTCACAAAGATTTATGTAGAAGAATTCAAATGAAAATTTCAAATGTATCTTAGAAAGCGAAAAACATGGGACAATATATATAGGTGCATTTATATAATAGGTTAATAGTTATAAGGATGAATTCTATGCTTTTAATGTGGACTACTTATGAGTGGGGGATAATATTAAATGAAAGGGTTACTTAGAAAGGAAGAAGTAATAAAGAGTCTAATTGAGCTTGAAAAGAACAAAGGAAGAGGAATAACAGCAGATGAACTGGGATTTTATATAGGAATAGACCGAACAAATATAAGTAGGTATTTAAACCAATTATATAAGGAAAAAAGGATAAATAAAAAAGAAGGACGACCAGTTATATATAGTAGTATCGAAAGTTACAAGAATGAAATGAATTCAATTAAAAATAAATCGGACATAATAGTGAAAAATAGAGATAGTCTTGAAATGCTCATAGGTTCAAATCAGTCACTTAAATTACCTGTACAGCAAGCGAAAGCTGCAATATTATATCCTCCTAGAGGCTTACATACTCTTATTTTGGGTGAAACTGGTGTAGGAAAATCGCTATTTGCAGAAGCAATGTACAATTTTGCTAAAGACTCTAAAATAATAGCTGCTGAAGCTCCTTTTATTAGATTTAATTGTGCCGATTATTCAGATAATCCTCAGTTGGTTGTGGCACAAATATTTGGAGTAAGAAGAGGTGCATTTACAGGAGCAGATACTGATAGAGAAGGTTTGTTAAAAAAAGCTGATGGAGGAATATTCTTTTTGGATGAAGTACACAGGTTATCACCGCAGGGGCAAGAAATGTTATTTACTTTTATAGATAAGGGATATTTTAGGCAGCTTGGAGATACTGAGAAAAAGGTGAAATCTGAAGTGCAGATTATAGCAGCTACTACGGAGAATCCACAGTCATATCTTCTGAAAACATTTACTAGAAGGATTCCAATGGTGATAGTATTACCGACATTAAGAGAAAGAAAATTAGAGGAAAGATATCTTCTTTTAAACGAGTTCATAACAGAAGAATCTATAAGAATAGGAAAGAGCATATATATTAGTAAAAATGCGATTATTTCATTTTTACTATATGATTGTCCTAATAATATAGGGCAATTAAAAAGTGATATACAATTAGCCTGTGCTAAAGCATTTTTAAATTATAAGATTAAGAAAAATAATTATATTTTGGTAGATAAAAGTGATCTGCAACCTAGAATTCAAAAAGGAATAATGAGAATTAGAGAATGCAGAAAAGAAATAGAGAATTTATCTCAAGATATGGCTGATATTTTAAGATTTTCAAGTGAAGATAGTATACTAAAAAATATTGAATTTCATGAAAATCAAATAGAAGGCTCGGAAAATAAAAGTTTTTATTCGATAATAGAAAATAAGATGGAAAACTTAAAGGCACGAGGAATTAATGAGACAGAAATAAATGATATTCTAAATATTGATTTGGAAAAATATTTTAGAAGATATATTAGTAATATCACAACAAATGTTAAAAAAGATGAGATTGCCAAAATTGTAAACATTAAAGTAGCTACGGTTGCAGAAAAAATGTTGAGTATAGCATCTGAAAAGTTAAATAGGGATTTTGACCAGAAAGTTTATTTTGGGTTAGCACTTCATTTACAGGGAAGCATCGAAAGGATTAATTCAGGAAAAAAGATATATCATCCTAAGCTTAATATTATAAGGGTGGAAAATAGAGAAGAATTTGCTGTGGCCATGGATATTATAAAAATTGCAGAAAAAGAATTTCATATAGATATCCCATTAGATGAAATAGGCTATATAACTATGTTTTTGGCTGCATGTAATGATGAAAATAGTGAACAATTAGAGAAAAAGGTGAGAGTTCTAGTAATGATGCATGGAACAAGTACAGCTAGCAGCATGGCTGAGGTAGCTAATTCTTTAATAGGAGAAGAATATGTGCAAGCTCTAGATATGCCACTAACTATGAAGGCGGAGGATATGCTAGAGAAAGCTAAGAAAAAAGTTAAAGAAATATATAATGAAAAAGGTATGTTGTTACTTGTTGATATGGGGTCATTGGTTAATTTTGGAGATATAATTAGTAATGAATTAGAAATAAAAATTAAAACCATAGATATGGTCACAACATTAACTGTTATAGAAGCAGGAAGTAAAGCTTTTAATGGGAGAAGCTTGGATTCAATATATAATTTATGCAGAGATATTGGAAAGTCCTCTATGCAAGTTTCTAAGGAAGACAATAAATACAATAAAGAACTAGTTATAATAACCACATGCTTTACAGGCGAAGGAGCAGCAGAAAGAATAAAAATAAGAATAAGTAATAATTTGAAGAATATAGAAAAAGTAAAAATTATACCTCTTAATATTTCTGATAGGGAAGAGTTTTTTAGAAAAGTAAATAGGTTAAAAGAGAAGTTTATAATATTAGCAGTTGTAGGAACTATAAAGATAGTTATTGAAGATGTTCCGTTTATATCAGCACAAGATGTTTTTTTGAGTGAGGGAATAAATTATTTGGAGAATTTAATTGACATTGAGTATGACTTTTTAAAAGTCAGAAAAGCATTGAGTAGTCAATTAAATGAATTAAATTCAATAAAGGTATTTTCAGATATTAGAGATGTAATAAGAAAAATAGAAGAAAATTTAAAAGTGAGAATTCAGCATGATGCACAGATAGGAATTTTAATTCATATCACTTTTCTTATAGATAAATTAAAGCATGGTGGTCAAGAATTAAAATTCAAAGATTTAGAAAATTATCGTCATATGTATAATAGTGAATTTTCATTGATTAAGAAGATTTTAAAAGACTTGGAGCGTGTATATAATATAAATATAGGAGACAATGAGATAGCTTATATAGTGAGAATTGTTAAGGAAAATATAGTTACTGTGTAAGAGCCAAAGTAGTGTGTAAGTTAAATTACACACTATTTTTTTTAAGTTGCACACTTCGATTCATGAATTGTGTGATTATGAGATGATTTATATTTATTTATGTATAAATATAATATTGGTATAAAACTTGCTTTATATAATAGTGTAATAGATGAATGCTAGTAAATAAAAATATCCAAGGAGAGGTTAAAAATGAAGAATATATTATTAGTTTGTTCAGCCGGAATGTCCACAAGTTTATTAGTTTCGAAAATGGAAAAGGCAGCTGAAGAAAAAGGGATTGAATGTAATATAAAAGCTGTAGGAGAGGCAGATGTTAAAGAATATATAGGTAAGATAGATGTTTTGTTACTGGGGCCTCAAGTTAGATTTTTATTATCAAAATTTAAAGCTAATTTATCGGATAAGAATATATCCGTAGAAGTAATTAATACAGTTGATTATGGAACAATGAATGGAGAAAAAGTCTTAGAAAGAGCTCTAGATCTTATAAAAAATAAATAATTGAAAAGGAGAGAAACATTGTGGAAGAAACAATAATGAATCTTATAGTGCATAGCGGAGAAGTTAGAAGTTATTCAATGGAAGCTATTCAATGCGCTAAAAGTGGGAATATAGATGGAGCAAGAAAATTAATTGAACAAGCAGAAGCAGAATTATTAAAAGCACATAATGTTCAAACATATTTAATACAAAAGGAAGCACGAGGAGAAAAAACAGAAGTTTCTTTACTTATGATTCATGCTCAGGATCACTTTATGACTAGTATGACATTAAAGTCTATGGCAGTTGAAATTATAGAAATACATGAAAAATTTAATAACAATATATGTTAGTCTAGTTATTTATTTGCTTAAAGTTAAGGAAAAGGTAGTGATAGTATGAAATACATCATAGGTGTCGATGGTGGAGGAACAAAAACAGAAGCAGTAGCTTATGACTTTCAAGGAAATATTATAGTTACTTCTGTAAAAGGATTCGCAAATTTGCTAAATAATAGAGAAAAAGCACTAAATAATATAGTAGATTCAATAAGAGAAATAATGGATGTTCTTAAAGAAGACGAACTTGTAGGTTTATATCTTGGCATTGCAGGATCGGAAGTCGGAGATAATGCAAAAATTATAAAAGATACAATAAAAAATGAACTTAAGACTGACTGTGTACTTATGAACGATGCTGAAATAGCCCTAAAAGCTATGTTAAGGGGGAATGATGGAATATTGACAATAGCAGGGACTGGATCGATAGCATTTGGAGTTAAAAATAATTCAAGTGTAAGGTGTGGGGGCTGGGGTAACTTATTAGGAGATGAAGGGAGTGGATATAAAATAGCAATTGATGCTATAAAAAGAATGATATTTGAAGAAGAAAATTCTTTATCTAAATCGGAATTAACTACGAGAATTATGAAAAGGTTAGGTGCTAAATCAATAGGCGAAGTAGTAACTTTTGTATATTCATCTACTAAGGACGAGATAGCATCTTTGGCAGAAATAGTTTCAATATTGGGCGAGGAAGGAAATAAGATAGCTGAAGAAATATTGGTTAATGAAGGCGTAGATTTAGCTAAGACTGTTATAAATGTGTATAGAAAATTAAAATTTGAAAGCTGCTCTATCGCCTTGGTTGGTGGAGTTATAAGAAAAGCAAAGATATTAAGAAAATCTTTTGAAAAGTACCTAAGAGAAAATATAGTTATTGAGGATATAGTAGATGATGAAATTTCACCTACAATGGGTGCTTATTATATTAATAAAGCGAAGAGAGAAAGTAAGGTTTAGGTAAATATTATACTAGACTATATAGAGCCATGGATGAGTTTTGACTTTATTTCAAATAAATCTTAGATATGGGGAGGAAATAATTATGAATAAATTTTTTGAATGGATGGAGGAGCACTTTGTTCCAATTGCATTTAAGATTGGTTCACAAAGGCATTTAGTAGCTATACGTGACGGATTTGCTACAATAACACCGATTATAATGGCTGGTGCATTTGCAGTATTGTTCAATAATATAGGATTTAAATGGTATCAAAATTTTATGGATTGGCTATTACCAACAGGTTGGAAAAGCTGGGGAGGATCTATATGGAATGGTTCTTATGCAATTATGTCAATATTAGTTGTATTTACGATATCATATCATTTAGCAAGATCGTATGATAAGGATGGCTTAGGAGCTGGAATAGTATCAGTTGCTGCATCGATGATTTTATATGCAACAACACCAGATGGAGGAGCATTTCCATTAACCTTTTTAGGGGCACAAGGTTTATTTATTTCATTGATAGTATCATTAGTATCTACAGAGATTTTCGTAAAGTTAATCGGCAATCCTAAATTAGTAATAAAAATGCCTAGTGGAGTACCACCAGCAGTTTCAAGATCATTTGCAGCATTGTTACCAACAATAATAATTTTAGCATTAGCAGCGGGAATTAAGGAATTATTTATAGTTATGAGTGTACCAGATATACATCAGGCATTATTCTTTACTCTACAGAAACCATTACAATTAATTGCAGGAAGCTTTTTGGGAGTATTTGTAATAGTATTATTGGTACATGTATTATGGTTTTTTGGTTTACATGGTTCAAATATACTAGCACCAGTAATAAATGCATTATTACTTCCATTACTTTTAGCCAATACAGAAGCAATAACAAATGGATCACAGCCAGAAAATATATTAAATAGTCAATTTTTAGATTCGTATGTAAATATGGGTGGAGCAGGAACTTCAATAGCGTTATTAATTGCAATATATGTATTAGGTAGAAAAGCCGGTGCACAACAAAGGGCAATTGCAAATTTAGGTATAGCACCAGGAATATTTAATATAAATGAACCGGTAATATATGGTGCACCAATAGTTTTAAATCCAATTTATTTTATTCCGTTTATATTATCGCCTATAGTTTCGTTAACCATAGCATATATATTAACAGTTATTGGGTTTGTTCCAAAGGTAGCAATAATGGCAACATGGACAACACCGCCAATTTTGGGAGCAATTATATCTACAAACTCAATCATGGGTGGAGTTACAGCTCTTATTTGTTTAATTGTAAGTATATTAATATATCTTCCATTTGTATATGTTGCTGGAAGGCAAGAATTAAGAAAAGAAAATGTAAAATAGGAATTTTAATAAAGGATTTTAGCATAGTTATTTATAATGTTTCTTAGTAGAATATTCTTAATACTCTATATTAAATATTGAGTAATAAATGGAATTTTAATTAATATATTTATATTAGTCCATTTATTATATTATTGAGTTATGAAATGTAGCAGATTCTTATGAATCTGCTTTCTATTTATATCTTAAGATTTCTTAAATCTGTGCTTTACAATAAATAATATATTAAGCTATTATTAATGTATTAGATTTATATGGTTTAAAAGAATCATAATAGATACTAACGGCTAAGGATAAGTAAAGTATTTAAATAATAAGGTTAATGATAGAATCGTTTTATAAGATTAATAAGGTCATTTATATTTTCTAAATAATGTATTAATTTAGATGATAAGTGATTTGCTAAAGATTAGAAAGTTCTATAAATAATAAAAAGGGTGGTCATATGAGTAAAATTATTGATCCAGCAACTATAATAAAATCTTATAACAACAATATAGTTTCCGTAAACATGAATGGAAAGGAAAGAATACTTTTTGCAAAGGGAATTGGATTCGGTAGAAAGTCTGGAGATACCATTGAAAAGGGGACTGAGGTTGAAAAGATATTTGTTATTGAAGATGAGGATAACTTAAGAAACTTTAAACAAGTAATTGAAAACGTTGATGAAGAATTTTTTGTGCTATGCGAAAAGATGATATCATATGTCGCAAATGAATTGAAAGAAAATTTGGATGAGAGAATACACGTCGCATTAGTAGATCATTTGAATTTTGCAGTGAAAAGGCTTTCGGACAAAGAAGAAATAGAAAATCCATTTCTTATGGAAATTAGAGCATTATATCCACAAGAATATTCGTTAGCAGAAAAAGTTGCGGAAGTTTTACAAAATGAAAAAAAGGTAAAAATTCCAGAAGGAGAGATTGGATTCATAGCATTACATATCCATTCTGCTAGAAATTCAGGTAAACTATCCAATACTATAAAAAATACACATTTGATAAACTCAATAATTGAATATGTAGAAGAAAAAACTGAAATAAAAATGGATAAAACATCATTAGATTATGCTAGATTTCTCACACATTTGAGATTTGCAATTAAAAGAATTTTAGATGATATATCTATTGAAAATGATTTTATAAAAGAAATAAAATCAAAATATAAATTATCATATAAAGTATCTAAGGGTGTAGCAAAAATATTAGTTTTAAAGCTAGAAAAGAAAGTTTCAGAAGATGAAATAGCATATCTAGCAATGCATATAGAGAGGTTTAGAAAAGCTGCAATAAAAATGTAATTAAAATAGCAAACATATTAATGAAAATATGTTTGCTATTTTTCTATAAACTAAAAGTAATTACTTCATCTTCTCCAGCAACAACATCTTTATTCACATGTGAATTTAAGTCTTTGACTATATCCATGTTTGTAACAAGGACTGGAGTGATCAAAGAAAAACCTTTTCCTAAAATAAACTCCCTATCTATTTTTATAATTGGAGTTCCAGCTTTAACTTTAGTTCCAGCTTCAGCTAATTGTTCAAAACCTTCACCATTTAAAGAAACAGTATCGATACCTATATGAACTAATAACTCAGCTCCATTATCAAGAGTAATTGCAAATGCATGTTTTGTATTAAATACTAATGTTAAGGTTCCGTCAGCAGGTGCAACTATTATATCTCCAGTAGTATCTATTGCAAGCCCGTCTCCAGCCATTTTTTCTGCAAAAACTTTATCTGGTACTTTTGATAAATCTATTGTTTTACCAGTTATAGGTGCAACTAATTTTGCTTCTTTATTTGAGTCTTTTGAATTCTTCTTAAAAAAATTAAACATACTTAATATTCCCGATTAAACAGGAACAGTCACTTCCTTTCATTCTGTTATTTATTGGTAATAAAAAAGCATAAGTTTCCGAATTACGCAAACTTATGCCTGATTAAACAGTAACACATTTATGTACTAATTATATTATTTCATATAATTAGTGTCAATAATAAAAAAATAAAAAAGGGTATTGACTATAGAATAAAAATAGAATAATATGAGTGTATAAGAATACGATCTTTGGCGTGTAACCGATTAAATCAGGGCATTAGCTGAAAGGGATAATATAATTTATCCTTTTCAGCTTTTTTATTTGCTGAAAAGGAGACATGTCCATAAGAATTATAATGCATTTAGGGATATAACAATCCTTAAAATAAATTTTATTAATTATTATGGAAGGGGAATTATATTATTATGATGAAGTATTTACAAAAATTAGGAAAATCTTTAATGCTTCCAGTAGCTTGTTTACCCGTTGCAAGTATTTTAATGGGTATTGGTTACTGGATTGACCACGATGGTTGGGGAGCAAATAACATTATTGCAGCGTTTTTATTAAAAGGCGGTGGAGCACTAATTGATAATATGGCAATTTTATTTGCAATTGGTGTAGCTGTTGGAATGTCAGATGATAATGATGGAACAGCAGGGCTTGCTGGTCTAGTTTCATGGCTTATGATTACTACTTTACTGGCTCCAGAAGCTGTGTCAATGTTTAAACATATTGATGTTAAAGAAGTAGCACCGGCTTTTGGTCATATTAAAACTCAATTTATTGGTATAACATCAGGCTTAATTGGTGCATCTTGTTATAATAGGTTTAAGGGAGTTAAATTGCCAGATGCATTAGGTTTCTTTAGCGGAAAAAGATGTGTTGCAATTGTAACTGCACTGTATTCGATCATTGCGGCTGTAGTATTGTTCTTTGCTTGGCCTATTATATATGGAGGATTAGTTGCTTTTGGTGAAGGAATTATATCTACAGGTGCTGTTGGTGCTGGAATTTATGCATTCTTTAATAGATTGTTAATACCATTTGGTCTTCACCATGCACTTAACTCTGTATTCTGGTTCGATGTAGCTGGCATCAATGATATTGGTAAGTTCTGGGGAACAACTGGTGGCGGAGTACACGGTCAAACAGGTATGTATATGACTGGATTCTTCCCAGTAATGATGTTTGGATTACCAGCGGGTGCTTTAGCTATGTATCATACAGCTAAAGATAAAAAGAAAAAGGCAGTTTATGGTTTATTATTAGCAGCAGCATTATCTTCATTCTTTACTGGTGTTACAGAACCATTAGAATTTGCATTTATGTTCTTAGCTCCAGGATTATATGTAGTTCATGCTGGTTTAACAGGAGTTTCAGCCTTTGTATGTACATTATTACCAGTGCGAGCAGGATTTAATTTTAGTGCTGGATTTGTAGATTGGTTCTTAAGTTTTCAAGCTCCTATGGCTGAAAATCCAATTATGTTAATTCCAATTGGTTTAGTATTTGCTGTAATTTATTATGTGGTATTCCGTATAGTAATCACAAAATTCAATTTAAAGACACCTGGTAGGGAAGATGATGACGATGAGGAATTAAATGTAAAACTTGCGAATAATGATTATACTCAAGTGGCAGCTGTAATATTAAAGGGTGTTGGAGGAAAAGAAAACGTAGTATCTATAGATAATTGTGTAACTAGATTACGTTTAGAAATAAAGGATCAGACAAAGATAGATGAAAAAGTTATTAAATCAGCAGGGGTATCTGGAATAATAAGACCAGGAAAAACAAGTGTACAGGTTGTTGTAGGAACACAAGTGCAATTTGTAGCTGATGAATTCAAAAAATTATGTAAGTAAATATGAAGATCAATAATTAGATCAGGAAAATTATCTGATTAATAAATTAAGAATATTTAAAAATGTGGAAAAGAGATCGATGATATAAGAAATTAAGTTTTATATCAGACTCTTTTCCATTTTTTTTGTATGCTTTAAGGCTTTTTTTTAATTTACTTAAAGTTTATAATATCTAATGTATAAATTTATTTGGTGGTGAAAATATGGAATACATAAATGAGATTAATATAAATGAAGCAGTTATTCATATATTAGATAGTAATGGGGAAGAACCTATTTTAAACGAGTATAGTTTGGAATTAAATGAAGATATATATTTTTTCTTACATAAACATTTAGAAAAATGTTTTAAGGATGAAGAACTTAAATATGGAAAGTTTAATCCAGAAAGAAACATAGTTAAAGAAGTATCCCAGGATTATCTGACTGGAGTAGACAATAACTTAGTTAAACTATCTAAAGAATTAGCTAGGCAGTTATTCATAATAATGAAAGGAAATGTGAATATCCCATCTGGAGATTTAATAATAGTGTCTCTAACTACAGATCAAGGTCCAATGATAGGAATACTTAAGATGGATTATGTTAAAAATTTTACTCATGAAGTTCAATTTATAGATCAGAAAATAGGTATAGGGATAGTACCTCAAGCAGCAGGACTTCCAGGAAGTGGGCAAAGAATTCAAAAAGCTGCATTTATTAAACCAATTATAGAAGAGGATAAATATAACTTAATGATTTTAGATAAGCAAAAAGGTAGTAAGGAAGATGAGTATGGAGCAAATTATTTTATAAACACATTCCTAGGTGCAAGCATTGTTACAAATGAAAGAGATATGACCAAAACTTTTGTAAAAGCAGCGGAAAACTGGACTAGAGAAAATGTTACAAATGATGCAGGAAGAGCAGAAGAGATTAGGACTGCAATAAAAACTAAATTAAAAGAAGAAGACTCTATTAATATAGAGGAGTTTTCTGCTGAATTATTTAATGATCACCCTCAAGCGAAGGAAGAGTTTTCAACTTATATAAAACAACAAGGATTGCAAGAAGAAGTAGCTGTGGATAAAACTTGGGTTGAGAAAAAACTAAAAAGAGTTAGACTTAATATTGATAAACAAATTGATTTGTATATAAATGAAGAGACATACCACGACCATAGCAAGTTTGAGATACAAAGAAACGGCGATGGAACTATTAATTTAATAGTAAAAAATGTGATTAATTATATAGAAAAGTAGATAGCTAGGCTCTATGATTTGTTGCTATTTACTTTGTATTTAAGAAAGTAAATGCTCTAAATAGTTTATTTTGTGCTGGCTGATTCACAGCAAGTTTTTAAGAATCTAATATATTTATATTGTGCAACCCACATATAAATATATTAGATTCTTATTTTATATGAATTTATTACCGGTATTTTTTTCTGTAATCAGAAGGCGATATCCCTAAGTTCTTAGCAAAGACCCTGCTAAGATAAAATCCGTTATCATACCCACATTTGGAAGCAATACAATCTAATGTATCTTCGGTTCTGAGTAATAATACTTGAGCTCTTCTTAATCTTAAAGAAGTTATATATTCAATAGGAGTGGTTCCTATACACTTGTGAAATCGTCTAGTAAACTGAACAGAACTAAGTCCTAGCGAAGCTGAAAAATCTTTGATTTTAATGGATTCATAAGCATATTTATTTAAGTACTTTAATGAATAGTTTATAATTTCATCCTGAACAAAGTTTTTTGGGGAGCTGCTATACTGTGTTTCTATATAATATAATTTCATAATATCGCTTATCAATGAGCTTTTCCATTGGTTTAATTCAATATTGTTATTATGGCTGTATAGTTTTAAATAGTAGTACATATTATTGAGTCTTTTTAAATCTGATACAGATATTTTACCAACTGGAAAAGATGAAGTATCATCTCCAGAATTTATTGAAAAGTTTATGAAGTGAAATGTAAGAGTGGTAATGACCTCCCTTTTGAAAATTATTCCAGGTGGGCAAATTACAATATCACCAAATTTACCTTTTCCTTTATGAGATTCAACTTCGTAACTGCATTCACCATCTTCAATAGCGTAAAGTACCCAGTTTGAATCTATGTCTTCATCCAATAAAAAATGTTCTTTTTTATCCCAAAAAATATGTTGATTAATATTTACGTTAAGATTATTTAAATCAAACATCAATAAGCCTCCTTTAAGAGCTAAGAAGATTATGCCATAGAAGAATTATAAGAAAATAGAAGTGAAATGTAAACATTTAAAAAGTAATTAAAGTGATAATATCTGTATTTATATAGAGATTTTGATTGCAGAGTATATGAATGCTATATGTTCCTTTTTTTAGATGTTTATATTTTGTGTAAATAATAATTGTTATATCAAATATATGAAATAAAGTATATGCAGATGATACGTTAGTGAATTCAAAAAATCAGCACCCTAATATATTATAAAGATATAATCAGTAAGAGGTGGGATAAGCTATAGTCTTCCTATAAAGCTGATTATGAAAAAATAATACAATGCATTGTAAATATTAAAACACTAAATAGATGTAGACATTTAGGATTAATATATCTATAAAGGGAGCGAATTATGAATTACAAAAATGTAAAAAAGGATATAACCGTAATAGGTGGTGGTTTAGCAGGTGTGTGTGCAGCTATTTCTGCTGCTAGAAATGGTAAAAGTGTTTCTTTAGTACAAAATCGCGGAATTTTAGGCGGAAATTCTAGTAGTGAAATTCGTGTATGGGTATGTGGAGCAACAAAACATGGAGTAAACAGATATGCCAGAGAAACTGGAATTATGGGAGAATTGTTTTTAGAAAATCAGTATCGCAATCCAGATGGAAATCCCTACTTTTGGGACATGCTACTATTAGAAAAGGTAAAAGATGAAAAAAATATTTCTTTATTTTTAAATACAGAAGTGTCAGAAATCGATGTAATTGAAGGAGAAAAAGAAAATAAAATAAAATCTGTTACAGGGTGGACAATTGGAGCAGAAACTAAGACAAAATTTGAAAGTGAGGTATATCTAGATTGTTCCGGAGATGGATTTATTGGAGCATTAGCTGGTGCTAAATATAATTTAGGCAGAGAATCAAGATATGAATATAATGAATTATTGGCGCCAGAAAAAGAAGATAAAATTTTATTAGGAAGTACTATATTATTTTATACTAAAGATGCTGGACATCCAGTTAAATTTATTCCACCTAATTTTGCAAAAGATATAAGTAAAACCAGTATTCCAAAGAATAGAGTTATAAAATCCAATGACTCAGGTTGCTGCTATTGGTGGATAGAACTAGGCGGAGAAGTTGATATAGTAAAAGACAATGAAATAATAAGAGATGAGTTATGGACACTAGTATATGGAATATGGGATTATATAAAAAATTCGGGAAATTATGATGCAGACAATCTAACATTAGAGTGGGTTGGGTCAATTCCAGGTAAAAGAGAATATAGGAGGTTTATAGGAGATTACGTTTTAAATCAAAATGATATTATTGAACAGACCGAATTTGATGATAGAATAGCTTTTGGTGGTTGGTCAATAGATCTTCATCCTGAGAAAGGAATATATGAGGAAAGCTGTGGCTCGAGAAATATACAAGCTGATGGAGTATTTCATATACCGTTTCGTTCCACATATTCTGTAAACGTATCGAATTTGATGTTTGCTGGAAGAAATATTAGCGCATCACATATAGCTTTTGGAGCAACTAGAGTTATGGCAACTTGCGCTACAATAGGAGAAGCTGTTGGATTAGCGGCAGCAATGTGTGTAGAAGACAAAATTATTCCTAGGGATTTATATATGAAGCATATAAAGAAATTACAGCAGATTTTATTAAGACAAGATGGATCTATTATAGGAATAAAAAATGAGGACATGAAAGATAAGGCTAGATCAGCAGCTATTATGGCATCTACATTATTAAAGAAAATTGAAGTCGTAAATTCTAACGATGAATATAGGTTGACCACAGATATAGGAATTTTATTTCCAATAGAAAACAGAGTTGAAGATATAGAAATACTAATTTCTAGCTTAGAACAGACTACATTGGAAGTAGAACTTTGGGATACAGGCAGAGCAGAAAACTATATTCCTAAAAATCTTTTGAAGAAGAAAAAAGTACAAGTGGAAAAAGGAAGAAATCAATGGGTTAAGAGCGACTTTGTATTAGAATCAGAAGTGGCAAGAAATCTATTTTTGGTTGTAAAGGCTAATGATAAAGTTACAATACATTTATCTTATGAACAATTAACAGGTGTACTTTCATTTACTAAAAAGGCTATAGAAAATACAAATCTTGATGATTATATTGGTATAAATCCAATTGTTGAGTGGTCCATGAAAGAAATGGCTAGAAAAGAATTTTGCTTTAGAATTCATGGTGAAACAAATGCATATTCTCCTAGTAAAATTATAGATGGTTACTCAAGACCTTATGGGGGTCCTCATATGTGGATATCAGAAGATATTAAAGATACAGATGAGTGGATACAACTTGAATGGGAAAATGATATTGAAATTAACGAAATTCATATTACATTTAACGATGATGTAAACGAGGATCTTATAAATCTTCATCATCATTACACTGATTTTTCTGTAATGCCTGAATTAGTAAAAGATTATAAGGTTTCCATATGGAAGGATAACAAATGGGAAGTTATTGCATCTAAGAAAAATAATCGTAAGCGAAAAGAAATATTTAAAAATATAGGTAAGATTTTAGCAAATAAAATTAGAGTTACCATTGAATCAACAAATGGATGCAGGAAAGCTGAGATAATTGAGGTAAGAGTATACTAAGATATGCTTTAAGAAGGCGCAATTAGAAAATAGCAAGTCAATCTTACAAGCTTATTTTCCACTATACTGTTTCAGAAAATTATCACAAGGCCAGAGGTAAGAGCAAGCTACTATGTATTATGATTAAAAATAATAATAATATTTTGGAACTGCTATTTTCTTTAATTCGTCTAAATAGAGAATAATTTATTTAAAGATAGGAAGGAATAAAGAGTATGAATATAAATAATAATTATAAGACTAATTTAACTGAAGAGAAGCCAACTAGAGTAAGATACTTAGTATTAGCTCTAATATTTATAAATATAGTAATAAATTATATGGATCGTTCAAATATATCTGTAGCAGCATCTCATATGTCGAAAGACTTGAAATTGTCAACTGTTCAAATGGGATTAATATTTTCAGCGTTTGGATGGGTATATGCTGCATTGCAAATACCTAGCGGATACTTAGTTGATAGATTTAAGCCTCGTGCTGTATATGCATGTAGTTTATTTATATGGTCATTAGCTACATTGTTACAAAGTATTGTAGGTGGATTTGGATCACTTTTAGGTTTACGTTTATCTATAGGATGTTTTGAAGCACCAGTTATGCCAGCAAGCAATAAAGTGGCATCAAGTTGGTTTCCTACAAATGAAAGAGCATCTGCTATTGCAATATACTCTTCAGCTCAATTTGTTGGATTGGCATTTGTAAGTCCATTACTATTTATATTAGAGGATAAGTTTGGTTGGAAATTCTTATTTATACTTACAGGACTTGTAGGGATAGCATGGTCAATTGTTTGGTATGCCCTATACAGAGATCCAAGTAAAAGTAAACGTATAAATAATGCTGAGCTAAATTATATCAAAGAAGGTGGAGGTATAGTAGAAGATGAGGATGTAGATAATTCGACTGCTAAGGAAAAATCTCAGTTTAAATTCAGCGATTTAAAGATGATGTTTTCTAACCGTAAGCTTATAGGCATATATATTGGTCAATTCACTATATCATCAACATTTTGGTTTTTCTTAACTTGGTTTCCAACATATCTTGTAGAATATAGACATTTAAGTTTTATAAAATCAGGTTTTGTGTCATCAGTACCATATTTGGCTGCATTTTGTGGAGTTTTAGTTTCAGGTTTTGTATCAGATAAGCTTATAAAAAAGGGAGTCTCTATGGGAGTAGCAAGGAAAACCCCAATAATTATTGGATTATTATTAACAACAACTATAATTGGAGCAAATTTTGTTGATAGCACTCCATTAATAGTAATGTTCATGGCTATAGCATTTTTCGGTAATGGATTAGCAACTATTACTTGGATATTTGTATCATTATTGGCACCTAAAAATTTAGTTGGATTAGCTGGTGGTGTATTTAACTGCACTGGAGCTTTATCATCAATAGTTATTCCAATTGTAATAGGCATTATTGTATCAGGAGGTAATTTTACTCCAGCAATAGCTTTGATAGGTATTTTAGCTTTAATAGGAGCATTATCATATATATTTATAGTAGGAAAAATAGAAGAAAATAATTAGAATTAAATAATTAAGTTTTACATTTAATTTTGGATGAGATAAAAGTTAGTGCTAGTTACCAGCATTAACTTTTATATTTTATTTTTAAATGGATTTAATTTACATATTTAAAACTTACTTTAAATAAAATAATAGATATAAAATTTTATATTTAGATAAAGTACATGTTATATGAATTTTGAGGAATAATATTCTAGAAGTTATTTAGTACATCGTTAAGAAATTTGCAAATACTTTTATTTGCTTTCTTAGGTGTTTTAGTACGGAGGAGAATATTTATGAAGAAAAAAAACAAAGGATTATCTGCTTGGCAGCTCACAATGATGGCTTTGGGAAGCATAATAGGAGGATCGTTTTTTCTTGGCTCAGCGGTGGCTATTAATGCTGCAGGACCATCTGTTTTGATATCCTATATATTGGGAGGAATTTTAGTATACTTTATACTTTATGCTTTATCTGAAATGACTGTTGCAAATCCACATTCAGGATCTTTTAGGACTTTTGCATCAGAAGCTTTTGGGCCTGGAACAGGATTTGTTGTTGGCTGGATTTACTGGATTGGTATGGTGCTTTCAATGTCTAGTGAGGCTACTGCTGTATCAATTTTATTGAATGAATGGATTCCGAATATATCAATAGCTATAGGAGGAACTATAATTATTGTTGGTGTAACTTTGCTTAATCTTTTAGGGGCTGATAAATTAAGTAAGCTCACTAGTGGTCTTTCAGCTATAAAACTTTTTGCAATAATTTCATTTATAATTATATCTTTTCTACTTGTTACTGGAATAATTCCGGGAAGAACAGCGGTAGGAGCAGGAGAGCTTATGAGAGAGCCTTTTATGTCAAGTGGCATAGGAGGTATTGCAGGAGGAATGCTTATAGTAGTATTTGCTTATGCTGGTTTTGAAATAATAGGATTAGCAGCCTCAGAAGCTGATGATCCAAGAAAAACAATACCAAAAGCAATTAATTATACAGTTGTAAGTCTTATATCACTCTACATAATTTCTCTTATAGCATTACTTCCTTTAATTCCTACAGCAGATTTAAGCGAAAATATAAGTCCAATGGTTGCGGCTCTTGATAGATTGGGAATTACATGGGCTGGAAATGTAATTAATTTAGTACTTATTACAGCTATACTTTCTGCATCTCTCGCTTCTATGTTTGGGATTGCAAGAATGCTAAGATCACTTGCAGATGAAGGTGATGCTCCTAAGTTTTTGAAGGATAAAGGTGATATTCCTTACAAGGCTATAGTATTTTCTGGAATTTCAATGCTTTTAGGATTAGGATTTGGATTACTATTTCCTAGAATATATCTGTTTCTAGTAACGGCAAGTGGATTTTCGCTACTTTTTACTTACGCAGTAATTATGGCAACGCATATAAGATTTCGTAAAAGAAATGGATGTCCTCCAGATGGGAAATGTCAAATGCCTGGATTTCCGTATACATCTTGGATTGGACTAATAAGTATGATTGTTGTTATTTTTAGTATGCCTCTTATATCTGATCAAGCACCAGGACTTATAGTAGGACTGATAATGATAGCTCTATTTTCATCAATTTATATGATAATGAAATATTTTAGGAACACTGAAAAGAATAAAAATAGCTATGCAAGAGTTAGCAATAAAATGAACCGTTCAAAACTGATGACAGAATTTTCAGAAGAAGTTGCAGATGACAACGAATCAAAGCGAAATAATAATCAAAAAAGCCAATGTAAAAAATGTAGTAAGAAATAGATTAAAATGAAAAAAATATAATTTCTAAATAATATAATTCATTCTTTACAAAATTATTTGAGATGGTATCTGATAGTCTAAGATAAATATTAGTAAATTAGATTTTTAGAACATATATAGTAAATAAAATAAAGATATCCTTTAAATGCTTAACTTTGGGATTAAGTATTTGAAGGATATTTTTATTCTAAATTTTTTAATAATACGGATTTATACAATATTAGTTTTATCGCCTACAATAATATTGAAACTTACTTTCTCTAGATTTACTTATAGAATATTCATATATTCTACTATTAGTCAAATACCCTATATTTTCAATCTGCATTACAACAGACTCATTGGGTAAATCTAATAAATTACTCTCATATTCATTTAATTTTGTAGGGCTCACAGTTCTAATACCGTGACTAATTTTATAATCATATTGGGACTCAATATACGAAAGTAAACTAGATTCACAATCTTCTGTCTTAAGGTTTGGAAATAGGGAGTATGGCATGTAAATCTCTTCTGTATGAATAGGATGGGACTCTATATAACGAACTCTTTTTATAAGCCAAACATGAGAATTTACTTCTACCTGCAATAATTTGCTAAGTTTCTCAGATGAATCAATAAGTTTAAATTCATTAACATTTGATTTTATATTATCCGAATTGTAGTAATCAGAAAGAGAGGATAAAAAAAGACTGCTGTTATTATAATGATTAACATCATTAACATAAGTTGAGCCATCAATTGATTTAATCAAATATGACCTTTCAATTAAATGAGCTATTGCTTTTCTTATAGTATGCCTATTACATTGATATTTGATTGCTAGCTGAGTTTCAGATGGAATACGAGATGATACTGAAAGCTTTCCAGAAGTAATTTTTTCAATCAAGTCGTTAATAATATAATCACTTTTCAAATTTACTCACCTCGTAATAAACACAAAATATTTAAGTATATTATAGCATAATCAAAAAAATTGTTGTATAGACAGGTGATGAAAGTTAGGTTTAATAAATATAAAATGTGATTAAAGTATTAAATGTTTTATATAAAGATAAGAGGAGATGGTAATTTATGAATAAAAAAATGAAAGCATAATTCCAGATGATTTTTTTTGGGGAAGTGCGGTTACATCATTTCAAAGTGAAGGCGCATGGAATGAAGGAGGAAAGGGCATTTCTATAGTAGATAAAAGACAAATAAAAGAAGGGTTCTCTAATTGGGAGGTAGCTGTTGATTTTTATCATAGATATAAAGAAGATATAGCATTGTTTAAGGAGTTAGGAATAAATAGTTATCGTACAAGTATTTCGTGGACAAGAATTATTCCAGATGGAGAAGGTGAAGTTAACGAAGAAGGGATAAAATTTTATAATGATTTATTTGATGAATTATTAACTAATGGAATAGAACCAGTTATAACACTATACCATTTTGATTTACCAGAGGCGTTAGCAGAAAAATATAATGGGTTTGCATCAAGAAAGGTTGTAGATTTATTTGAGAAATATGTAAGAGTAGTATTTGAGAGATTTAAAGGCAAAGTAAAATACTGGATAACATTCAATGAACAAAATTTAGTTATTCCACGTTTGGAGTTGTGGGGAGTAAAAGTAAGTAATAATGTTAATAAAGAAGCTTTGGCTTATCAAGTATGTCACAATGTATTTATAGCTCATGCTAAAGCAACTAAACTGATGCATGAAATAATTCCAGATGGAAAAATGGGTGGAATGGTTACTTATATGACAACATATCCAATGACATGTAAACCTGAAGATGCATTAGCAAACTTAAAAGTAAAAGAGCTATTTAATGATCTCTATTTTGATGTATTTGTTAATGGTAAATATCCAACATATATAACAAGTAGGTGGAAAAGTAGAGACATAAAGCCAATATTCGAAGACGGAGATGAAGCGTTATTAAAAGAAAATACAGTGGACTATTTGACATTTAGTTATTATCAAAGTTCAACTGTAAAAGATGATCCGGAAGATGAGGAGAGTATAATAAAGGGAATGACACCAAATCCACTATTAAAGAAAAATGAATGGGGATGGGCTATTGATCCTATAGGTTTTAGAATAGCTTTAAAAGAGATATATGCAAGATATAAAATGCCTATCTTTGTAACTGAAAATGGAATTGGTGTTAGAGAAGAATTGAATGAAAATAAAACCGTAGAGGACGATTATAGAATAGATTATTTGAGAGCACATATAGAGCAAATGAAATTAGCTATGGAAGAAGGCGTAGATGTTATAGGCTATTTAACTTGGGGATGTACTGATATTTTAAGTTCACAAGGTGAGATGAAAAAAGGTATGGATTTATATTTGTAAATCGTGATGAATCAGATTTGAGGGATTTAAAAAGGTATAAGAAAAAGAGCTTTGGCTGATTTAAAAATGTAATTTCTACTAACGGGAAACAATTATAAGATAGGGATTAAGGTAGAAACTAGAAATATAGTATAGTTAAAGAAGTTATATGTTGTCTTAGTAGGTTTATATTTAAAACTTTAATAAAGAAGCGATAAATTAAAAATAGAGTACAGAAGCTTAATTGTAATATATATATTTAATTAATTGATAAGTGTAAGATGGATTTAATAAAAGTTAAGAAAATATATCTTTTATTAAATCCTTTTTCTAAAATAGAGTTATCTAATAAAATTAGTTGCAACTCTAGGTTCACTTTCAGGCAATGAAATACCTGCTTTTTTACCAGCTTCTATGGATTTTAGAAGCCATGCCATATTTTTGCCAAGCATTCTCATTGTCTGCATTCCTTCTAAATCTTGTTTAACTTCTTCAGGAGTATTACCGTGAACCATATTCCAATACTGAGATGAAACAACCGGCATATTTGAAATAGTAAAATATTTATTTAATTGATCAAAAGCTGAAGCAGCTCCCCCCCTACGGCAGCTTACAACTGCAGCACCAGGTTTATTTGCAAAGCAATTTCCAGCATAAAAGAATCGGTCCAAAAAAGATGTAATTGATCCTGACGGAGCTGCGTAATGTACAGGAGAACCGAATATAAATCCATCAGCTTCTTTTGCTTTCTCTAAAGCGATATTTACGATATCATCACTAAATACGCATTTACCTTCACCACTTTTATAGCAGCCACCACAACCAATACAGCCACTAATAGGTTTATTTCCTATTTGAAAGATTTCTGTTTCAATATTTTCTTTTTCTAATTCACCGGCTACTTCACATAAAGCGGTATAGGTACATCCTTTAGCTTTTGGACTACCATTAATAAGTAATACTTTCATTTTCACACCTCACTATTTAATCGAACAAATTTATATAAAGTTTTTAATAATTCACTATTGGATTGAAGTTTATGTTATGTTTGAATTATTATTTTATTGTGTTTATTTGAATAGTTTGTTTTAAGTCTTTTTCTTTTGTTAGAGGTTCAGTTGGATAGCCTAATGCTAATGCAGCTGCTGGTACAAAACCTTCTGGCAAATTTAATTCTTTTAGAAGATCATTATCACTAGAAAGAGCAAATAGAAAACCTAATAAATAGACACTACCGATTCCTAAATCAGTAGCAGCAAGAGACATGTTTTCAACTATACATGCAGCGTTAGCTACTTCGACAGCTGGAGCTTTCTCATTTGGTTTTCCGGAAACAATTACTAATGTAGGAGCACCATAAAATGGTTTCATATTTGGATTTCCAAATACTTTTGCAGTAACTGCTGTAATTTTATCTAATAAGTCGGAATTTTGAATAATAGTTAGATGAACTGAGCTATATGCACCCATTCCTACTGGTGCTGCACAGCCAGCATTAATAATAGTATTTAAAGATTCATCACTGATTTGCTCAGATTTATAGCTTCTAGTAGATTTACGCATTGCGATTGCTTTCATTAATTCCATAGTTAAAATCTCCTTTTATAAATTATTATACTTAGTTAAATGAACTTAGTATAATAATTATACCTACTTGTACAATTACGGACAAGTAGGCACAATTTTATTAGTATGTATCATTTTTTATACTAGGTAACAATTTATTAAGAATATTGCATATGTTTATATCATTATTTGGAACGCATAACCATTCTTCTGGAATTATAATATGTTTGCAGCTATTAGAGTTATTTTTTAAATATGTGTAAATTATTTGAGATTCATCGATTTCTTCTTTTCCAATTTCTATTAGAACATCTTCATCGTTAAAGTAAAATAAAATATTATCTTTAAGAATACTTTTTAATGTTTCTAAATCAAAGTTTTTTAAAGAATATTTTTCACTAAAGAGTATATTATTTCCTCTAATAAGAAAAAATTTAACTATGTCATTATCTAAATATTCAAGCAAAGCAATATTTCTATTTTTTTTAGTAAATTTAATAATTTTAATTTTCTCTAGCAAATAATTTATTGAGCTTATGTAATCCCTATATTTAGCGGCAGTTTCAAAATCAAATTTTTCAGAAGCGCTATTCATTATATGTTCCATTTCCTGGAGAATGATTTTATCATTACCATTAAGAAGATTTATTATTTTATTTAATATATTAAGATACTCTTCTCGTGGTGTAGTATCCAAACACATTCCAATACATAATCCTAGAGAGTAGTTAAAACAGGATGAAGTTTTTCGCTGATTAATACTGCATTGTATTTTGCAGTATTCTTTAATACCATAAAGTCCTTTTTCAACAATGTTTTTTCTTGAATATGGACCAAAATAAATGTTTCCATCTGTTTCATTTGATTCATAAGATATTTCAATATTTGGATATTTTTCGTTAAGAACTATTTTTATGTAAGAATATGACTTAGGATTTTTCATTAGCCTATTATAAGCAGGCTTAATTTTCTTTATTAATTCGCATTCAAGCAAAAACGCTTCAAATTCAGTATCAGTAATTTTATACTCAAAATCCTTGAGATTTTGAACTAACTTAAGAATTTTAGGAGAATGAGATTTAGAATTTATAAAATATGATCCAACTCTACTTTTTAAGTTTTTTGACTTACCAACATAAATAACGTTATTCAGTGAATCCTTCATAAGATATACACCAGGTGAAGAAGGGAGTTTTTTAACTTTTTCTTTTAAATCCATATCCATATTATCTCCTCTAAAAATATATGTTGAGTAAATTATCATTAGTTAAATTAAAAATAAATTATACATATAATTATATTTTATCATCACGCCTGTAAAATTAATAATAATTTATAAAATAAATATTTAAATTATGTGCAAATATAAAAAAATGATATACTTGTTTGCGCAGAGTGCATCAGAAAAAAAATTATTAGAGTTTCATTATTTCAAGATAAAAAATTCTTACTGTTTGAACATATATGAGTTGAAAAATTTTTTATCTTGAAATGATAGAAATTCTTTGCAATTTTTTTAGCAATCGAAATAAACAAGTATATCATTTTTCTATTAACTAGAATTTTATTATTTCATTAATTTAACAAGGACAGCTTTTTGGGCATGTAATCTATTTTCAGATTCATCAAAAATTGAATCTGCATGTTCTTCTAAAATTTCAGCCGAAATTTCTTCTCCTCTATGAGCAGGAAGACAATGAAGCACCATAGCATTTTTATCAGCAATAGTCATTAATTCTTTATTAACTTGGAATCCTTCAAAGGCTTTGATTCTCTCATTAGCCTCTTCTTCTCTGCCCATACTAGCCCAAACATCAGTAATTATAACATCAGCATCTTTAGCAGCTTCAAGTGGAGATGTAGTAATTGTAAAAGTAACGCCTTCTTTTTCTGCGATCTCTTTAGCTCTATTTAGGTATTCCTTAGATGCTGTATAATTCTCAGGGGATGCAACTGCAAAATTCATGCCGACTTTTAGGCACCCAATCATTAGAGAATTGGCCATGTTGTTACCATCGCCAATAAAGGCAACTTTTAGACCTTCTAATATATTTTTATTTTCCCTTATCGTCATTAAATCAGCTAGTACCTGACAAGGATGTTCTTCATCTGTTAATCCATTTATAACCGGAATTGATGCATATTTAGCTAATTTTTCAACCTCATCTTGTGAGAAAGTTCTAATCATTATGCCTTGTATAAATCTAGAAAGGACTCTAGCAGTGTCTTCAATTGGCTCACCACGACCAATTTGCATGTCTCTATCAGTCAAAAAAAGTGAATTTCCACCTAGTTGATACATGCCGGTTTCAAAGGAGACTCTGGTCCTAGTAGATGATTTTTCAAAAATCATCCCTAAACTTTTACCTTTAAGATGATGATGTTCTATGCCATGTTTTTGTTCGTATTTTAACTGATCTGCTAAATTTAAAATATCCAGAATTTCCTCTTTAGAAAGATCATCCATTTTTAGTAAGTCTTTTTTCATATATATGCCTCCAAACAATAAGAAAGTGAAAAATGAGCAGTTAGGGAGAAAATCCAAAAGATGCGATAAAGATTATATTCATGCCAAAGTAAGATTTACTTAAGGCTAGATAAAATTTCAAGAATAATGTCTATACCAACTTTTAATTCTTTCTCAGTTATAGTAAGTGGTGGGAGAAGTCTAACAACATCTTTGCCAGCTGTAAGTACTAATAATCCTTTTTTTATAGCCTCTTTTTGGACTAGAGCAGGATCACATTTCACCTTTATTCCTATCATTAATCCCATACCACGTACATCTACAATTTGAGGATTTTTAGCTTCATCTATTAGCTCTCTTACAAATAATCCTCTTTTATATATTTTCTCAAAGTATTGTTCATTACAAATCTCTTCAAGAACAACTAAAGCACCAGAACATACAACAGGATTTGCTCCGAAAGTTGAGCCATGATCACCAGGTTTGAATACATCTGCAACTTTAGAGGAACAAAGTATTCCACCTATAGGAAGTCCTGCACCAAGACCTTTTGCTACAGAGACTATATCAGCCTCTACATTGAAATTATTATAACCAAACATTTTACCTGTTCTACCTATACCACATTGAACTTCGTCAAATATTACAAGAACATCTTTCTCATTACACGCTTTTACTACTTCTTGAACGAATTTTGTATCAAGTGGGATAACACCACCTTCACCTTGTATTGCTTCAAGCATTATGGCACAAACATCATCTGTAAGCTTAGCTTTAAAGTCTTCTATATCATTTGCTTTTACATAATCAAAACCTTCTGTAAAAGGGTAGAAGTACTTATGAAATTTCTCTTGACCAGTTGCTTTTAGGGTTGTTATTGTTCTGCCGTGAAATGATTGAATTAGAGTAAGAATTTTACTTCTTCCAGCACCATATTTGTCGTAACTGTATTTTCTAGCTAGTTTAATTGATCCTTCATTAGCTTCAGCGCCAGAATTAGCAAAAAAGACTTTACTCATGTTGGCTTTTTCAGTTAATTCTTTGGCAAGCTTTAAACTTGGTTCAGTATGAAATATGTTCGATGTATGAGCAAGTGTTTTTAATTGATTACTAGTAGCTTTAACCCATTTTTCATGTCCATATCCTAAGCTGCTGACACCAATTCCACTTGTAAAATCTAAATATTTATTTTCATCTTGGTCATAAAGATAAACACCTTCGCCGTGAGTGAGTATAAGATCTAAACGACCATAGCTATTGACAACGTGTTCTTTTGCTTCGTTAAAATCATATGACATAAAATTGCCCCCTTTAAATTATTCAACAATTAGTGTTATTTAGCATAAAGTTTAAATCATTAGATATTATTTTAGAAACTTATTTAAAATTTCTAAAATAATATCTCGATTAATAAATCATTGTTCCGATTCCTTCATTAGAAAATAGCTCTAAAAGAAGAGAGTGAGGTACACGTCCATCAAGGATAGTTGCTTTCTCAACACCCATTCTAATTGCTTCAACACAACAATCAATTTTAGGAATCATTCCACCTTTTATTATGCCTTCAAGGCATAATTTAGGTATTTGATGTAATCGTAATGTACTAATTAGAGTAGAAATATCTTTTGGATCTTTCATAACTCCTGGGACATCAGTAAGTAATATTAATCTTTCAGCTTTTAATGCAGATGCAATTTTTGCTGCGCAAGTATCAGCATTTATATTATATGCTTTATTATCATCTTCACCCAAGGCTACACTTCCAACAACAGGTATATATCCTGAACTTATGGTAGTTTTTAATATTTCTGTATTAACCTTAGTTATCTCACCTACATACCCTAAGTCGTTATCAGATTCTATTTTTTTAGCTTTTAAAAGAGAGCCATCCATTCCACATAAGCCAATGGCCTTTCCCCCAAATTTCTCTATTAAAGAAACTAAATTTTTATTTACTTTTCCGCCTAAAACCATTTGAACTACTTCAATGGTAATATCATCAGTATATCTTAAGCCGTTAATAAATTCACTTTTGTGATTTAATCTATTTAATAAATCTGAAATATCAGGACCCCCACCATGTACTACAATTGGTTCGATTCCAACACATTTCATTAATATAATATCATTTATTACTGTTTCTCTAAGTTCATCGCTTATCATTGCATTTCCGCCGTATTTTACAACTATTATTTTTCCACGGTAACGTTGTATATAAGGTAGTGCATGAACTAATACTTCAGCTCTTTCAGTATGATTCAACAAGTTAATACCCCCAGTCAATTTAGAATGTACAGTTCATAATTAACATATTAAGAACTGTACATCGGATTAAGTTTAAAATATATTTATTTATAATTTAAGATTAACTTCTGTAATCACCATTTATTTTTACATATTCGTAACTTAGGTCACAGCCCCAAACATAAGCACTATAATCACCTAAGGATAAGTTAACTTTAATAACTATTTCATTTTCGCTAAGAACCTTTTTTGCAATATCTTCATCGAAGGGTAAAGAACTGCCAGATTCACAAACTTTTAGTGAGCCAGCCTTACTTTCAAAGGCAACATCAACTTTTTCAGGATCGAAATCAATATTTGCATATCCAAGTGCACAAAGAATTCTTCCCCAGTTCGCATCGCTACCAAACATTGCAGTCTTTACTAAACTAGAGTTTATTACACTCTTACCTAAAACAACTGCATCTTTTTCATTCTTTGCACCGATTATTTGACATTCTAATAGTTTTGTAGCACCTTCACCGTCTTTAGCTATATTTTTAGCCATAATTGTATTTAACTCAGTAAGGGCATTTAAGAAAGTATTATAACTTTCATCTTTTTCAGTTATAGTAGGATTTTCAGCTAAGCCATTAGCTAAAATTAATACCATATCATTAGTACTTGTATCTCCGTCAACGCTGACTCTGTTATAAGTTACTCCAACACTCGATTGTAGAGCTTCATGTAGTAATTCTGGAGCGATAGAAAGATCTGTTGTAATGAAGGAAAGCATTGTTCCCATGTTTGGTTCAATCATACCTGAACCTTTTGCCATTGACCCCATAGTAATTTTCTTATCACCTATATAAAATTCTACAGCTAGTTGCTTTTGAAAAGTATCTGTTGTCATTATGGCTAAAGATGCATCATTAGCACCTTCCTTTGATAACTTTTCAGTAAGCATTGGAATACCGTCTTTAATAGCATCTATATTTAAAGGGACCCCAATTACTCCTGTAGATGCAACTAAAACATCTTCTGCTTTTAAGTTTAGTTTATTAGCTTGCAATGAAGTCATTTTCTTTGCCTTAATTAAACCATCATCACCATTACAAGTATTTGCATTACCACTATTTATTATTATTGCTTGTGCTTTTTTGTTTGATAAATGCTCTTTTGTAACATAAATAGGAGCACCTTTAACTTTATTTTTAGTATACATTCCTGCAGCAGCAGCAGGAACTTCCGAATAAATCAAAGCTAAATCCTTTTTTAAGCTTCCTGGCTTTAATCCACAATGTACCCCAGAAGCTAAGAAACCGTTAGGAGCTGTAACTCCGCCATCTATATATTTTATATCCAAATTTATAACCCCCTCTTAATTTACTAAAACGCTGGTGCAATTAGATTTAAACCTTCTGCTTCATCAAAACCTAGAATTATATTCATGTTTTGAATTGCTTGTCCGGCAGCACCTTTAATCATGTTATCTATAGTACTAACAACAATAATTTGATCCTCTCTATGATTTAAGTGTAGAGATATATGACAATCGTTTGTTAATCGTACGTTTTTTATTGAAGCTGTATCACCAAGTGGCAGTACACTAACAAAAGGTTCACCTTTATAAAACTCCGTATATAGTCTATGAATTTCTTCAAGATCGACTTTATCTTTTGGAATGCAGTAAATTGTTGAAACTATGCCTCTATTAATTGGGAGTAGGTGAGGAGTAAATGTTACATTTACTTTATCTTCTGCCATAGCAGATAATGTTTCCTCAATTTCAGGTGTATGTCTATGAGATCCAACTTTGTAAGGTGCAAAAGTTTCATTTTCTTCTGGAAAGTGAGTATTTAAAGTTAATCCTCTTCCAGCACCTGTAGTTCCAGATTTGGAATCACAAATAATGTTATCTAATTTTATTTGTGATTTTTTAAGTAACGGCATTAACCCTAATTCTATAGTTGTTGGATAGCAACCAGGATTTGCAACTAAAGAGCATTCCTTTATCTTATCTCTATTTAATTCTGGAAGTCCATAAACACTGTTTGCATGTATCTCAGGTTGTGTAAATTTCTTTCCATACCATTTTTCGTATTCTTCTTCGCTAGATAATCTGAAATCTGCACCCATATCAATACAGATCTTTTTATTATCTAGTGCTTTTTTAGCAATATCTTCACTTAATCCATGAGGGAGGGCAGTGAAGATTACGTCACACTTTTCAACAACATCATGTGCAGATTCACAAATTAAATTTGTTTTACTTAAGAAGTTTTTATATATATTGCTAATCTCTTGCCCCTCAAAAGAAACTGAGCTTAAAGCTGCAACTTCAACCTTTGGATGAGATAATAATAATCTTAAAAGTTCAGCGCCTACATATCCTGTGGCACCAATTATTCCGATTTTAACCAATTTTAAATAGCCCCCTTGTTTATTTGATTATTGCAAAATAATATTATTTATTTTCTGCATGTTAATTCTTAACTATAGTATTTCAATTGTCTATAAAATTTCGTGTTAGAAATTTCATAGACAATTGAAAGCTTTTATAAAGTAGAACTTGATTCAGAGGATGATTTCCATCTGAATCTTAGTTAAACCTATACCTCGAGTGATATTAATGTACACTTAAGGAAGTACTTAGTCTAATATTTAGCAGCCGTTATCTGAGAATGTTACGGCTGCTATTATTACAAGGAAAAAAATATTGAATTTTTTCTCTATAATTACTGATCTTATTAAACTTCTTTATTTTCTGCTATAAAATTTTTTAATGCTTCAATTTGAATTTTTACTGATTCTGTAGAAGGGCCGCCTATAACTTTACGCTCTTCTACGCAAGTAAGTAAATCTATAGCGTGGTAAATATCTTCTTCAAATGTAGGAGAGAAGCTCTTAAATTCTTCCATAGTTAATTCTTCAATCATCTTGTTATCTTTAATACATTGAAGGACTATTTCTCCGACTACTTCATGAGCATTTCTAAATGGCATGCCTTTTTTTACTAAGTAATCAGCTACGTCTGTAGCGTTAGTAAATCCAAGACCAGCACCTTTTCTCATATTTTCCTTCTTAACTTTCATTGTTTTAATCATTCCACAGAAAGTTTTAAGTGAAAGAACAACTGTATCTAATCCATCAAATAGAGCTTCTTTATCTTCTTGCATATCTTTATTGTAAGCAAGAGGAATTCCCTTCATAACAGTAAGTAAAGTCATAAGATCTCCATAAACTCTACCAGTCTTACCTCTAACTAATTCTGCAACATCAGGATTCTTCTTTTGAGGCATAATACTACTTCCAGTACTATAACCATCATCAAGTTCGATGAAACTAAACTCATTAGTACACCAAAGAATTATTTCTTCTGAAAATCTTGATAAATGCATCATTATCATTGAAAGGCAAGAAAGTGTTTCGATAGCATAATCTCTATCAGATACAGAATCTAAACTATTTAGTGTAACCTTTGAAAAACCAAGATCACGAGCAACAGCTTCTCTATCAATAGGGTATGTGGATGTTGCTAGTGCTCCAGATCCAAGTGGCATCTCATCAACACGTTTATAACAATCAGAAAGTCTTCCTAAATCTCTTTTAAACATTTCAGCATAAGCTAAAAGATGATGAGCGAATGTAATCGGCTGAGCTTTTTGCATATGAGTATACCCAGGCATTATTGTACCTATGTTTTCGTTAGCTTTTTCTAAAAGAACTTCTTCTAAAGCTATGATATCTTGTTGTAATGACTTTATAGCTTTCTTTAAATATAGTCTTAAATCTAAAGTTACTTGGTCATTTCTACTTCTTCCAGTATGAAGCATTTTTCCATATTCACCAATGTAATATGTTAAAGTACCTTCAACAAAACTATGAATGTCTTCAGAAGTTTCATCAATTTCTATAACTCCATTATCCATTCTTTTTAATATTTCTAGAAGACCAGAAGTAATTCTATCACTAGCTTCCTTAGAAATTATATTTTGATTTCCAAGCATGGAAGCGTGAGCGAGACTGCCTTCAATATCTTCTTTATACATCCTGTTATCAACATTTATAGAAGAATTAAAATCATTAACTAATTTGTCAGTGCCTTTTTTGAATCGTCCGCCCCAAAGCTTCATTACATTTCCTCTTTCTTAATTTTTTCTTGCATTTTAGCTTTTACAACTGTTGGTAGACCGTATAGATTAATGAATCCAGCAGAATCCTTTTGATCGTATACTCCATCTTCTCCGAAAGTTGCATATTCTTCACTATATAGTGAGTATGGGCTAGTCATACCGGCATTGACAATATTTCCTTTGTATAATTTTAATTTTATTTCTCCTGTAACTGTTTCTTGAGTTTTATTAATAAATTCAGTTAATGCTTCTCTAAGAGGAGTAAACCATTGACCGTTATATACTAAATCAGCAAATTTTAAAGCTATTTGTTCTTTATAATGAGCTGTCTCCCTATCTAAACAAAGTTCTTCTAAATCCTTATGAGCTTTGTAAAGAATAGTTCCGCCTGGAGTTTCATAAACACCTCTTGATTTCATACCAACAAGTCTGTTTTCTACCATGTCAGTAATACCGATAGCATTTTCGCCACCAATTTTATTTAATTCGTCTAATAATTCAACGCTGTTCATTTTCTTACCATCTAAAGCAACAGCAATTCCCTTTTCAAACGATAATGTTATATAAGTTGCCTCATTTGGAGCTGCCTCTAAAGTTTTGCAAAGTTCTAAAATTTTATCATATTGTGGTTCATTTTCAGGAAATTCTAAATCTAAACCTTCATGACTTAAATGCCAGATGTTTTTATCTTTACTATAGTTTGTTTCACGATTGATTTTTAATGGAACATTTTTAGCTTCTGCATATTCAATTTCATCTTCTCTTGATTTAATGTCCCAAATTCTCCATGGAGCTATTATTGGCATTTCTGGAGCAAATGCTTTAACTGCCATTTCAAATCTTACTTGGTCATTTCCTTTACCTGTGCATCCGTGACAAATTGCATCTGCTCCTTCTGCTTTAGCAATTTCAACTAACCTTTTTCCGATTATTGGTCTAGCAAATGAGGTCCCAAGAAGATATTTACCTTCATATATAGCACCAGCTTGAATAGTAGGGAAGATATAATCATCAACGAACTCTTGAGTTAAATCTTCAATATATAATTTTGATGCCCCTGTTTTTATTGCTTTTTCTTCTAATCCATCAAGCTCGTCCTTTTGCCCTACATTTCCGCATACAGCAATTACTTCACACCCGTAATTTTCTTTAAGCCATGGGATAATAATTGATGTATCTAATCCTCCTGAATAAGCTAAAACTACTTTATTATATTTTATCATTTTAAAAGCCCTCCTAAATAATCATATAAAATGCATAAACATACATGCAATGCTATTTTTTAAAATATAATCAATAAATTAATCTGATTTATAATGCCTAACTGATGTTTATAATTATACAGTCTTGCAAAAGAATAATCAAGTATAAAATGAAAAAATATTCATAAAAACATTAAAAATATGCATTTAAAAATAATGTTTATGCAAAAAAACAATAATTTATGCAAATAGCACTGAGTTTTATGCATAAATTATTGTGATGCATAATTTTGCAAAAAAATGAATGCTTATATATGCAAAGTTTTTGTATATATAATAAAAGTTCGCATGTCAAAGTTCTGTTAGAAAATATTCTCGAAACTTGGAGCTTGTAACTTCTTTAGATGATCAGTATTATGCTTTACTAAATGTAGAGATGTATGCGCTTCAGTTGAATCTTTATGAACAAGATATGTAGATAACCTTAAAGCTTCATTTAGCAAATTATCAAATTCTTGATGGCTAAGATAAAGAGATGTTAAAACATTATTATCTTGAATAGTATTTAATAATTCAAGAGACTGATAATATGCATCCTCCATTTTGTCACTTGCGATATTAAGTTCGATATCTTCAGTTTGCATTTCAATATTATCGCATAAGCTAATGACAGACTTATTTAAAAAGTATACGCATGACATAGTTAGGAGAAACAAAAGTATTGATATTATAGCATTTCTCATTTCGCATCCTCCTTTTCGTATTTATCAAAAAGTTGATATTTAAATTTTCCTTCCGTATCATATAAAGCAATAAGGACATGCTTTATTGATTTAATATTATGCTTTTTAAGTAGATTAGATATCCATTCTTCGTCTTTATTCATGGAAGTTAGTGAGTTTTTATTTACTTCACCATCGGAAATTAATACTTTTGGCAATTTTGCTTCAGTATTCTGAGCAGTATTTCCTGAATTTGATGTATTAGAAGAATTATAATCTGTTGGTAATATAGATATTTGACCATCATTCTCTAAAATTGCATATTGAATTTCATCAAGATTAAAATAATTGGCAAGTCGTAACTCTTCTAATAATTCATCTATATTTAATTGTTGTTTTTTTAGAGTTGAGTAATTAATTTTTCCCTTATGAACTAATATGCAAGGTTCTCCATCTACAAGTTTTCGGGTATATTGAAATTTTAATCCTATTTGGGTTAAAAGCGTTTTTAAAAATAACAATGTTATAATTGGTATAATTCCTAATAATAATGGTAACCTTGTATCTTGCATTGGCAATGATGCTAAATCTGAAATCATAATTGTTATTACAAATTCATAAGGCTGAAGTTCGCCTATTTGTCTTTTTCCCATTAACCTCATAGTTAATACAACTAATAAATATAAAATAGCAGTCCTGATTGATACTACAAACATTAAAAAATCACCTCGAAAATAATATTTGCAAAAATAAAATTAATATACGCACCATATAAAAAAGCAGCTATGCTGCAATCAAGATCAGTTCACCATATAAAAAAGCAGCTATGCTGCAATTAAGATCGGTTCACCATAGAAAAAAGCAGCCATGCTAAATAAGAACATTTCATGGTAAGTTTATAATTGGTATTTTATTTTATAGACTTAACAAAAAAGTTTATCTTTTTTGGAAATAGTGTATATAATATATTTGAAATGATTATTATGGTACCCAAATATTTGAATACAATTAGAATAAGAGACTTTACAGAGACGGAGAGCTTAATTTTCAAATTGTGAAATTAAAATCTAAAGGGATAATCAAATTATATAAAGGAAGGTTTGAATAGTATGGAGTGTAGAGGGATTGAATTTAAAGATAAGAAAATTAAAGCTAAAAAAGGACTGACTTTTTATGAATTAATTATGGGTAATTACAAAGATAGAGTTAAAGATATAGCTATATGCAAATTAAATGGAAGGTATTGTGAATTAACTGAAGTGATAGAGGATGATGGGGAAGTAGAATTAATAGGCTTTGACACAGAACTTGGAATGAAAATATTCACAAGAACTTTACAGTTTATATTTATAAAGGTAGCATTGGATTTATTTCCAGAATCAAAGATAACAATAGACCATGCTATAAGTAAGGCAGTATATGGAGAAGTTCATAAGGAAAATCCATTAAGTAAAGGTGAAATTGATAAGATAAAGGTTAAGATGCAAGAAATAATAGATAGAAATGTACCAATTAAGAGTATGAGAACGTCAAAAGAAGAAGCCATTAAGATTTTTGAAGGATATAAGATGGACGATAAAGTTAAGCTTTTAAAGTATTGTGATATAAAGCATGTTCATCTTTATGAGCTTGAAGGAAGGTATGATTATTTTTATGGTCCTATGGGATATTCAACAGGCATCATAAATAAATTTGATGTATTTAAGTATGAATCAGGATTCATTTTACAGAGACCAGAAGAGACTAATCTAAGTGAATTAGCTGAATTTAGAGAAGAAAAGAGCTTAACAAAAATTTTCATAGAGACTCAAAGATGGCTAAACATTTTAGGAATCGAAGATGTCGGGACTCTAAATGAAAAAGTGCTTAACAATGAACTAAAAAATATAATTATGGTTTCAGAGGGGCTTCATGAAAAGAAAATAGCTAATATAGCTGATGATGTTTTAGATAGAAAAGATGTGAAAATTATACTTATCGCTGGCCCATCATCCTCAGGAAAAACTACTTTTGCGAATAGGTTAAGTATACAATTGAGAGTGAATGGATTAATACCTATACCATTGTCTTTGGATAACTATTTTGTAAATAGAGAAGAAACGCCAAAAGATGAGAATGGAGATTATAACTATGAATCCATTGATGCATTGGACTTAAGTTTGTTGAATGATAATTTGGAAAGGTTAATGAGTGGAGAAGAAGTTGATCTTCCTACTTATAATTTTAAAACTGGGAAAAAAGAATGGAATGACTATAAAGTTAAATTACCTAAAAATGGAGTTTTGATACTTGAGGGGATACATGGTTTAAATCCAAATTTAATTTCAAGCAATTTAAATAGGAATGTATTTAAAATATATATATCAGCATTGACACAGCTAAATATAGATAATCATAATAGAATTTCTACAACAGATGTACGAAAGGTGAGAAGAATAGTTAGAGATTCATTATCAAGAGGATATAAGGCGGAAGAAACTTTAAAAATGTGGAAATCTATAAAGAAAGGAGAAAAAAATAATATATTTGTTTATCAAGAAGGTGCGGATGTAGCATTTAATTCTACATTGGTTTATGAACTCGGCGTTTTAAAGCCATATGCATTAAAAGAGCTAGATGAAATAACGGAAGAAAGTTCAGTTTATTCAGAAGCTATAAGATTAAAATCGTTTTTGAACTTTTTCAAAGAGATTAATGTTGATGAAGTGCCAAAGAATTCTCTTTTAAGAGAATTTATCGGAGGGTCAGCTTTTTATGAATATTAAATTAAGTATGTTATTTCATTAATATTATTATATAGAACTATAGATAAATTTGAACATTTATCTATAGTTCTTTGTTCTTAAGATAAATTTATAATAGATAAAATATTAACAATGTTTGATTGTAAAAATAAGGATTAAAAGAAGAAAATAAGAAATAATAATTAGGTATAAAATAAGATGCATTGGCAGTCAAGTAATTAAGAAGGAATGAGCAAATAATACATATTAATTTTAATTGTTATATTATTAACTAAGCTTGACACTATAAAGCAAATATGTGATACTAAATTTAACAAGAAAACAATTACATTGCAGTTCTGAAAAAAATTTAGAAATGTAGGCTATAGAGAAATAGAGAATAAAGCCACATAAAACTTAGTTTACTTAGGGAATCTTATGATTACCAAGTAAATTTAAAACTTATGTTTTAAACAGTTAGAAATATACTATTGTTTAAAATGTAAGGAGTTTTATGTGGCTATACTTATGGCCAAAATTACTGGATGTACATTGATTTAAAACTTTTAAATTAGTCATACTAAAATAAATTATGAATATTATGTAATGTGTTGTTTTCTAGTAATATTAACCGTTCTAAAATGTTAAAAAACAAACAAGTATTGTGAAGTAGAAGGGAGATAATGTTATGACAATTTTTTTCGCAGAATTAGTAGGTACTTTATTACTTATTCTATTAGGTGATGGTGTTGTAGCCAATGTCGTATTAAAAAAATCAGGCGGATCTGGATCAGGATTAATAGTAATTGCAATGGGATGGGCTTTTGCGGTAGGAATTCCAGCATTGATTTTTGGAAGTTATAGTGGGGCTCATTTTAATCCAGCATTAACAATTGCGTTAGCAGTAATAGGTAAAGTAGCGTGGGCTCAAGTTCCGATTTATTTAGCTGGACAATGTATTGGTGCATTTTTAGGAGCAGTTTTGGTATTTATTGTTTATAATGATCAATTTAAAGCTACTGAAGATAAAGGAAGCAAACTTGGTGTATTTTGTACAGGCCCTCAAGTAAAGAATACTTCAATTAATTTTATAACTGAGCTTGTAGGAACATTTGTACTAGTTTATGCAATTTTAGGAATGGGAGATCAAAATCTATCAAATGGAATGGGAACATTGTTTGTAGCATTTTTAATTTTGGCTATTGGTGTAAGTTTAGGAGGCCCAACAGGATATGCAATTAATCCAGCAAGAGATTTAATGCCAAGAATCGCACATGCAGTATTACCTATACCTGATAAGGGAGATTCTAATTGGGGATATGCATGGATTCCTGTTGTTGCCCCAATTGTAGGAGGAACTTTAGCTGCATTATTTTATGTAATGTTACATGGAATATTATAAAAGTTAATTAATAGTTAGAATTGACAGAGACAAACAACTATGTAATACTAAGAATAAAAAAGAAAACAATTACATGGGAGGGCTAATGAATATAAAAGAGTTATTAGAAGAAAATCCAATTATAGCAGCAGTAAAAAATGAAGAACAATTAAATCAGGCGTTAGATTCAGAAGCTCAAGTTATATTTGTTTTATTTGGAGATGTAATGAATATTAAAGAGATAAGTGAAATTATAACATCTAGAAATAAAATAGGAATTATCCATATAGATTTGGTTGAAGGATTTACGAATAAGGAAATTGTTGTAAAGTATATTAAAGAAGAAACTAAATTTAGTGGAATAATAAGTACAAAGCCACAAGTTGTAAAACTAGCAAAAAAGTATAATTTACTAGGAGTTCAAAGAGTTTTTATATTTGATACACTTTCTTTAAACAATGTAAAAAATCATATGATTTCTGAATGCGATGCAATAGAGGTACTGCCGGGAATAATTCCAAAGGTAATTGAAATCATTTCAAAGTATTCTAGCAAACCAGTTGTTGCTGGGGGGCTAATTGAAACTAAGGAAGAGGTAATGCAGGCATTAAATTCAGGGGCAACATGCGTATCTACAACTAAAAAAGAAATTTGGAATATGTAGGCTGAAGAGAATTAGAGAATAAGGCTACATAAAACTAAATTTACTTGGGAAATACTTAATGGACTGAGTAAATTTTAAATTTATACGAAGCAATAAAAATTAATATCATTGCTGCCGTATAAATGGAGGTTTTATGTGGCTTTAATTGTCGCCGAAATTACGTCTAGAGCCCTAACTCAATTTTCAAGAGTCAACTATTTGTTAAATTCATTTCCTAAAATATAAATAATAAATTTATCCTTTTCTAGGTAAATATTAGAATATATAAATATTAGAAAGCAGGGTGTTTTTGTATGAAAAAGTATATATTAGCATTAGATCAAGGAACTACAAGCTCAAGAGCAATAATTTTTGATAAAGAACAAAATATATTAGGAGTAAGTCAAAAAGAATTTACTCAAATTTATCCAAACCAAGGATGGGTTGAGCATAATCCTTTAGAAATATGGGCAAGCCAATATGGAGTTTTACAAGAAGTTATTGCAAAGACTAATATAACTCAAGAAGAAGTAGCAGCTATAGGAATTACTAATCAAAGAGAAACAACAATAGTTTGGGATAAAAACACTGGAGAACCTGTATATAATGCAATAGTATGGCAATGTAGAAGAACAGCAGGTATAATAGAAGAACTTAA
Source organism: uncultured Clostridium sp. (assembly GCA_963524945.1). Classification (GTDB taxonomy): domain Bacteria; phylum Bacillota; class Clostridia; order Clostridiales; family Clostridiaceae; genus Clostridium. The sequence goes on from CAURJV010000024.1 coordinate 51,949, forward strand.
ACTAGACCAAGAATTTAGTGAATATGTAAAAGAAAATACAGGATTACTTTTGGATGCATATTTTTCAGCAACTAAAATAAAATGGATTTTAGACAATGTAGAAGGTGCTAGAGAAAGAGCAGAAAAAGGTGAACTATTATTTGGTACAGTAGATACTTGGTTAGTGTGGAAACTTACAAATGGTAAGGTTCATGTAACTGATTATACTAATGCTTCTAGAACAATGCTTTATAATATAAAGGAACTAAGATGGGATGAAAGAATTCTAGAAAAGCTTAACATTCCAAAATCAATGTTGCCAGAAGTTAAAAATTCATCAGAAGTTTATGGATATACAAATCTTGGAGGTACAGGAGGCGTTAGAGTTCCAATAGCTGGTATGGCAGGAGATCAACAATGTGCTCTGTTTGGACAAACTTGTTTTGAAGAAGGTAGTGTTAAAAATACCTATGGAACAGGATGTTTCTTACTTATGAATACAGGAGAAAAAATGATTCATAGTAAAAATGGATTGGTAAGTACTATTGCAGTAGGTATAGATGGAAAAGTACAATATGCACTAGAAGGTTCAGTATTTGTTGGTGGTGCTGTTATTCAATGGATTAGAGATGAACTTAAGTTGGTTACTGATGCAGCAGATACAGAGTACTTTGCACAGAAAGTAGAAGACAATGGTGGCGTATATGTTGTTCCAGCATTTACAGGACTTGGTGCTCCATATTGGGATATGTATGCAAGAGGTGCTATCTTCGGACTTACAAGAGGTGCTAATAGAAATCATATAATAAGAGCTGCCCTTGAATCTATTGCATATCAATCTAAGGACCTTATAGATGCAATGCAAGAGGATGCAGGATGTAAACTAACAAGACTTAAAGTTGATGGTGGAGCAAGTAGAAATAATTTATTAATGCAATTCCAAGCTGATATAACAGGGGCAGAGGTTGTAAGACCTATTATAACTGAAACAACAGCTCTTGGTGCAGCATATTTAGCAGGACTTGCTGTAGGTTTCTGGCAATCAAAAGAAGAAATCGCTGAAAAGTGGGCTGTAAGTCAATCTTATTCTCCAAATTTAGCAGAAGAGAAGAAGGAAAAATTATATAAAGGATGGAAAAAAGCAGTTAAGAGAGCAGAAGGCTGGGAAGAGGAATAGAATGATACTTTAATAAGTATTTATATATTTCAAATTAGCTTAACCTAATCACAAATTTTAAGAATTATAATGTACCCTAAATGTTTATACCATCTAGGGTACATAGTTTAAAGTAATATTTTAAAATAAAGTAGTGTTGTAAATTTTGGATAGTAAATAAAATTAAGAATTTAGGATAAGTAGTAGACAAGTATACATTTACATGATATAATGTATATATAATTTAAAATAAATGCTGAGAGAATATAGAGTCAAGCATGAAAACGTTGGTGGATTACACCTTGTTTTTAGCTTGACTTTTTTTATGCGCTATTAATAAGGAGGATGTAATATGTATGATGTAGCAATAATTGGATCAGGGGTTATTGGAAATTCTATTTTTAGGGAACTAACTAAGTACAATTTAAAAGTAGTTGTTTTAGAAAAAGAAAAAGATGTATCGATGGGAACAAGCAAAGCAAATTCAGCAATAGTTCATGCTGGATATGATCCTAAGGAAGGTACTTTAATGGCAAAATATAATGTAGCAGGAAATGAGATGTTTGAAGATCTTTGCAAAGAGTTAAGTGTACCTTTTAAGAGAAACGGATCTCTGATAATAGCTTTTAACGATGAAGATATGAAAACAGTACAAGCTCTTTATGAAAATGGGACAAAAATAGGCGTAAAAGATTTACAAATTTTAAGTAAAGAACAGGTTCTAGAAAAGGAACCAAACCTTAATCAAGAAATTTTTGGAGCTTTATATGCACCAACTGGTGGTATAGTAGGTCCGTTTGAATATACAATTGCACTAGCAGAAAATGCAGTAGCTAATGGAGGAGAAATTAAGCTAGAAAAAGAAGTTGTTGCAATAGAAAAAAATGACACATTCAAAATTACAACTAAAGATGGAGAAATAATAGAATCAAAATTTGTAATAAATGCAGCTGGACTTTATGCAGATAAAATTCATAATTTAGTTTGTAAAGAAAGCTTTAAGATAGTACCAAGAAGCGGGGAATACTTTGTAATGGATAAAACTCAAGGAAATGTAGTCAGCCATACAATATTCCAATGTCCATCTAAACTAGGTAAAGGAGTTTTAGTTACTCCAACTGTTCATGGAAATTTATTAGTTGGACCTGATGCCAGAGATATAGAAGATAAAGACGATGTTGGAACACTAGCAGAAGGATTAAATGAAGTAAGAGACGCTTCAATGCGTACAACTAATAAAGTTAATTTTAGAGAAATAATAAGGAGCTTTGCAGGTCTTCGTGCTAATCCAGATATAGGTGATTTTATAGTAGAAGAAAATGATGAAGTCAAAGGTTTCATAGATGTTGCCGGAATGAAATCACCTGGTCTTTCTTCAGCACCAGCTATAGCTCTTGATGTTGTAGAAATATTGAAAGAAGCAGGATGTAATTTAGATAAAAAATCAGACTTTAAGGCAAAAAGAGAACAAATTCATTTTATGGAATTATCGGCTAAAGAAAAAGCTGAATTAATAAAGAAAAATCCACAATATGGAAGAATGGTTTGTAGATGTGAAAGCATAACAGAGGGTGAGATTGTAGATGCAATAAAGAGAAGTATAGGAATACCATCCTTAGATAGTATTAAAAGAAGATGTAGACCAGGAATGGGAAGATGCCAAGGTGGATTCTGCGGACCAAGAGTTCAAGAAATAATAGCAAGAGAATGTAATGTCCCACTCGAAGATGTAGTTCAAGAAAAATCAGGTTCATATATATTATTAGGTAAGACAAAATAGAAGGATGAGGTGTTATTATGAGTTATGAATTAATAGTAGTAGGTGGAGGACCAGCTGGTCTTGCAGCAGCATATGAAGCATATAATAGTGGAATTAAAAAAATATTAATTTTAGAAAGAGATAAAGAATTAGGTGGTATATTAAATCAATGCATTCATAATGGTTTTGGACTTCATACTTTTAAGGAAGAGCTTACAGGACCAGAATATGCAGGAAGATTCATTGAAATGATTCAAGATACTAATGTTGAAGTTAAACTAGACACTATGGTATTAGAAATCGGAAAAGATAAAACTGTTTATGCAATAAATACAGAAGAAGGCTATATGGAACTTAAGGCAAAAGCTATAATTCTTGCAATGGGTTGCAGAGAAAGAACTAGAGGTGCTATAAATATTCCTGGCGATAGACCAGCGGGTGTATTTAATGCAGGTGCAGCCCAAAGATATATAAATGTAGAAGGATATATGCCTGGTAAAGAAGTTCTTATTTTAGGATCAGGAGATATTGGACTTATAATGGCTAGAAGAATGACTCTTGAAGGCGCTAAAGTTAAAGCTGTAGTTGAATTGTGTCCATATTCAAATGGATTAAACAGAAATATAGTGCAATGTTTAAATGATTATGATATTCCTCTATATTTATCACACACAGTTGTAGATATTGTAGGAGATAAGAGACTTGAAAAAGTTGTAATAGCAGAAGTAGATGAAAATAAGAGACCTATTAAAGGAACTGAGAAAGAATTTGATGTAGATACACTACTACTATCAGTTGGATTAATTCCAGAAAATGAAATATCATTTAATGCCGGACTTGAACCTGATAGAAGAACTAATGGTTTAATTGTTAATGAGAGTATGGAAACTTCAGTAGAAGGAATATTTGCATGCGGTAATGTAGTTCATGTTCATGACTTAGTTGACTTTGTAACTCAAGAGTCAAAACACGCAGGTTTTTCTGCTGCTAAGTACATTAAGGGTGAACTTAAGAAAGACAAATATGTAAACATAATAAATGGTGCAAATATAAATTATACAGTGCCACAAAAAGTTAATGCAGAAGCTGTTGATGATAAACTAACTGTATTTATGAGAGTAAATAACATATATCATAATAAGGCATTAGTTGTAAGATGCAATGATGAAGTTATAGCTAAATTTAAAAGAGCTCACTTAGCACCATCAGAAATGGAAAAGGTAGTTTTAAGTAAGGTGCTATTAGAGAAAATTAAAGGTGATATAACAATATCATTAGAGGATGGTGAATAAAATGGAAAAAGAATTAATTTGTATATGCTGCCCTAAGGGATGTCATTTAAAAGTAGATGCTGAAAATAAAAGTGTACAAGGTAATGGCTGTAATAGAGGTATTGAGTATGGAATAAATGAAGTTACAAATCCAGTAAGAGTAATAACTTCGACTGTTAAAGTAGACAATGGAGAATTACCAGTAGTACCTGTTAAAACAAATAATCCAATTCCTAAAGGACTTAATTTCAAATGTATGGAAGAAATAAATAAAGTAACAATAAAGGCTCCTGTTAAAATAGGAGATGTTGTAATAAAAGATGTTCTTGGAACTGGCGTTGATATAGTTGCGACAAGAAATATACATGAAAAATAGAAACTAATGAAAGTTTGATTAAAAGCATCATCGATATTAAATATTGATGATGCTTTTATTATGAATTATATTTTAGAGAGTACGTGCCCAATAATAGTTAGATTTAAAATTTTAGTAGGTAGGCCAAGTGCTAAATTAATATTAATATGTAGAAACTAAACTGAAACATATATATGTAATAAAATTTATGATATTATTTAGGTAGAAAAATCTAAGAGTATACATATATTGGTAAAGAAAAACTAATGATATATATAATGAATAAAAGGGAGGATATTTCTCACAATGAAAGGGATAGGAGTTTTCGATATTTTAGGCCCTATTATGATAGGACCCTCAAGTTCACATACAGCAGGTGCAGCGAGGCTTGGGAAGATAGCAAGAAGTATAGCAGGTGAAGATGTATCAGAGGTGACATTTTTACTACATGGTTCATTTGCTAAAACGTATAAGGGTCATGGAACAGATAGAGCTTTAGTTGCTGGTATTTTAGGAATGGAACCAAGTGATGAAAAGCTTAGATATTCTATGGAGATAGCAAAAGAAAAAGGTATTAAATTTTTATTTAAGGAGGCAGAATTAGGTGATGTTCATCCTAACACAGTAAAATTTATTATGAAAACAATTGGTGGTCAATATTGCGAAGTTATGGGATCATCAATTGGCGGAGGGAATATTCAGGTAGTAGAAGTTAATAATAATAGGGTTGATTTTACTGGAATGTATGAAACTTTAATAATAGCTCATAAAGATGCGCCAGGTGTAATTAATAGTGTTACAAGTATATTATATAGTGAAAATATAAATGTAGCTTTTATGAGAGTTTTTAGGCAGCAAAAAGGGCATGAAGCTATAATGATTTTTGAGATGGACAATAAAGTGAATAATATTTTAATAGAGAAAATTAAGGAAATAGAATTAGTACATAATGTAATCTCAATAAGCCCAGCAAAGGAAGGTGAATAATAATGTTTGCAAAAACAGGTATGGAATTGTTAGAAATATGTGAAAAACATAATATTTCATTAAGTGAATATGCAATAAGATATGAAGTAGAAGAAAAAGGATTGTCAAGAGACGAAGTAATAGAGAAAATGAGGAAAAATTTGAGCGTTATGATCTCGGCTGCTAATGAGGCAATGGAAAAAGAAGTTTATTCTGTTAGCGGATTAATTGGTGGAGATGCTTTTAAGATACATAATTATGCTAGAAGAGGAAAAACTTTGACAGGTGATGTAACTAATATAGCTATGGCTATGGCACTTTCCTCATCCGAGGTTAATGCGTCTATGGGTAAGATAGTTGCATGTCCAACGGCTGGTTCTTGTGGAATATTACCAGCAGTAATTTTAAGTGCTGGAGAAAAACTTGGATTAGATGAAGAAGGGCTTATAAATGGATTATTTGCGGCAGCTGCTGTAGGAATGATTATTGCTTTAAATGCAACATTGGCAGGAGCAGAAGGTGGATGTCAGGCAGAATGTGGGTCAGCTTCCGCAATGGGAGCAGCTGCTGTTGTTGAGATGATGGGAGGAACTCCTGAGATGAGTTTAGATGCAGCAGCCATAGTAATTAAAAATGTACTTGGCCTTGTTTGTGATCCAGTTGCGGGACTTGTTGAAATACCATGTGCTAAGAGAAATGCACAAGGAGCGATAACTGCTTTATGTATGTCAGATATGGTAATGGCAGGTGTAGCTTCAAAAATACCATTTGACGATACAGTAAGTGCCATGTACAAGGTTGGAAAAAGCTTGCCAGAATCACTTAGAGAAACAGCTTTAGGTGGAATAGCTGTAACTAAAACAGGACTAAAGCTTAAAGAACAGGTTTTCGGAAAAGAATAATGCACATATTAAAGTATTGTAAAGAACTTAAAGCAAATCGATAAACAATCGAAATAGAATACATGTATTCTATTTCTTTATTTTGCTATCACCTTTAAGTAGTTCACATATACATTTAGTTATTTCGGACATAGATACCGAGCCTAAAGTAAAATATATATTTTTAATTATAGTCTACACTAGAAAGGAAGGTCATGCTTTTGCAGAAGTATTGCATTGAGTTTTTAGCTGTAGATATTTCCTTAGTAGAAGTTGTTTTATTTATTGCTTGTCACGAGCTTGCCTCGGGAACATGCAGAAATGGTGCAACTTCTTCTAGTGGAAATTCGCAGCTAAATACTCCAGCAACCTGGAACAAATGAATGACCTTCCTTTCGGTATTTACGTATATAACTTTAAGTTTACTTTAGGGATCCAGCGATTAACAATACCTTACGAAGGTGCCTTGGGATTTTTATATTTCTTTGTATAAATTTACTTCCCCATTGCCTAAACGAAGTTCACCTAGTAAAGGAACTATTCTTGTAAAATGCTCACTTTTATTATGCAAATTAATTGCTTCTTCGTCTTGCCATTCTTCTATAAAGGTGAATATAGAACTATCATTGATATCTTGAAACAAGCCATATGAGATACAGCCTTCTTCTTTTCTACTTTTATCAACTAACTCTTTCGCAAGTCTTAGATATTTTTCTGTTTGTTCATTTTTAATAACACTTTTGGCCACTATTTTTATCATATTAATCCTTCTTTCTATAATATTTATTAAAATTAGTATATCACTTAATTAAGAAATATTTTAACTTTATTAATAATAGATGATATAGAAGAATTTAGTGCATGTATAAACTTACTATACATGTTGTAATAATAAATTTACATTTAAAACTCTAGTAATCTAAGGGCTTGATTAAGGCCAAAATGTAGAAATTTAATTACAATAATATACGTAAATTTCTTGATTTATTGTTCCAGTATATGAATTTGTATATAATTAACTATAAAATTACTAAACTAACTATAGTATAATATGTTGAAATAAGCCATCTATATAAAAATGTCTAAAAAGATTTATAAATAATTTTAATTGCAAATTATTGACCTAAAAGACTTTTGAAATTAAGAAAAGCTATTTTATTAATAGAGGAGAGGAATTTAATGAACTTAGGAGCAAGAGATCAGATTACTATTCTTATAGTTGATGATGAAAAAAGTATAGTGGACTTTATTAAAATGGGGTTGGAAGCTGAAGGCTATTTAGTATATGAGGCATATGATGGTAATGAAGCAATCGAGCTAGCAAGTAAAATAAATCCTAATATAGTGATATTGGATATTATGCTGCCAGGAATGGATGGATATGAGGTATGTTCAATTATTAAGAAGTCTATAAAAACATCAGTTATTATGCTAACAGCATTAGATGAAGTTGATGATAAGGTAAAAGGGTTGGATATTGGAGCTGATGATTATATGGCAAAACCTTTTAGCTTCAAGGAGCTTTTAGCACGCATTAATGCTAGGATAAGAAATAGTTTTCCGGAGCTAAGCGATATTACTAATATAGGAAATTTTAAAGTGGATGATAAAGCTCATGAAATAACCTATCGTGAAAAAGTATTAGATCTACCTCCAACCCAATACAATTTGTTAAGTTTTTTACTTATGAATAATGGAATAGCATTGAGCAAATCGCTTATACTTGAAAAAGTATGGGGATATGATTTTAATGGAGAAGATAATATTGTTGAAGTATACATAAGGTACTTAAGAGATAAGATTGGAGACAAAGATCATAATATCATTAAAACTGTCCGAGGTGTTGGATATAAGATGGTGGCACAATGAAAAAATTAAGAAATAAATTAAAGATAAAGAGTTTGAAATGGCAGTTGTTGTTTAGGTTTCTTGTGATATTAATTTTATTATTGGGAATCATGGGACTTTTTCAGTATATAAGTATGAAAAATTATTTATACAAAACAAAGGTGCAAGTACTTCATGAGAGGTTTCATAATCTAGACTTTAAGAAAATGTCAAAAGAAAATATGGAGGATATAACTGAAAGTGATACTAAAGAAATTTTAAAGAATTTATGGGATAAAAATATGAGTGTAGCTCTAATAAATAAAAATGGAGAGCTGTTAGGTCAAAGAAGCAATATAGATACACCTAGAGATGATGATGACGGCGACGATGATTCAAAGGAGCCAGATGAGCTAAAGAGGAAAGAGGTACCAGTACCGGTGCTTTCTAGAGAGAAATATATAGAGATTTGCAATGAACAAGGGAATTTAGAACATACATATGAAGTAGTAAGAGATGAAAACAATAATTATCAAATGGTTGCATGGATAAAAGTTGGGGATTTAGATTCACCATCAGGGTTAATACAGCTGAGTACACCAATAGACGATATTACAAGTATCTTAGATAGGCAAGAGTATGTGCATATTAGTCTTTCGATTATGATTCTCGTAGTTGGAACAATACTTGGAATCACTATTTTTAATCGAACATTGAAGCCGTTATATAAGATAACTGATACTGTGGAAGGAATAAGTGTAACTGATCTGCATACAAGACTAACGGAAGAAAGTGGTCAATTAGAAATTAATAGATTATCAAAATCCTTTAATATCATGCTTGAAAGAATAGAGGCATCATTTGAAAAAGAACAGCTTATTAAAGAAAAAATGAGACGATTTGTATCTGATGCATCACATGAATTACGTACACCGCTAACTTCAATTCATGGTTTTGTTGAAGTATTATTAAGAGGGGCAGCAAAAAATCAGGAAAAATTAGATTTGGCTTTAAACAGCATATTGATGGAAAGTGAAAGGCTTGCAAAACTTGTAAATGACCTTCTAATGTTAACTAAATTAGATCAGAAGCCAATTGTTGAAATAAACAAGGAAAATTTAGATGATGTTATAAATGAAATAGTCCCTCAACTTCAAATACTTTCTAAAAATCGGACTTTAAACTTAAATCTGAAGAATAATATATATGTATATATAAATAAAAATCAAATTAAACAAGTCATATTTAACATAACTCAAAATGCTGTAATTCATACTGATAAAAACAAAGGTATTATAACAATTTCTACAGATATAGAAAATTACCAAAATAAAACTTTTGCAGTTTTAAAGATTTCTGATAATGGAGCTGGCATACCTAAAGAACATTTAGATAAAATATATGATAGATTTTTTAGAAGTGATTATCACAGAGCTAGGGAACAAGGGGGATATGGATTGGGTCTTTCTATAGTAAAATCAATAATTGATAGTAATCGTGGAAAAATAAGAGTAGAAAGTGAGCTTGGAGTTGGGACAACATTCTCAATATATTTAAAATTAGAAAATAAGGCAGATGGACTTGATGTTCCTTGATTGTGTCAAATAAGAAAAGAGGTTACGAAATAGATTTATAATATTATTTTGTAACCTCTTTTTTAGTATATTTCTTTATTCTATTGATTAAAATATCAACGCATCTTTAGTTTAAGGCATCGCGAAGAAAATCTGGGTGAGTAGTCTTAAATAGTTCTCAGCAAATTCTAAGCTCTAACTAAGGATACATTAAGGCTTTTTTGTTATAATTCCAACAATGAGGAAATTTATATATTTTAGGTGGGGGGGATTATTATAAGTACAGTAAGTATTTTTATATTAATGGTTGTGATAATAACAGTTATTTTATTTTTTGTATTTGTGACTGGTAAATTTGAAAAACATGAAGCAGCTAAGAGCAGTTACGCTCTTGGAACTTTGATTAACTTAAGAGCAAGGGGAAATAAAGCTCGAGTGGCAATAGATAAAGCACTAGAAAGATTAAATGAAATTGATGATAGAATGTCAGCGTTTAAAGAAAGCAGTGATGTATCAAAAATAAATTTTAATGCAGGAAGTAAGGGAGAGAAAGTAAATAGTGATACTTATTTTGTAGTTAAAAAAGCTATAGAATACAGTAAAGTTTTAGAAGGTACTTTTGATCCTACAATAAGGCCATTAGTAAAGTTATGGAGCATAGGTACAAAAGAAGAAAAAGTTCCAGAAAAATCTCAAATAGAGAAAACATTAAAACTTGTAAATTACAATGATGTTATTTTTGATGACAAAAATAATTCAATAATGCTAAAACATAATAATCAGGCTTTAGACGTTGGAGGTATTGCAAAAGGATTTGCAGCTGATGAAGTAAGGGATATTTTTCATCAGTATGATATTAAAAGTGCATTAATTGATTTAGGTGGAAATATTTTTGCTCTTGGAAGTAAGGAAGACGGTTCAGCTTGGAAAGTTGGAATTCAAAACCCATTTAAGCCTAGGGGAGAATTTATAGTAATATTAAGCGTAAAAAATAAATCAATAGTAACCTCAGGTAATTATGAAAGATATTTTATAAAAGATGGAAAGAAATTTCATCATATAATTGACCCTAAAACAGGATACCCATCTGAAAGTAAAATTATAAGTGCAACTATTATATCAGATAATTCAATCGATGGCGATGGCTTGTCAACTGGTGCTTATATAATTGGTATTGATAAAGCTATGAAGATTATAGAGACTATAGAGGGGATTGACGCTATATTTATTACAGAAGATAAGAAAATATATAAAACATCAGGTATTGATGAAAGTATTTTTACATTAAACAGATAGTGAATTTTTTTAGATACTGTGTCTGGAGCTATATATAGCAGTAAGGGCATAATTGAGCCAATAAGAAAGCTTTAAATCAAGCAAAGTAATAAGAAGGGATAGTACAGATTGAACCAAACCTCGTTAAGTTGGAATACAACTTATTAGCAGGGATAAATTCAATTTGTACTATCTTTTTTTATTTAGATTCTTCGAATAATTTAGCCTTTTCCTTAATTCTAAAATGTTTTAATTGCCATTTCTCAGCGAATTCTCAGCTTAGATTAAGGGAGCATTAAGGTTCTATTGCTATAATTCACTTAATTAAAGAAATTGCAATAGCAGATAATGAAGTGAAAATAATATTTCTATTAGAAATTAATTGGAAAAATGTGATTAATGATAATTAACATAAAAATTTATTATTGCTAAATATAGAGAGTTAGAAAAGGGGAAAGAAATATGGCAAGTAAAATAAAAAAATCGCAGATTATAAGGCATATTATACAATTGATTGCATTTATTCTGTTACCAGGTCTTTATTCAATGACATTCAGTGAAGTAAAAACTGTATATCAAATGATTATAAATGGTAATTTTAACTTTTTTTCAGCATTACCAAGCTTAATAGAATTTATAGCTATTATGCTTTTGACTATACTATTAGGAAGATGGTTCTGTGGCTGGATATGTGCATTTGGTGCGTATAATGATTTAATATATTTTATATCAAGAAAAGTATTTAAGATAAAATTTAGAGTAGATGAAAAAGTTGATTCTGTACTTAAGTATGTTAAGTATGTAGTATTAGTTTTTATAATAGCTATTTCATGGACTATGGGAAGCAGTATACTAGAAAGTACGAGTCCTTGGGATGCTTTTGGTCAAATAACTGATGTATCTACTATTTTTTCAAGCTTACTTATTGGATTGATATTTTTAATATTAATCACGATAGGAGCAGCATTCATTGAGAGATTTTTCTGTAGATACCTATGTCCTTTAGGTGCAATATTTTCTATTATTTCTAAGATTGGAATAGTTAAGATTAATAAGCCAAAAGCTGATTGTGGTAAATGTAGAGCGTGCACAATGAATTGCTCAATGGGGTTACCGCTCTATAAGATAGATTGTGTCAAAGGTGGAGAGTGTATAAATTGCTTAAAATGTACTGAAGTATGTTACAGAAATAATGCTAATGTAAATGTACTTGGAAGAGATTTAGATGCTAAGTTAACAGGATCAGTAGCTATGGCTACATTTTTAGGTATATATGGACTTACTAACTTCGCTGGTAATGCAGTAACTAAATCTGGAATCGCAGCTAAGAGTAACGCAGTTTCAAGCAGTTTAAATTCACAAACAGAATCTTCACAAAAATATAAGGATGGAACATACACAGGTATTGGACAAGGGTATAGGGGCGGACAAACTAAAATGTCAGTTACTATTTCTAATGGAAAAATAGCTAAAATAGAAACTATATCTAATGAAGATACTTCAAAGTTTTATCAAAGGGCAGAAGGAACTATAATTACGAGCATAATTTCAAAACAATCAACATCAGTGGATACTGTATCTGGGGCAACTTATAGTTCGAAGGGCATCATGAGTGCGGTAACAAATGCTTTGAATGAAGCAAAATAATAAAATATACTTGACGTTTGAAACTTAATGGTATAACCTTTAAATTGTGAAAGAAAATATTATAATTGAATAACTAGGGGAGCTAATATTTTGGCTGAGATTGGAAAGATTGATTTCC
>CAURJV010000025.1:0-64547 GCA_963524945.1 uncultured Clostridium sp.
TACTGGTGTAACAGGACCTACCGGAGTTACTGGATCTACTGGCGCTACTGGTGTAACAGGACCTACCGGAGTTACTGGATCTACTGGCGCTACTGGTGTAACAGGACCTACTGGAGTTACTGGATCTACTGGCGCAACAGGCGCTGCCGGAGCTACTGGTGCACCACGATTGAATTTCAATCAAATACCTGGTGGAATAGCCATATATCCGCCTCTCAACACAGAAGTCTCTGTAGTAACATTAGCCGTTCCAACAACAGCTGGTGAAAATATTAAAATTGATTATGCCCTAGAAGTAGATTCTGTTACTACAGCAAATTCAACTGAAACTTTTGAAGTTAGACTATATCGTGATGGAACCTTAATTACAACTAGAACTATTGAAAGAGCAATAGCTTCTGCAGGAACTCAGCGTTTTAATATTAGTAATACCTTTGTCGATACAGCAATTACAACTGGAACAACAACTTATGATATTAGAGTTATCTATACAGCAGCGACAAATATTACTTCTGGTACTGCTCTTAATAGAGATATAAACACTATATCTTTTTAATAATATTTAATTTTTAGGATGCTCTTTTGAGCATCCTTTAGATTGTAGATAAAAAGCATTTTCTTCTTGCTAAGAAATGCGTTGTGGCAACTACAAATTAAAACTAGTTATACAGTTATCAAACTTACTTAATGATGTCTTTCATAATTTTTAATGGCTTTATAATTGTGTCAAAACGATTTTGTATCCATATTATATAATGTGAATTTTTTTGGAGGTGATTACTTGATAACAGTTAGTCTTTGTATGATAGTAAAAAACGAGGAAGATACAATAGGTCGCTGCTTAGATTCGATCAAAGATGTAGTCGATGAAATAATAATTGCTGACACTGGATCTACTGATAAAACCAAAGAAATATGTAGTAGATATACATCTAATGTATATGACTTTAAATGGATAGACGATTTCTCAGCTGCAAGAAATTTTTCTTTTAGCAAAGCATCTAAAGATTATATTCTTTGGTTAGATGCAGATGATGTATTGCTTCCAGAAGATGCAGAAAAATTTAAATCTCTAAAGGAAACTTTAGATACTTCTGTAGATTCTGTAACTGCCAAATACAATATAGGTTTTGATGAATATGGAAATGTGACCATGAGTTATAGACGTAATAGACTAGTTAAAAGAGAAAATAATTTTAAATGGATAGGATTTGTTCATGAGTATTTACAAGTAGCAGGAAATATAATCAATAGTGATATTGCAATAACTCATAAGAAATTAAAACAAACTCCTAAAAGAAATCTTGATATATATAAGGGAAAGTTGAAGGAAGGATTAGAATTTACACCAAGAGATACTCTTTATTATGCTAATGAATTATATGATCATAATATGTATGATGAAGCGCTTGAATATTATAATAAATTTTTGGATTTAAAACAGGGTTGGTTTGAAGACAATATCAGAGTTTGTGACAAAATATGTGATTACTATCAATCAGTAAACAAAGTAGAAGATGCGCGAAAATATGCTTTTAAAAGCTTTGAATATGATACCCCTAGAGCTGAAGCTTGCTGCAAAATTGGTTTTTCTTTTTTGCATGAAAGAAAATATAAACAGGCAGCTTTTTGGTATGAAGAAGCTACAAAGCTTGAAAAGCCAAAAGATAGCTGGGGATTTTTTAATGATGCATGTTGGACATGGCTACCACACCTACAATTATGTGTTTGTTATGATAAATTAGGAGATCATAACCTTGCATATGAGCATAATGAAATTGCTGGTAAATTTAGACCTAATGATAGTCGTATATTATATAATAAGAAATACTTTAAAGATATTGGTATTTCTTAAAAAACTTAAAGTGCAGAGCTCATCTTGTTTAGCCTGCACGATTTTTTTAAGGCAGTTAAATTAATATAGGTTGAACATAATTTATAACATTCTAAGACTATAGTCACATAATCTTTATAATAATTAAAGTTATGTAACAAATAAACATTAATCATTATAAAATAATAATATAATAGATTTTTTGAGATGGAATTTTGGATATAGACGTTTTAATAGATAAATTAAACAAAAAAACAAATGAATTTCATAAAAGTGAAAGGTGGCTTAATTGATGTGTGTTCAAAAAATACTAAATAATATTACCTGTAAAGAATATTGTAGTACTCATAATTTTAAATATTCTCCCATAAAAGAAGCTCATCCTCAAAGAGTCTATATACCAAATTATATCAATGAGATTAATACCACAAATTCTATATATGTAAATTTTCCCGAGATATATGTTGCAGAATTAAATAATGTAAAATTAATTGGCGGTAACTATATAATTTTTGATGATAATAATTACTGCATTTATGACCTACCATTTATGGATAGTGAAAATAAGTTTGATTTAAGGTGTCATGAAACAATTGCTGTAAATAAGAGCAATACTGTTGTTTGCTATAACGAGACTGGAGAAACTATTGAAGAAGGAATAATGCTAATATCAGGTTCATCTTATAATTACTCTCATTTTCAACTTGAAGTGCTATCTAAACTTTGTCTTATTAATGATACTAATGAATATAACGATATGCCAATAATAATAGATGATACTTGTCTTAGAGTACCACAGTTTCAAGAAGAATTGCAGATGCTAAATAAACAAGGCCGAAAAATAATTCCTTTAGCAATGGGATATAGTTATTCTATAAAAAAATTAATAGTTATTTCAGATTTAGGAGTTTATCCATGCAATATTAAACCAGATTTCTTATTAAAATATAAAGATGTTGTGCTTGATGATTTAGCTGTTAAACCTATAAATACAAACTTAGCAATTGAGGGTAGTGGTATTCATAGAAAGTTATATGTCTCTCGAAGCCAGTCACCTAATTCTAGATTGCAAAATCAACCAGCAGTTGAGAATATTTTTAGGTCATTCGGATTCGAAATCATATTTCCAGGATCAATGTCTTTTCATGATCAATTAAAAACTTTTTCAGAAGCCGAAGTTATAGCAGGTGAATCAGGTTCTGGACTTACTAATATTATTTTTGCTAATAAAAATGCAAAGGTTATATTTATTCAGCCAAAAGTTATTCAATCACCATGGTATTCTAATATTTCTGGAATATTAGGATTAAAAACTTATTTTTTGGATGGATTTCTTTATGGTAACTCAAGATTGCCATACTATCAAAATGGATTTATTGTAGATGAAAATTATCTTAAAGACTTTTTGAATAGATTAGATTTAAGTAAATAAGCCCGATTTTTTATTTAAATGAATACTATATAAATAACTTTAAATAACTAGAATGTAAGGAGAGGTTATTGGTAAGAAAAATGAAAAAAAATAAAATAGCATTTATTACTTGTGTTAATAATGAGGAACTATATAAAAAAAGTTTGTCTTATATTAATAAACTTAAAATTCCTGAAGATATAGAAATTGAACTTATAGCCATGAGAAATTCTAAAAGCATAGCTTCAGCATATAATGAAGCTATTCAAAAAAGTGATTCTAAATATAAGGTTTATCTTCATCAAGATGTTTATATTCAAAATACAAATTTTGTTGAAGATATTTTAAGCATTTTCAAGGGTAATCAATATATAGGTCTAATAGGTGTAGTTGGTGCAAAAGTTATACCGGTGTCTGGAGTTTGGTGGGAAGATCCATGCAGGGTAGGAAAAGTTTTTGACAGCCATAGAGGCTCAATGGAACTTCTAAGTTTTAATGAATTTAGTGAACCATATACAGATGTTAAAGGTATCGATGGGCTTATAATGATAACTCAATACGATATAAAATGGAGAGATGATCTTTTTAATGGATGGCATTTTTATGATCTTTCACAAAGTACTGAATTCATTCAAAAGGGATTTAAAGTTGTAGTTCCAAATCAAAAAATACCTTGGTGCATTCATGATTGTGGTTATGTAAATACGGCAAATGGATTTGAAGAATATAAGAATATATATTTAGATAATTATTCTAAATATATATTCCCTTTAGTTAGCATACTGATACCAGCCTATAATCAAACAAACTACCTTAAAAAAGCTCTTGATTCAGCACTAAATCAGAGCTATAGGAATACAGAAATCATAATATGCGATGATAGTACCACTAATGATGTACAGAAGTTTGTAGAAGGATACAAACTAAAAACAAATAAAATAAAATATATAAATAATGGTGGTCCATCCGGTCAGAGAGGAAAAGTTAATCTTGGTAAATGCCTTTCAGCCTCATGTGGAGAATATATAAATTTTTTATTGCATGATGATGTATTTAAGTTAAATAAATTAGATAGAATGATGAATTACTTTCTTTATGATAATACACTTACACTTATTACGAGCTATAGAAAAATGATTAATGATAAGGACGAATACCTTAATGATAATTTTAGAACAGTACGGCAATATCCTTATGATATTCGTCTAACAGGTGAAGAAGCAGGAAGAAAAATTCTATTTTCAATGATTAATTATATTGGTGAATTAAGTACAGCAATATTTAAAAGAGAAGCAATAGACAGCGACCTTACCAAACACAGTATAATTGATTATTATAGCAATGAAATATATTGTCTTGGAGATATATCTTTATGGCTAAAATTATTAAGAAAAGGGAATATGATTTATATCGCTGAACCTCTAAGCAATCTTAGAATTCATAATTCACAAAATACTCAAGATAAATTTCTGACTTTTCGGGCTGCAATAGACTTTTTTAATATTATTATTTCATCTTATGAAAATAAGGTATTTATAAAAACTAGAGATGAATTATTAATAATCCTAAGAAAATGGTTCAAAGAATACTCTAATTTTTTAACTAGCTTTAGTGAAGAATTTAATAGCAAATCAGAAAAGGACAAGGAGACAATTATTCTTAAAGATGAATATATAAGGTGTTACACTAAATTCATAAATATATTATTTGAGTAGTTTAACAATAAATAATTTAAAAATATCAACTCAAAACTAATTTTCTTAAATCCACATAAAAGTTGATATAAAATTTCTATATTTTAATTCTCATTAGGCTTTAGATAACAAGTTTTATTTAAGGCCTATTTGCATGTTTTATATTACTAAACAAAGTTAGGTACACTTTATTTTAAATGCGCATAGTATGTTAGTATAATGGAATTTTATAAAAAGTTAAGGTTCCTGTAAGAAGCTTAATATAAATTATGTAAGTATATAAAGGAAGTAATAATATGGATAAAAATAAAAAATTGGTTATAATTGGTGATGGAGAATTTGCAGAAATTGCTTATGAGTATTTCACTTATGATTCACCATATACTGTAGAAGCTTTTGCTGTAGAAAAGCAATTTATTACTCAAAAAAGCCTTTTCGGATTACCTGTTATAGCTTTTGAAGAAATGGAGAAAACCTATTCTACTAAGGAATATGAAGTATTCACAGCTATAACATTTACAAACTTCAATAGAGTTCGAACTCGTCTTTATAATGAAGCTAAGCGTAAAGGATATAGTTTTGCCTCTTATATTAGTTCGAAAGCTTTTGTATGGAGAAATGCAAAAATAGGTGAAAATTCCTTTATTTTTGAGGATAATACTATTCAATACAATGTTGAGATTGGGAATAATGTAGTACTTTGGAGCGGAAATCATATTGGTCACAGGACTAAGATAAAAGATAATTCTTTTATAAGTTCTCATGTAGTTGTTTCTGGTTATTGTGAAGTTGGTGAAAATAGTTTTCTTGGTGTTAATTCTACCTTTGTTAACAACGTATCTATAGGAAAAAACTCATTTGTAGCAGCTGGAGCTCTCATAACAAAGAGCTATGGGGATAATTTATTTTTAAAGGGTAGTCCTGCAAAACCAGATAGTAAAAGTTCTTTAGACTTATTTAATATAAAGGAATAGGGGGAATAAAATTGAAGTGGGAAAAGAAAGGAATTATTTATAGCCTAGATGGTAATAGTACTTGGGCTAAAAATTCTACACTACAGCCAACTCCATTATTATTAGATAATGATACTATTAGAATTTTTGTTGGGCTTAGAGATGATAAAGGAGTAAGCAGAGTTGGATATGTTGACGTAGATGCTAATAATCCTAAAATAGTAAAAAAAGTTTCAAAAGAACCTTTGTTAGACATAGGTTTGCCAGGAACTTTCGATGATAATGGTGTGGTTCCTTGTGCTGTTATAAGGAATGAAGGAAAAATACACCTATACTACGCAGGATATCAAGTAGGTTACCATGTAAGAATGATGATATATTGTGGATTAGCTATAAGTGAAGATAATGGTAATAGCTTTAAAAGGTATAGTAAAGTCCCAGTCCTCGAGAGATGTGATGATGAACTTTTATTTAGAGTAATTCATTCAGTCGTTAAAGAGGATGGTAAATGGAAAGTTTATTACGGCGGAGGTAGTTATTTTAAAGAGGGAAAGAAAAAGACACTTCCATTATACGACATTAGATATATGGAGTCTGATGATGGTATAAACTTTGTAGGTTCCGGAGATGTAATTATAGGAACACAAGGTGATGAATATAGGGTTGGAAGACCTTATGTTATTAAGGACGAGGATATATACAAGATGTTTTTCTGCGCAGGAAGCGAAGATTTGACTTATAAATTAGCATATGCAGAATCATTAGATGGAATAAATTGGACAAGAGATGATGATAAATTAAATATTTCTTTGTCTTCATCAGGATGGGATTCACAAATGATGGCATACCCATCTGTAGTTAAATATAACGATAAGACGTATTTATTTTACAATGGAAATAACTACGGCTATGATGGATTTGGATATGCAGAATTAATTAAATAATTTTAGGAAGTGAGTCACTCACATGAATTTATCAGTAGAAAAATTCAATAATGATAATGAACAAGAATGGGATAAATTTATAGAGAATAATAGTGTGAATGGAACTTTTCTTCAAAGCAGAAATTTTTTGAATTATCATAAAGATAGATTTAAAGATCATTCTTTAATAATAAAAAAAGGGACGAGTATAATTGCATTAGTCCCTGCATGTGAAATAGTTGAAGATCAAAAAAAAGTATTTTATTCCCATAAAGGAAGTACTTTTGGAGGAGTTGTAATTAATAAAAACTTTAATAACATTAATCATATTGATAATCTTTTTAAAGCTTTAGATAATTATTTAATCCAAAATAGTTTTGATGAAATAATTCTTAAAAGTACCTCCGAAATATTTTGTAGCGGAAATACGAATTTATTAGATTACTTCTATTTTAAATATAATTATAAAAATTATATTGAGTTAAGTTTATATATTGATTTTAATGACTATTCACCTGTTATAGAAAATAACTTTTCTGCATCTAAAAGAAGAGATTTGAAATATAGCTTGAAACACAATTTAGAGTTTAGAACACTAGAAACTGATGATGAAGTTGGTGCTTTTTATAGTTTATTATTAAAATCACTTGAAAAGCATAATACAAAACCTGTACATTCACTAGAAGAATTGCTAGATTTCAAATATATAAGGTTTAAAGATATTGTTAAATTTTATGGAGTATATCATAAAAACAATTTAATAGCAGGCAGCATGGTATTTAACTTTAATAATAATGTTTTCCATACCCAATATCTTGCTTCTGATTCTCTTTATTCTAGTTATTATCCTATGAATTTTCTAAATTATAATCTAATTAATCAAGCTTATCTAAACAAATTCAAATTTTTTTCTTTTGGAATAAGTACTGAAGATAAAGGAAAATTTCTCAATACCTCTTTAGCTCAATTTAAAGAGGGGTTTGGGACTGTAGGTGCTATTAATTGTACCTATTATAAAGAATTAAAATAACAACTCTGAGGTGATGAAATGTATAATTGTTCTCTATTTAAATTTCTAAATATAGGTAGTAAATATGGGAACTTAACACCGATTGAGGGACTTGTTGATATTCCGTTTGATATAAAACGGATATATTATATTACAAAAGTTCCTCAAGATATATCAAGAGGTTTTCACGCGCATAGAAAACTTCATCAAGTATTAATATGTCTTAATGGTTCTGTAAAAATAAAAGTTAAATCGCCAAAAGAAGAAGCTGAGTTCACATTAGATGATTCATCAGTTGGACTATATATAGGACCATATATTTGGAGAGAAATGTATGATTTTAGTGAAGGTGCAGTTCTTTTAGTTCTTGCATCAGATTATTATAATGAAGACGACTATATACGAAATATAGATTTTTATATAAAAGAAGCTTTTAATAGATATTAAGAAGGGGTTTTATGGAAGTACCATTTTTAAATTTTAAACCAATGCACAATGAAATAAAAAATGAAATTTTAGATGTTTTCGAGAAAATATATGATAATAACTGGTTTATTTTAGGACCACACGTGGAAGCCTTTGAAAAAGAGTTTTCTAAATATTGTGGTACTAACTATTGCATAAGCTGTGGAAATGGCTTAGATGCACTTTCAATTATTTTGAGAGGATATGATATTGGTGAAGGTGATGAAGTAATAGTTCCAGCAAATACTTATATTGCTACCGCATTAGCAGTTTCATATGTTGGCGCTAAAGTTATTCTTGTAGAACCTGATATCAATACTTTTAATATAGATGTAACTAAGATTGAAGCAGCTATTACTAAAAAAACTAAAGCAATCATTGCAGTTCATTTATATGGCAGACCAGCAGAAATTGATAAAATAAAACCATTATGTAAAAAATATAATTTAAAACTAATAGAGGATTCAGCTCAAGCCCACGGTGCAATATATAATGGAAAGAAAACTGGAAATCTCGGTGATGCTGCAGGATTTAGTTTTTATCCGGGAAAAAATTTAGGAGCACTAGGTGATGGTGGAGCGATTCTAACTAATGATAAGGATTTAACAGAAAAGGTTCGAGCTATTAGAAACTACGGATCTAAAATAAAATATTATAATGAATACAAAGGCGTTAATTCAAGACTAGATGAAATTCAAGCAGGATATTTAAGCATAAAACTAAAGTCTCTTGATAAATGGAATTACTATAGGCAAAAGGTGGCCAAAGTATATTTAGAGAAAATTACTAACAATAAATTAATTCTTCCTAATATAGATTTATCAACTGATTCTATATGGCATGTATTTGCACTGCGAACAGAATTTAGAGATGAATTAGTAGCTCATTTAAATTCTCATGGCATTAGTACTGTAATTCACTATCCAATACCTATACACCTTCAAAAAGCGTACAAGGAGTTAGGATACAAAGAAGGAGACTTTCCATTGGCAGAAGCTATCTCTAAGACAGTACTAAGCATACCAATATGGTATGGGATGACTAATGAAGAAATAAATTATGTAATAGATATTTTAAACAAATGGTAATATTGTCATATTATTTATAGGCTCATGTTTAAATATATTATTTATGAAAGAATAGTAGAAGCAACTTGTTAAACAGCATTTTCTAAAAGAGAAGAGAATGCTGTTTTCTAACTTTATGAAATTAGAAAGTAACTATATGCTTAAGTTTTTCATAACATAATTAATAAACAAAATTACCTTAGTTAGCGTAATAACTAAGATATTGTGGGGGATTAAAATGAGAGGAATTATTTTAGCAGGTGGTAGTGGAACACGCCTGTATCCAGCAACAAAAGCAATGTCAAAACAAATGATACCAATATATGATAAACCAATGATTTATTATCCAATGTCAGTTTTAATGCTTTCAGGAATAAGAGATATCTTAATTATTTCAACACCTAGAGATATAGTCAGTTTTAAAGAGTTATTTAAGGATGGAAAAGATTTAGGCTTAAATATTCAGTATGCAGTTCAAAAAAATCCTAATGGACTTGCAGAAGCATTTATTATTGGAGAACAATTTATTAAAGATGATAATGTAGCAATGGTGCTTGGTGATAATATTTTTTATGGCCAAGGCTTTTCAGATATTTTAAAAAAAGCTGCAAGCTTAGAAAACGGAGCATATGTTTTTGGATATTACATTCAAAATCCAAAAGCTTTTGGAGTTGTTGAGTTTGATAGTAATGGAAAGGTTACCTCATTAGAAGAAAAACCTGAAAATCCAAAATCAAAATATGTTGTTCCAGGTCTATATTTTTATGATAATACAGTAGTTGAAAAAGCAAAAAAGTTAAAACCATCAGCAAGAGGAGAATTAGAAATAACAGATTTAAATAAAGCTTATTTAGAAGAGGATTCGTTAAAAGTTCAATTGTTAGGTAGAGGGATGGCTTGGCTTGATACAGGAACTCATTCAGCAATGCTTCAAGCATCTAATTTTGTTGAAACAATTCAAAGCACTCAAGGAATATATATAGCATGTCTTGAGGAAATAGCCTATTGTAAGGGATGGATAACAGCAGAAAAGGTACTAGAAATTGCTGATACCCTAAAAAAGACCGGATATGGAAAATATCTAATCGATGTAGTGAAAAGTATTGAATCAAATACTAATTGTTAATAAATTAAGAGGTGAAGTATGGGAAATTTCAATTTTATTGAAACCAAAATAAGTGGAGTTTATGTAATAGAACCGAAGATTTTTGGAGACAATAGAGGCTATTTTATGGAAACTTATAATAGAAAGCATTTTGAAGCAGTAGGACTTAATATGAATTTTGTCCAGGACAATGAATCAAGGTCCACTAAAGGAGTTTTAAGAGGACTTCATTTTCAGAAAAGGCATAGTCAGGGAAAGCTTATTAGAGTAAGTAAAGGTGAGGTTTTTGATGTAGCTGTTGATTTAAGAAATGGTTCAAAAACATACGGTAAATGGGAAGGAATCATTTTAAGTGAAGAAAATAAAAAGTTATTTTATATTCCAGAAGGTTTTGCACATGGATTTTTAGTACTTTCTGATGAAGCTATATTTAATTATAAGTGTACAGATTTTTATGCACCCGAGTACGAAGAAGGAATCAAATGGAATGATCCTAATATAAATATTGCATGGCCTTTAGAAAAAGTAAATAAGGTAATTTTATCCGAAAAAGATAAAGTTAATATAGGTATAAACGAGATAGATCTAAGTGAATATCCAGATTATAATATCTAGTTAAAAGAGGTGCTTATTTGACAATGAAAATATTAATAACTGGAGCAAAAGGACAATTAGGCAGAGAGATTACGGAAATAATAAAAGCCGGAAGAGCTGATATAGGAGAAATATCAGAAAGTATAAAGCTATCTGAGGTTATTGGCTTTGACGTAGATGAGCTGGATATAACGAATTTAGTCAAAGTTAGAGAGGTACTAAGTTATTTAAATCCAGAAGTAGTAATAAATTGCGCAGCTGCCACCAATGTTGATAGATGCGAAATTGATGAAGATTTTGCGTTTAGAGTTAACTCAATAGGACCAAGAAATCTTGCTATAGCTTGTGACTCAATAGGAGCTAAACTAGTACAAGTTTCTACCGATTATGTGTTTAATGAAAATAATCATAAGCCATTGAAAGAATATGATTTACCATCACCATCAAGTGTATATGGTAAAACTAAATTTCTTGGAGAACAGTATGCACAGCTATTATGTTCAAAGCATTTTATTGTAAGAACAGCGTGGCTTTATGGTTATGTAGGAAGTAATTTTGTTTATACCATAATGAAACTTTCTAAAGAAAAAAACCATATTAATGTTGTTAATGATCAAATGGGAAATCCCACTTATGCTAATGATTTAGCATATCATATCTTGAAGCTAATAGAAACAGATGGTTACGGA
Source organism: uncultured Clostridium sp. (assembly GCA_963524945.1). GTDB lineage: Bacteria > Bacillota > Clostridia > Clostridiales > Clostridiaceae > Clostridium. The sequence continues at coordinate 11,745 of CAURJV010000025.1, forward strand.
ATATATCATTGTACTAATAATGGCGAGTGTACATGGTATGAATTTGCTAAAAGAATTGTTAAATTATCTGGAGAAGAATGTGAAGTAAGACCTTGTACTTCTGAAGAATATAAGACTCAGGCAAAAAGGCCTAAATATTCGTCTCTTGATAATATGATGTTACGAAATACTGTTGGCGATGAAATGAGAGATTGGAAAGATGCAATAGAAGCGTTTATAAGTAAATTAGGCAAGTGAAATAAAGGAGTTGTAGTCATGAAAACTTATTTAGTTACAGGTGGCGCTGGATTTATAGGGTCAAATTTTATTTTATATATGCTAAATAAATACGAAGATATTAATATAATAAATTTAGATAAGTTAACTTATGCAGGGAATTTAGAAAATCTTAAATCAATAGAGAATGATAAAAGATATGAATTTGTTCAAGGAGATATTTGTGATAAAGAATTAGTTGAAATACTTTTCAAGAAGTATCATATAAATTATGTCGTCCATTTTGCAGCAGAATCCCATGTTGATAGAAGTATAAAAGAACCTGAAGTATTTGCGAAAACAAATATACTTGGTACTGTTAATATCCTCAATTGCGCAAAAAATGCTTGGGAAAATGATCAAGGATTTGAAGAAGGCGTTAAATTTCTTCAAGTATCAACAGATGAAGTTTATGGCTCATTAGGCTCTAAAGGCTTTTTTAAAGAGACTACCCCTTTAGATCCTCATAGTCCATATTCTTCAAGCAAGGCAGGGGCAGATTTGATAGTTAAAGCTTATTATGATACGTACAAAATGCCTATAAATATAACAAGGTGCTCAAATAATTATGGACCTTTTCAATTTCCAGAAAAGTTAATTCCTTTATTAATAAATAATTGTTTAAATCATAAGAGACTTCCTGTGTATGGAGATGGAATGAATATAAGAGACTGGCTTTTTGTAGAAGATCATGTGAAAGCTATTGATATGGTAATTAATAATGGCAGGGTAGGAGAAATATATAATATTGGTGGTCATAACGAAAGAACTAATATACAGATTGTAAAAACAGTTATTTCTTATATTAACGAAAATGTTGATAAGAATGTAAGTGAAAGCTTAATAAAATATGTTGAGGATAGAAAAGGACATGATAGAAGATATGGCATAGCACCAGACAAAATAAAAAAGGAATTAGGTTGGTACCCAGAAACTGCTTTTGAAATTGGAATAAAACAAACAATTAAATGGTATTTAGATAATAAAGAATGGATGAAAAATGTAACCTCTGGTGATTACCAAAAATATTATGAGAACATGTATAAGTAGTATAATCCAATTTCTTTTTAAGAATTGCCTAAATTTATATTTAATATTTAATCTAAAAAAGCATTATTATGATGCTTTTTTATTTTTTAATAGTATGTTATGCAATAGAGCAAATTCGCGTTTATAAAGTAACATAAGAAGTAGTGAAATCATATTATAAAATACTACGAGTAGAAAATGAGGTGCTAAAGATATGGATGTTGTAATATTATGTGGTGGAAAAGGAATGAGAATGAGAGAGTACAGTGAAAGAATCCCTAAGCCTCTTGTAACAGTAGGCGATAGACCTATTATATGGCATATAATGAAGACTTATTACCACTATGGTTATGATCATTTTATTTTATGTCTTGGATATAAAGGAGAATTAATTAAACAGTATTTTGCTAATATGCTTATTCTTAATAGAAATTTCACAATAACAATGTGTGATGATGATTATAAAATAAAATATTTGGATGGAGAAAAAGAAAAATGGTCTATAACCCTTGTTGATACTGGACTGGAAGCGAAAACAGCAACAAGACTAAAGAGGGTTAGTGATTATATTGAAGGCGAAGAATTTTTTATGACATACGGCGACGGATTAAGCGATGTTAATATAAACGATTTACTTGAGTATCATAAAAATAAAGGTACGTATGTAACTTTAACAGGAATTAATCCTGTATCAACTTTTGGCGAATTAAAAACTAATAATGGAATAGTAGAAAATTTTGAAGAAAAACCAATCAAAGATACAATAATTAACGGTGGATATATGGTTATTAATAAAAAGGCTCTAGACTATATTCCTAATGAAGACTGCATGTTTGAGCAAGAACCTTTAAGAAGTCTCGTTAAAGATAGACAAGTATCCGTGTTTAATCATTACGGTTTTTGGAAAGCTGTAGACACAGCCAAAGATGTAGAAGATATAAATAATCTATATAATACGGGAGAAGGTAAGTGGAAGATATGGGAGTAGAAGGCAAAAGATTAAATCTTGATAAATACAAAGGTAAAAAAGTACTAGTAACAGGACATACTGGATTTAAGGGATCATGGCTATGTATGTGGTTACTAAAAGCTGGAGCTAGTGTAATTGGAGTATCTAAAGACCCATATACAAAATATGATAATTTTGTATTAGCTAAATTAAGTAATAAAATAGTTGACCTACGTAATGATATTAGAAATTTAGATGAAATGGAAAATATATTTAATAAATATGAGCCTGAAGTTGTATTTCATCTCGCTGCACAACCATTAGTAAGATTATCTTATGAAATGCCAGTTGAAACTTTTGATATTAATATAAAGGGAACTATAAATATACTTGAATGTATACGAAAAAGCAAAAGCGTCCAAGCTGGGATTATCATAACTTCAGATAAATGCTATGAAAATATAAATCAGATATGGGGATATAAAGAAACTGATAGACTTGGGGGATATGATCCATATAGTTGTAGTAAAGCATGTGCTGAGCTTGTTACTGGATCATATATAAATTGCTTTTTCAATGCTAATGAATGCAAAAATCATGGGAAATTTATTGCAACTGTAAGGGCTGGAAATGTAATTGGCGGAGGAGATTGGAGCAAGGATAGAATTATTCCAGATATAATAAGATCATTACAAAATAAAGTTCCCATAGTAATAAGAAATCCAATTGCAATAAGGCCTTGGCAGCACGTTTTAGAACCACTAAGAGGATATCTGATGTTAGGTACTCATTTGATTTCACATGAGTCTGAATTTATTGGAGCTTGGAACTTTGGCCCAAATTCAAATGATATTTTAACAGTTAAAGATATTGTTTCTAGAACAATAAGACTTTGGGGTGAGGGTGATTTTATAATTTCTCAAAATAATGGTCCCCATGAAGCAGAGTTATTAAGTATTGATTGCACTAAAGCTAAGAGATATATCAAGTGGAATCCTATCCTTAGTATAGACGAAGCACTTAAAATGACTGTTGAATGGTATAAAGGCTATAAAAATAGTGATGTTTATGAGCTATGCATGAAACAAATAGAAACCATAGAAGACAAAAGTTTTGAGTAGAGGTAGGGTAATAATATGAATATTTTAATTACAGGTGGATTTGGATATTTAGGAAGTTATTGTGCAGAATATCTCTCTTTAAAAGGAAATGAAGTAACACTTATTGGAAGAAAAGTTCCAAAATATATGGAGGAATGGACTAAGAAATTTAATGTGGTAATTGCGGATATAACTGATGAAAAACTATTCTTAAAACTAATAGGAAATAAGTATGATTGTGTTATACACTGCGCAGCAGCCAATGAGGTTAAGTGTAAAAATTCACCTAAGGAGTCTATTTTAATAAACACGTATGGTACTGAAAATATGCTTGATATATGTACTAAATTAGGAATAGGAAGATTTATCTATGTTTCAACATTTCATGTATATGGAAATTCCAACATTGTTGGAACAATAAATGAAAAAAACAGCATTGAAGCATCGACTTTATATGGAATAACTCATTACTTTGGAGAACTTCTCACAAAACGTTATTCAAATAACTCTAATATCTTAGGAACTTCTATAAGACTCGCAAACCTTTGTACCAGACCACTTTTCAGTGAAATTGAAAGATGGAGTATTGTGCCAAATAACTTTATAGTACAGGCCTTTAAAACTAATAAAATCATAATAAATTCATCAGGAAACCAAAAGAGAAACTTCTTATCTATTAAAGATTTGTGCAGTGCAATTGATATTATATTAGAAGAACAAAAACAAAAATATGATGTATTTAATATAGGTGGCGACTCAAATTATTCTATAAATGAAGTTGCAGAAATTGTAAAAAGTGTGGGTGAAAATCTTTTAAAAGGCAAAAAAATCGAAATAACTCATGCAAAAAACCTTGATCAAATAATTGAAAAAGATGACTATATATTCGATATATCTAAAATAAAATCAATCGGATATAAACCTAATTGCAACATCAAGGATGAGATAAAGGAAACATTTGAACAATTTATAGAGAGTGAAGTGTAAAATGAAAAATAGAACTGTAATAATAACAAGTATGTTTAATGTTAAACCCTATATACAAAATGGAAGAGATCGCTATACTAAAGAATGGATAAATTATAGGATCAAAGTATTCCAGGAATTCACACTCAGAAGTTTAAAATTACAAACCAATCAAGATTTTAACTTCTTCCTTTGTTATGAAGATGCTACTGATGAGTTGATAAAATCAGCATTAAATAAGTATGAGCCTCTTCCAAGTAATGTTCATTTTGTAATGAAATCTAAGTATCGTGAGGATATAAAGGAATATTTAAAAGATTATGAATATGTTTATTTTGTAAGGCTAGATTCAGATGATGCTTACCATAAAACATTTATACAACAATTATATGACTATAATCCAAAGCCTGAAACTGTTTCTTTAATTAATAGAAGTGGATATATTTATGATTCGATAAATAAATCAATAGGTAAATGTTATTGCAAGGTTGTAACATTTTATACCTTTATTTATAAAACACAAGACTATTTAAATGGTAAAATATACAACCAAGATTTCACAGATATTGATAATGAACAATATATAGCTATTAGAGTTCCACATGAATTTATAGAAAAGAGAAATTATTTATGGCATGTTCATGGTAAAAATACAATTACAAGCTTTAATAATTGGTTCACTCAGGTGGATGATGCTTCTGATGATATAGAAGTTGTAAACAAAATAATATCTGAATATATAGGTGAGTAATCAAAAAAACTTCCAAGGTGGTAATTTACCACCTTATTAATTGTTATAGAAATCTAACATGAGATTTTAAAATTGGAATAGGAATTTCTTCATCTGCTTCTTTTATATAAGGATTTATCCATATAAATTCTTCACCATCATTTAACACTTCACATATAGTTCCTGCCTTTATAATAATACCGCCAATAGCGGTGAAATCAGAAACAACTAAACATCTCACTTTATTCATTTGATGCATCTCCTAATCAAATCGTTTTATAGCATTATATGTAGAAAGTTGTATATAGTTTAACATATAAGGCATATATTACATATATTATAATAAAGTTTGTTTTAGGAGCGTCACAATTTGATAGATGGAGTAGTTATAAAAAAATTAAATAAGATACCTGACGATAGAGGAACTATTTTAAAAATGCAAGAGAGTACTGATGAGGAGTTTAAAGGGTTTGGTGAAATATATTTTTCTACAATATACCCAAACGTTGTTAAAGGCTGGCATCTGCATAAAAAAGCGGTTCTAAACTATGCAGTAATCAAAGGAATGATAAAACTTGTATTATACGATTCTAGAGAAAATTCAAGTACTACAAACGAGCTTATGGAAATATATATGGGAACAGAAAATTATTGCTTAGTTCAGATTCCAGCAGGAGTATGGAATGGATTTAGAACTGTTGGTGATGAGTATGCTATAGTAGCAGATTTAATAACAGTAAATCATAAGGATGATGAGATGTTAAGAATGGACCCATGGAAATCTTTCATAAAATATGATTGGAATGTGAGGGATAGATAAAATAATGAGCGAAATTGTTATACAGGATGAAAATTCAATACGTAAAGAAATTCTAGATAAAGTTAAAGATATATATAAGGTAAGAAAAGAATCTGAAAAATTTATTGAAGGAAAAACTAAAATTCATTATTCAGGAAGAGTATTTGATGAAAATGAAATGATTGCAGTTGTAGATTCTGCTCTTGATTTTTGGCTGACATTAGGTAGAAAAAGTATAGAATTCACCGATGCATTTAAAAACTTTCTAGGAATAAAAAATTGCTTAGTAACTAACTCTGGTTCGTCTGCAAATTTAATTGCCGTGTCAAGTTTATGCTCTAGACAACTAATTAATCCCTTAAATGACGGGGATGAAGTAATTACTACAGCAGTTACATTTCCAACAACATTAAATCCCATAATACAAAACAATCTTAAACCTGTGTTTGTTGATGTAGAACAAGGGACGTATAATATAGATCCAAAATTAATTGAGAAATCAATAACTGATAAGACAAGAGCAATAATATTCGCTCATACATTGGGAAATCCTGCTGATATGGATGCAATAATGGAAATTGCAAAAAAGAATAAATTGTATGTTATAGAAGATACTTGTGATGCCTTAGGCTCTACCTATGATGGTAAATATTGTGGCACCTTTGGAGATTTTTCAACTTATAGCTTCTATGCCGCTCATCACATCACTATGGGTGAAGGTGGAGCAATATGCACAAATAATCTAGAGCTTAGTAGAATAGCTCTTTCAATTAGAGATTGGGGCAGGGCATGTTATTGTCAACAAGATGAAAAAAATCCAAATGGGGCATGCAATCATAGATTTGATTTCAAATTTGGAAACATGCCGGAAGGTTATGACCATAAATATATTTACACTAATATTGGATATAATTTAAAGCCACTAGATATTCAATGTGCAATGGGAATAAAACAGTTAGAGAAATTACCAGTATTTATTCAAAAGCGAAAAGAAAACTTCAAGAAACTATATAATTGCTTAAAAAAATATGAAGATAAAGTTATTCTTCCTAAATCATACAAAAAAGCTGATCCAGCTTGGTTTTCATTTCCAATAACAGTACGAGATAATGTTGGCTTTACAAGACGAGATTTTGTTCGGTTTCTAGAATCAAGAGGTATTGAAACAAGAATGCTTTTTGCAGGAAATATATTAAATCAACCAGCATATAAAAACATTAATCATAAAATCGTAGGAGAATTAAGCAATTCCACTCAAGTCCTCTCATCAACATTTTTTATTGGTGTTTATCCTGGAATTACCACTGAAATGATGAACTATATGATTAGTACTATAGAAGACTTCTTTAAGAATATAGCCACAGGATTAAAGATTTAAAATGGATAAAAGTATATTAATATTAGGAGCTGGTATAACAGGAATTGCAGCAAGTTATTACGATGAAAGTGATCAAACTATCATATATGAAAAAGATAATTCCTATGGAGGCATATGTGGTAACTTTCAGCTAGATGATTTTATTTTTGATAAGGGTATTCATTTATCTTTTACTCGAGATAGCGAAGTTAGGCATATTTTTGATAAAATTCCGCATAGATCTTTTGAACCACACCCTAAAAACATTAGCAATTATAGGTGGTTTAAACATCCGATACAAAATAATCTCTTTAGCCTTCCTATTGAAGAAAAGGTTAAAGCAATAGTAAGTTTTTGTGATAAAAATAAGGTGAATACTGAAAATATGAATTATAAAAACTGGCTATATAGTAAATATGGAGAATATATAACAGATAATTTTTTCTTAAAATATACTAGAAAGTATTGGTGTGAGAATGCTGAAAACATGGATATATCATGGATTAAAAATAGGGTATATACCCCAAGTCTTGAAGAGGTTATTTATGGTGCACTTACTGAAGATACACCAAATACGTATTATGCAAAGGAAATGAGATATCCCATTAGCGGAGGATATAAAGAGTTCTTAAAACCAATGGTTAATAAATGTAATATTGTATTTAATGCAGAGGCTATTTCTTTAGATATGAAAAATAAAGCAGTTGAATTTAGTAATGGAGATAAAGTTAACTATGAATTTTTAGTTAGCACTATACCTCTAACTGAACTGACTTCTATTACGAAAGACATTAGTGAGGAAATAACAAGTAGGTCTCAAAATTTACGATCAACTTCGGCAATTTTAGTTTCACTAGTTATTGAAGGAGAAATAAATTTTGATGACATTTGGTTTTATATTTATGATGAAGATATACTTCCAGCAAGAGCATATCTGCCAGGCAAAAAATCAGTAAATAATATTAAACCAGGATATAGCACAATTCAATTTGAAATATACAATTGTGAAACCAAACCATTAAAATGCTCAAATGAAAAAATAATTAATAATATCTATGATTTCATTGAGAAAGCCAAAATTGCTTCAAAAAACAGCGTAATACTTTCTGATATTAGAAGTTTAGATCATACAAATGTGATCTTTTATAGAGATACAATAAAAAATAGGAATTATATAATAGATTTCTATGAGAAAAATCAAATTTATTGTGCTGGTAGATTTGGGCAATGGGATTATTTGTGGAGTGATCAGAGTTTATTAAGTGGAAAAAATGCAATAAACAAAATCAAATGTAAAGTAGGAAACGAAAATAGGAGATGAACTTTAATGAAGAATAAGAGTATTGTAATTCTAATACCATTAAATATTGCGAGCTACGAAGAAGTTGAGTATGAAGAAAAAAATGATATACGCGGATATTTTGACACTGTAGATAAAGAAAGAGAAGATGAGATTTGGATAAAAAATAGAATTAATATATTTATGAATTACACCTATAGAAGCCTTATAAATCAAACAAATCAAGACTTCACGGCTTGTGTTTTATATAGTGAAGAAAGTGAAGAACTTGTATTTTCCGAAATAAGTAAATATGGTCCAATGCCAAAAAATATTGTTTTTATCAGCAAGAACATGGCAGACATATTTATAAAAGAAAAAATCATAGGAAGTGAATATGTATACTTTGTAAGAATTGATTCAGATGATATGTATCACAAATCATACGTTCAGAAGCTATATGATTATATTTCTAAACCTGAAACAACTGCACTATTAAATCAATGGGGGTATCTATATGATTCGTTTAACGATAAGTTATTTATATGTAGTGCAAAAGTGACATCATGCTATACCTTAATTCATAAAACTGAAGATTATATAAATGGAACTGTACCAAGTGTAATTACAGACAAGCTAGATATCCAAATGGGAACCGCTTGGAGTATGCCTAATAAAGAATATTTGGATGGCTTGAATTATGCATGGCACGTCCACTCAAAAAATACTCTAACTTCTTCTGAAGAGTGGTTTACAAATGAATGGACATATTATTTAAGTGATCCAATAAATAAAGATATTATTAATCCAATAATAAGTGAATTTATGGGGTGATCTGTTGAAGTTTAAAAAATGCCGTAAAAATAATAGTTTTAAGAATATATGCTGCTATGATAAGAATTGCAGCATATACTCTGATGAGCCATATGAATTCCGCTTCATTGATGGTACACCTGATGGAAGAATCATCGTTCCCAATAGCAAAATTTACGCTCCCTCTGATGTAAGAAAAATAGTTTTGAAGAAAAACTCGGTTAGCATTAAAAGTTCTAAAATTGAGAGAATAAGAACTATAAATAGATGTGATAAAAGATATATTGAAGTGATAATAAAATATAAAGTTTCATTCTGCATAAAAATCTTTAATAGATATAATCATTTATATAAGACGAGATGCTATATAGACAAATACCCAATGCCAAATAATCAATCATTTATTAAAGACTTTATTAGGGTATATTCCATTGCTACGACAAGAATTTTAATAAATTGTGGTGACAGAGACATATGTAAAGATAGCCCTGATCCAAAGGTTACTTTATATGATAAAGCATATATAAAAGATATTAATTGTAAATATTGCAAAGAAAAAAAATATATAAGTTTTTATGATGTAAATTGTGAAGAGCATATAATGATACGTGTTGGGATTTTGATTCTAGGTAAAATGAAAGTATTATTTAATAAAGATATATGCTAAATTCAAATAATAATAGAGTATATTATTAAAGTTCTTGCTCAAATAATTACACTATTACCTGAACAAGAACTTTATTTATAAAAGACATGTTGAATCATTTTTTATCGTATTCTAGTTTATGGGTTCAACTGATATGGAACTAATCAATTTTGTTAGTGAATTCAAATTTGACGACAATTCTAATAACTGAGAGCTGACAGAGTTCAAGTTAGAAAAGTCAAGTTTCTCTGCCTTTGTAAAGTCATTAATTGATTCTTTTAGACTCTCAAGATTTATGCTTAAATTAGGCAGTAAAGCTTTTAACTCTAACAGCTCATTATTTAATGATGACATATTTATATTTAATATTTCAATATCGTTTTGTTTTAAATTAGTAAAATTTTCATCTAATAAAGATATTTTATCATCGATATTCGCAAGTTTATTTGATAAGCTGCGTATCTCTTCACTTAAAGATTCATTGTAAGAGATCAATTTCAAATCTTGATTTACTAAGACCTCATTTAATGAGGACATATTTATACTTAATGTTTCAATATCATTTTGTTTTAAATTAGTAGAATTTTCATCTAATGAAGATATCTTATCATGGATATTCAACAGTTTATTTGATAAGCCGCATATCTCTTCATTTAAGGATTCATTGTAAGAGTTCAAAGAATTCAATTTCAAATCTTGATTTACTAAGACCTCATTTAATGAGGACATATTTATATTTAACGTTTCAATATCATTTTGTTTTAAATTAGTGTAATTTTCGTCTAATGAAGATATTTTATCACCGATATTTGCGACTTTGTTTGATAGGCTGTTTATTTCTCGGCCTAAAGATTCATTGTAAGAGTTCAAAGAGTTCAATTTCAAATCTTGATTTACTAAGATCTCCATAACTTTATTAAGCAGATGATTAATTAATGTAACCTCTTCTTGATTCTTTACACTATCTCTTTCAACATTTGAAGATTCCTTTGAGGCAGGAATGTCTTCAGAATTATTAGTCTCAGTCTCCTCATCATCGTAAGTATTCTCTTCAACAGGTTCTTCAATATAAGTTTCAATATTAAGTTCTTCCGATAAATCTATATTATTTGTCGAATCTGTATCATATGTTACTATATCTAAATATGGAGGATATTTTGACTCGAAGGAAGATAGCTTAATAATTGAATTAGAATCCTGATTTTGAGGAAGTAAAAATATATTGTAGCTTTCGTTATGTGTTGCTAGAGATCTAATTAATGAAGTAACATTAATTTTTAAATAATATCCCATATTATATCCATGTACTATATGATTTAATAACTTTGTATAATCCTTTTTGGGCAAGTTCGACCAATCAATAGCAGCTATATCTATATTGCTATAATTACCTAAAATACCAAAGCTAAAGGAATTCTTATAATCTGGTTTAATATCTTCAATAAACAAATATAAATATGCTTTCTTTATAGAGTCAGGGTTCAATTCAGAAAGTTGAAAGTTTAATAAAGAAATATAGCGATTATTGCCTAGTGACCTATTGTTTATGGAACCAACGAGTAATGAATCGTTACTTGAAAAGTTTGTATTCGAATGATATTTATCCAAGTATGTTGAAGTATTACAAATAGCTTTAATTGAATTTTCCACTTTTACTACTCCTTAAATTTTAAAGGTTTCATATTATACTATGAAATTTTATATTATTAGGTGCTTTTTGCTTATATACCAATATAAATTTATTTTTTAAGTCCTAGTATTTCTAGAGAGTTATTATAGGTAAAGATAGCTGATGAGTTAGCTATTATATCATTATGATAATTTGACTTATAACTATAGCATTTAAAAGGATTGTTATATGCTAAATTATCTGTAAAAGGATTCAACCACGTTTTCCCCATATCATACGAAATGCTCGTATATAAATTTGAGTATTCTATCCATTGAAGATAAAGCATATTTTTGCATTGTATTAGATTAGGGAACGTACATGCAACAGTCTTGCTTATAGTTTGATAGTTATAAATAATAAATTGATTGTCATTTATATATCCTTTTATGTAGGTGCAATAATATCTACGCGAATTATTCTCAGAAAATGCGATATGGCAATTATTCTTAGAATCCATAATAACAGATAAATATACTTTAGATTTATTAGAATTTGTTACTTGGCAAGGTTTAGACCAACTATTTGTACTTGAATCAAAAATAGATACAAAAAGTTCTTCACAATTATTAACTATTTTAAAATAAAATATTATAGGAATAGAATCTTTAAATATCACATTAAAATTACTTAATATTGTATAACTAGAAGTATCTATTTCATTTTTTATCCATTTTCCATTTATATTGCAATAATGAATCAATGTGCAATAAGCTCCTGAGTTATTAACCAAGTAGTACAGAATATGGATAATGCCATCTATTTTTTTTATATAAGGGAACTTAATTGTAAAGATACTGGAATTATAATTTAGCAGCACATTTTTTAGGATAATTTTATCATTTATATATAAATACATAAGATTACTCTTTTGTATACTTACTAAACCATATAGAGTATCGTCTTCATTTATATCGAAACAAAGGTCTGCAAAAGTATAACTTCCTTCTAATATTTTTTTGGATGATCTTAAATTAAATTCAGGAGAATAGTTATATATTTCAATACCTTTATCCAAATTTATGTTAGCAATATCCTTATTGGATTTTCTCATTAAAGTTTCAAATTTTCTTATAAAGGACATAAAATTCCTCCTAAAAGATTTCTTCTACTATGTATATTTAGCGATTGGCTATTTTATACATTTCTTTTAGGAGGAACTAAAAATAAATAATTTTCTATATAATATTGTAGTGTTTTAAAGCATATTTAATTCCATCATCCTCAATATCCTTTGTGACAAATGATACTAAGTCAAATAATAATGGAGTACTATTTCCCATAGCAATACTGTTTTTCACATATTTAAGCATAGATAGATCATTGGTACTATCACCAATAGCATATGTGTTTTCGTGATGAATATCTAAATAATTTATTAAGTATTCTATACCTGATGCTTTAGAGAATCCTAAAGGAACTAATTCATAAAAGCCTTCACCACGATGGATAAATTCAAATAAACTTTTGAATTCATTATTAAAGCTTTCAAAATCACTATTTTCATTAGTCCAAATTACAAATTTATCAAAGTTAATTTCAGTATCATCAAAAGTTTTACCTTTATAAAAACCTTCCCTTATGTGGCGTTCTTTGATTCTAAGAACTTCTTTAGAATGTATATTGGTATCGTAATAAATGTCATTCTTACCTTCTAATATAGCATCGATATTATATTTGCGAAGCTTGGCTACAATTTCTTTTGATAGATCTATTCCAAGATTTCTATGTAGTATTTCTTTATTTTTAAATTCTATGTAAGTTCCACATCCACAAACATAACCATCAAAATTTAGTTCTTTAACACAATCATCAATTCCTATAATTGTTCTCCCTGTATTAATGAAGATTAGATGCCCATTTTCTTGTGCTTTTTTTAGAGCTGCCTTAGCACTGTTAGGGACTGTATAAGTCTTTTCATTAAATAATGTTCCATCAATATCAAAAAATATAATATTGGATTCCATTATGTCACCTTCCTTTTTCGTTTGTATATCCATATTTAAATTGCCTTATTTTACTTTGTTTATTATAACTATTTTATAAGATTAATACAATGTTTGACCGATTAATTAAAGATTTTTCGATAATTGACAAACAAATTTACGTTATTTCTCTAAACTTTACATACAGCTATTAAGTATAGTATAATTACAAAATAATTAAGAATTCATGTTCGATTTATAAAGTGAAATTCAATGAAAAAAGGAGGGGAGAAATATGGAATTTGGCAAAAAACAAAAAAAGATAATTAATAATAAGCCAAATGGTCATCTATTAATAAAAGGTCCAAAAGGGTCTGGGAAGACCACTGCATTTATACATAAGATTCCATCACTACTTAATAATTATTGTATATCTAAGGATGATAAAATACTTGTCGCAGCTTGTAACGAAGAATATTCTGATTATTTTTATTCTGTCTATAGAAATATTGAAGGTGAGAAATATCATCAAAATAGCTTCTTTGATGAAGATAATAGTGATAAATTAGAAATAAGGACAATAGATTCTTTAGTCTCTTATTATTTAAATAAATATGTACAAAATAATAATAATGATCTTACTTTGGCATCTTTTGAAGAACGTGAAGCTGAGCTTAAAGATGCAATACGTATAGTGTCAAAAAGATACGAAAAGAAAAAACCGGATATATTAAATTTAGATCATATTGAATTTATAAAAGACGAGATTAAATGGATTAAGTCATGTAATTATTTAAAACTTGAAGAGTATCAAAGCGCTAATAGAGTTGGTAGAATTAATAATTTGAACATTGAGATATCTAAAATTCTTAGAAAAAACTCTAAACAAAGACAAGCTATTTTCGAAGTTTTAGAAGAATATACCAATAACTTAAGAAAGTTTAATAAAGTAGATGTTCAAGACATGGAACTTTTAGCTTTAAATGAAGCAAAAAAAGCTCCAATAATTAATTATACCCACATATTTATAGATAATAGTCAGCAACTTACGAAAGTTCAATTAGAATTATTTAAATCAATATATAATGAAAAATCTTATTCTAGTATAACATTTATTATGGATACTTTTGAAACTGCTATTACTAATGCTTGGCTTGTGAAAGGACGCCACTTTTCTAGTTTAGGATATGATATGAAGGGAAAATGTATTTCTTTGAATGAATCTTACAAAGAAATAGAAGTTGAAGAGATCGAAGAATTTGTAGATAGCAGTGATAAGTTGATTCAAAAAAATGAGACGAATAAGAATTTATTACAAAGTTCATCTCTTACATTAGGATCTATAGAATATATAGATTTAAAGAGAAATATATCTCATAGGTTTATAAAAGATTCAGGATCAGTAGATGAAATATATGTAGATTATAACAATTTTGAAGAAAAAGTAGACGACGTAGTAAATATTCCTGTATTTAATGAGATTGCAGCGGGTAATCCAATTTTAATTAATGAATATATTGAAGATAGCTATTCATTACCAAAGGATTGGATAAGAACTTCAAAAGATGTTTTTATGCTTAAAGTTAAAGGTGATTCCATGATAAATAAAAATATTTATGATGGAGATTACGTAGTAATAAGTAAGCAGAATATGCCACGTATTAAGGATATCGTTGCTGTTGATATTGAAGGTGAAGCAACGCTTAAGACGTATAAAGTTATTGATGGCAAAATCACTCTTATACCTGAGAATGATAAATATCAGCCAATTATTATAGAGGATCAACAGTTTAACGTTTTAGGTGTAGCTATTGGGCTTGTTAAAAATTCATAGATTTAGTGAAAAACCTTGTAATTATTGGTATAATTGTTACAAGGTTTTTTATTTATAATAAAGTTTATGTCATCAATTAATTGGAATAGTATATGCAAAAACGATTATAAAAGCTGTATAGTAAGGAAGTGAATTCATATGTTTGAAATTAGAAATATAAAATTTAAAAATATATTAGATATAAAATTTCTGAATATAGATAAACCAATTACATGTGTTGTCGGACCTTCTGGTAGTGGAAAGACAACTTTACTTCGTATGTTAAATCGTTTAAACGTGCCAGATGAAGGAGTTATACTCTATAATAATAAAGATATTTCCAAAACTAATACAATAATGTTACGTAGAAATGTAGTTATGTTAGGTCAGACTCCAGTTATTTATAGTGGTAATATAGAAGACAATCTCCAAATTGGATTGGAATTTTCAAAAAAACTTCCTGCATCAAAGAGTAGAATGAAAGAAATTCTTGAAAGAGTCGAGCTTAATAAAAAACTCACTGATGGATGTGGTAACCTTTCCGGAGGAGAGAAACAGCGACTATGCCTAGCTAGAGTAATGTTAATGGATGCTGATACATATTTGCTAGACGAGCCTTCTGCTGCACTAGACAAAGATACTGAGCAATTTATAATAGATAATTTTTCAAAGTTTGTGTTAGAAAACAATAAGGAACTTATAATGATCACTCATTCAGAGCAGATAGCGCAGAAATATAATAATTCAATAGTTAGGATTGAAAATGGAGAGGTTGTGAAATCTTATTATGAATAATGCAGTCATGAATTTATCGGTCTTCCAACTTTCAATTGCTTATGTTTTTGTACTAATAATGCTTATTATTTTTAAATCAAGAGGCATTAAAAGAGAAAAACAAATATTGATTGCTTCAACTAGAATGACAATACAACTTACTATAATGGGCTATGTTCTCATGTTCGTATTTAACAATCCAAGTTGGTGGTTAACTTCTTTTATGATTATAATTATGATTTCTTTTGCAATCTATAATTCAATAAAAAGAGTAAAAATTCAAATGTCAAAGGAATTAAAAAGAATAATTGCTTTTTCAATGACATTTGGAGCTCTTTTAACTGCAGCTTTTTTTATAATAGTTGTTCTCAGTGTTCGGCCATGGTTCAATCCTCAATATTTTATTCCTATTTCAGGCATGATTGTTGGTAATAGCATGACAGGTATTGCACTAGGAGCGAATAAACTATGTAGTGATTTTGAAGATAAAAGAATTGAAATAGAAAATTCGTTAATGCTCGGTGCAAGTCCACTTGGGGCTACTAGGAAAATTGTTAATAATGCTTTTGATAGTGCCATCCTTCCAACTATGAATAATATGCTGACTATGGGAATTGTATCTTTACCTGGAATGATGACGGGACAAATTCTTTCTGGAACATTTCCTATCACTGCAATAAAATATCAAATTGGTATAATGCTTGCTATATTAGGTAGTACTGCTGTATCCACTGTTTTATTTGTAACTCTTGGATACAGGACATTTTTTACTAAAGATAGCAGGTTAAAATAACTAATTTTTTCATAAGCTTTATATGAAGGTGTACTCAAGATTCTTAAAGTTTGAATTAATATGAATTTTAATCTTAAATTTTTCATAAAATTCATAGGAAGTAATTTTATATATTCTATACTCTATAGCACCAAGCGTATTTCTAAGAAGAAAAATAAATTAATTATTAAGTTTTATAAATTTATCTGGATATAATATAATAATTAGTATATTA
Source organism: uncultured Clostridium sp. (assembly GCA_963524945.1). GTDB lineage: Bacteria > Bacillota > Clostridia > Clostridiales > Clostridiaceae > Clostridium. The sequence continues at coordinate 28,856 of CAURJV010000025.1, forward strand.
TATTATTAAATGATAATTAATATTAATTAGTAAATTATATTAAAGAGGTGAAGGAATGTTTAATTGTATAAAATGTGAAAATAATAACTTTAAAAATTTAATAAATGGTGAATGGGTCGGTAGTAAAGATAATAAGGTAATTGAAATCTATTCGCCACTTGATAATTCGTTAATAGGAACAGTTCCTGCTATGACAAAGGAAGATGTTGATAATGTAATAAGTATTGCAAAAGAGGGCCAAAAAAAATGGAGTAAAGTTCCAATGAGTGAAAGAGCTGAGATCTTATATAAAGCAGCTGATATTTTAGTTGAAAGAACTGATGAACTTGTTGATATTATGGTCAGAGAAATTGGTAAAGACAGAAAGAGCTCAAAATCCGAAATTCATAGAACTGCAGATTTTATAAGATTTACTGCTGATACAGCTAAGAATATGTCTGGTGAAAGTATACCAGGAGATACTTTCCCTGGATTTAAAAGAAATAAAATCTCAGTTGTAAATAGAGAACCATTAGGAGTAGTTCTTGCAATATCTCCATTTAATTATCCAATAAATCTATCAGCATCAAAGATAGCTCCTGCAATAATTGTAGGAAATTCACTAGTATTAAAACCTGCTACTCAAGGTAGCCTATGTGGTTTATACTTAGCAAAAGTTTTTCAGGAAGCAGGAGTACCAAATGGAGTATTAAATACAATTACAGGTAGAGGCAGCGAAATCGGAGATTACGCAGTTACTCATAAAGGCGTAAACTTTATTAATTTCACAGGAAGTACAGACGTTGGTGTTAGAATTTCAAAACTAACTAGCATGGTACCACTTTTGATGGAGTTAGGTGGAAAAGATGCCGCTATAGTTTTAGAAGATGCGGACTTAGAGCTTGCAGCCAATAATATTGTAGCAGGTGGTTACTCATACTCTGGCCAAAGATGTACTGCAGTAAAAAGAATTTTAGTTTTAGAAAAAGTTGCTGATAAACTAATTTCTAAAGTTAAAGATAAAATGAATAAACTTGTGGTTGGAAATCCATTAGACAAAGATGTAGATATTGTACCATTAATTAGTACTAAATCGGCTGATTATGTTATGGAATTAATAGATGATGCTAAAGATAAAGGTGCAGATCTAATTGTTGGTGGAAATAGAGAAGGTAATTTAATATATCCAACACTCTTTGATAATGTTACTACTGATATGAGACTTGCATGGGAAGAGCCTTTTGGACCAGTTCTTCCAATAATAAGAGTAAAAGATAAAGATGAAGCTATTGAGATAGCTAATAAATCAGAGTACGGACTTCAAAGTGCAGTATTTACAGAAAATATTGATGATGCATTTTATGTAGCTGACAGATTAGAGGTAGGTACAGTACAAGTAAATAATAAAACAGAGAGAGGTCCAGACCATTTCCCATTCCTAGGAGTTAAAGCTTCTGGAATAGGAACTCAAGGAATAAGATATTCAATTGAATCTATGTCTAGACCTAAAGCAACAGTAATAAATTTAGTGAGATAAACATATAAAATTTAAACAAATTACAAGCTACTTTTAATTATGGAAGATTTGTTGATTTGATATAAAATCTAATGAAAAAATTTTATAATAAGTCACTATGTCGTGAAAATAGACCAAGTTGAATTCAAATTATTTGGATTTAACTTGGTCTATTTTTTATATTAATATAATTCTCTTATATGGCTTAAATGACGTTTGAGCTTTAAAAGTGTATGATTTAGAAGTTTTATGTAACTAAGATTTATTACTTGTACTATTATATTTATATAAGCAAGTAGGAGGTAAAAAAATGAGCAATCAAGAAGATGCATATGTAATTTATGATGATTTTGAAACTGGGTATTTATTAAGATTCTATTTAAACTATGGTCTTAGTTTCGGGCCAACAAGCTACCAAAGTGGAGCTTTGAAAGAAAAGTCTCAAAAAGAATTTGAAGAAAAATATCAGTATATAAAAGATGTATTTAAAAAAGCATTAATTACTGTACGAAACAATCAGGAAGTTGTAATAAAGAAAAGTAGAAATAATCAAATTAGAGAAATAATCAATACAGAAAGTGAATTATTCTTTTATATAAATAAATATCGTGGGAAGAGATATTTATCTCCAGAATTAATTAATAGACTAATTGATGATTTAAAGGTAGTTCCTAAATAAGCTTATGAATAATTGTTCTAATGAGTAAGTATTTAAAATTCTAAGTACCTGCTCTAAAATATTAATATATTAAGGAGATTGTTGTGATATGGAAGTAAAAAATAATGTTCATTATGGAATGGTTGATGTATTACGCTTAGTTTTTGCAATTGCAGTTGTATCAATTCATACAATGGCTTTTAAATCCGTAAATGATGACTTATGGATTGCTACTAGTATGGGTATTGCTAGACTCGCTGTGCCATTTTTCTTTATGGTTTCGGGTTATTTTTTATATAATAGAATTGGTTCCGAAAAAGAGCCTAAATCAACTATTAAGCATTTATTACGTATCTATTTTTTATGGGTGCTTATTGAGATTATAGCTTTATTTCCACTTGTCTTAAGCAGTTTAAGCGCTCCACCTATTTTAATTATTGAGAGATTATTATTTGCAGGGGTCACAGGAAGCCTTTGGTATATATCTTCGCTAATTATTACTATCTTTATAATTTCCCCATTATTAAAAAGAGACAAGCTGTTTTTCTTGTTTATAATTGGATTTGTATTATATCTATTTGGGACAACTGGAGATACCTATTATGGGTTGTTTGAAAAAACTATGATAAATCCATTAATCAACGGATATACTTCAATATTTATGCTTCCACAAATAGGCATTACTGAATCAATTCTTTTTGTATCTTTAGGTGCAATCGTTAGCAAATATAAATTAAATGAAAAGATACAAAAGTCAGGATTACTAAGTATACTTTCAATTATATTACTTTTAATTGAAACCTTTGTGTTAAATAAAACTGGAATTGCTAAGGACGCTAATATGTATATATCATCAATAATTGCAGCCCCTTTAATCTTAATTTGGGCAATTAATTCCACAAAAAATATTTCTACTAAGGTTTCTAAAGCCTGCAGGGAATATAGCTTAGGAATATATTGTTCTCATCAAATAGTTATGATATGGCTTGCAATGTTTATACCAGTACTTTTTGCAAATACAATTCTTAGGTTTATCTGTTCTTTATTATTGTCTGCATTAATAATTACAATTTTAAGAAAAACTAAAATTAGAAAAATCCTTTTAAGATAAATATTTATATCTATTTTCACTTAAATAAAATATTAATGAAAATCTCTAAGATAATTGTTATAATTGTTCTAGGGATTTTTAGATGTATAATGAAATTTATATAAATATTACCTTAAATTAAATATATAAATCTAGGTCGAGAAATAATTTAACCTAGCTACATAAAAAGGAGGAAATTAATTATGGCTTTAACGCCAATGATGGTTGAATATATGAAAACAAAGGAGGAATACAGTGATTGTATTCTATTTTATAGATTAGGTGATTTTTACGAAATGTTCTTTGATGATGCAATAACTGTATCTCGAGAGCTTGAATTAGTTCTTACAGGAAAAAATTGTGGTCTTGAGGAAAGAGCTCCTATGTGTGGAATACCACATCATGCAGCAGCAGCATATATACCAAGACTTGTTAATAAGGGGTATAAGGTAGCAATATGTGAACAGCTTGAAGATCCAAAGGAAGCAAAAGGAATTGTAAAAAGAGGCGTTGTAAAAATAATTACACCAGGAACATTCATAGATGCTAATAGTTCTCTAGAAAATGATAATACATATTTAATGACTATATATGAAAGTGATGAAAGAATAGGTTTAGCAGTTTCGGATATAAGTACTGGCGAATTTAAAACAACTTCCTTTGATAATATTAAGATAACCTTACTAGATGAGATTTCAAAGGTTGCACCTAAAGAAATTTTAGTAGATAAAAACATTAGCCAATCTTTAATAGATGATATAAAGGGTATAACTACTGCACTTATTACAGAGAAAGACTTTAATGAATTTATCGTATCAAAAGAAGAAATTATAGATCAATTTTCGGATTTAGAGGTTTCTGGATTAGTAAATGAAAGAGAAATTTCAAGTAGAGTACTACTTAAATACATATATGAAACTCAAAAAATGAGTTTAACTAATATAAATTTGCTAGAACAATATGAAATAATTAATTACATGACAATCGACGGAAATTCAAGAAGGAATTTAGAACTTACTGAAAGTATAAGAGAAAAAAGCAAAAAAGGGTCTCTTTTATGGGTTCTTGATAAGAGTGCTACATCTATGGGTGGTAGAACAATTAGAAAATGGATTGAAGAACCGTTAATTATTAAATCTGAAATAGAAAAAAGACTAAGTGGTGTTAGCGAAGCATTTAGTTCAATTAGTTTTAATGAGGATTTAAGAAGTTCTTTAAAAGATATTTATGATATAGAAAGAATTGTCGGTAAAATTTCAAATAAAAATGTGAATGCAAAAGATATGTTATCTCTTAAAGCTTCATTAGACAAATTACCATCTATAAAAGAACTTTTAGGAACTGCTAATTCAGAACTGCTAAAAGAATATTATGAAAATTTAGATGAACTATCAGACATAAGAGAATTACTTGAATCCTCCATTAAAGAAGAGCCCTCTTTAAGTATAAAAGAAGGAAATATAATTAAAGATGGTTATAATTCTGAAGTTGATGAATTAAGACAGTCAAAGCTTCATGGTAAGGAATGGATTGCAGCTCTAGAAAATCGTGAAAGAGAATTTACCGGAATCAAATCTTTAAAGGTAGGTTATAACAAAGTATTTGGATATTACATAGAAATTTCAAAATCAAATTATAATTCTATTCCAGAAGGTAGGTATGTAAGAAAGCAAACTCTTGCAAACGCTGAGAGATATATAACAGAAGAACTTAAAATTATGGAAGATAAAATTCTAGGCGCAGAAGAGAAGCTTATAAACTTAGAATATTCTTTATTCACTGATATAAGAGATTCAATTGAGAAGGAAATTGCAAGACTAAAAAAAAGTGCTAGAATAATTTCTAATCTAGATGGTATTTCCACCTTGGCATTAATTGCTCTTGAAAATGATTATGTAAAACCTGAAATCAATGAAGACGGAATTATCGAAATAATAGATGGTAGGCACCCAGTCGTTGAAAAGGTAATTGGAAGAGGTGAATTTGTTTCCAACAATACTACCTTGAATCAAAGTGATAAGGAATTACTATTAATAACTGGACCTAACATGGCAGGTAAATCAACATACATGAGACAGGTTGCCCTTATTACATTAATGGCTCAAATAGGATCTTTCGTACCAGCTTCTAGCGCTAATATTTCAATTTGCGATAAGATATTCACTAGAATTGGTGCTTCTGATGATTTGGCTGGTGGTAAATCCACATTTATGGTTGAAATGTGGGAAGTATCAAACATACTTAAGAATGCAACTTCTAAAAGTCTAGTATTATTAGATGAAGTTGGGCGTGGAACATCAACTTATGATGGGCTTTCGATAGCTTGGTCTGTCATTGAATACATAACTGGTAACGAAAATTTAAGATGTAAAACTTTATTTGCAACACACTATCATGAATTAGTAAAACTTGAAGGAGTTTTGCCTGGTGTTAAGAATTACTCTGTAGCTGTTAAGAAAATGAAAGATAGCGTAATCTTCTTAAGAAAGATAGTCGAAGGTGGTGCGGATGAGTCGTACGGTATAGAAGTTGCAAAACTTGCCGGTCTTCCTGATGATGTTATTAATAGAGCAAAAGAAATTCTTCTAGGACTTGAAGGCGAAAATAATTTTGATATACAGAAAGTAACAAACACTGAAATCATAGAAAATGAGGTTGCTGTAGATATAAATCAAGCCAATAATGTAGTTACTATTACTGAAAAAGCCTGTGAAAGTGAGAGTGAATATATAGAAAAAGTTGAAGCAAAAGACTCTTTTGATAAAGCAAAAAGTAATAAAGATGATCATAGAATTGATGAAAAGACTGAAAATTCATCTAAAAAACATAAGAATAAGGACTCTTCTAACAATATGCAATTAGATTTTACTTTTATAGAAAAAGAGGCATTTCTAAAAGAAGTTAGCGAAGTTGATATATTAAGTTTAAATCCTATGGAAGCTATGAACACTCTATATAGATTAGTTGCTGAAGCTAAGAAATTAAACAATTAATAAGATGATGACATAATAGTTGTATTATAAACACTTTAAAACAAAAACATAACGGTACTTTATCATAAAAAGTATTGTTATGTTTTATTTACTTTAAAATAAAAACTTTCTAATCCTATTAAAGTAGTTTAATAGTTCCAATTATGTTAAAATAATTCTAAATGCAGTTGGAACATAAGTTTTTAAATACATAATACAATATTTTAATACTTAATTACTTGCTATAAGTTATGACTGCGTTATATATAATATTACGGGGTGAGTTACTTTGACATATATAAACGAAAATACATTTGAAGAAGAATTATTTGAAGATCTAAAAATTAATTGCCAAAAATGCTTTGGTTTTTGTTGTGTTGCATTATATTTTTCGGCTTCAGACGGATTTCCAAACAATAAAAGCGCTGGAAAGCCTTGCTTAAATTTGCTATCAGATTTTGGTTGCTCTATTCATAAAGATTTGAGAAAAAAAGGACTTAAAGGTTGTACAACTTACGATTGTTTTGGTGCTGGACAAAAGGTTGCTCAAATTACATATGCTGGACATAATTGGAGAGAAAATCCCGAATTATCCGATAAAATGTATGAAGTTTTTTTGATTATGAGACAGCTTCATGAAATGTTGTGGTATCTAAAACAAGCTTTATCAATTCAAACTAATGAAAAGATAAAAAATAAAATAAATAATCTAATAGCCAAAACAGAGGATATTACTAAATCGGCACCCGACCTCCTTATGACTTTAGATATAGAGGTCCATAGAGATAATGTTAATGCGCTACTTAGGCAAACAAGCGAATTTGTTAGGACCAAAGCGCTTGGTAACAGTAAAACTAACTTAAAACGTAAAAAAACAATTGCTGGCAGATTGGATTGCATTGGTGCAGATCTTAAAAAGATTAATCTTAAAGGCGCTGACCTAAGAGGGGCATTTCTCATAGCAGCAGATCTTAGAGGAAATGATTTGAGTTATGCGGATCTTATTGGAGCTGACTTACGTGATGCAGATCTTAGAGGCGCTAATCTTAAAGATAGCTTATTTATTACTCAATCTCAGATTAATTCAGCGAAAGGAGATTCTAATACAATCTTACCAAAGTCAATAGTGCGTCCAACTTCTTGGTAAAGGAATCAATGTTAGATTTTTATAAAATGTTATAATCATAAAGTATTTTGTATTTTTAATAATACACTAGGCTGTATATGTGTTATATATATTCTAAATATTTTGATTCATTAAAGTTTATCTTAAACTTTAATTCGATATAACCAAACAAATTTATATAAAATGAATTACCTTTTGGAGAACCTATATAAGGAACTAAACAATAAATCTAAGTAGAGTAATTATAATACAAAAATAAGCTTTTACAAGCTTATTTTTTTGCAAAAACTTATTTCAGTATTAGAATATGATAGAATAATTTTAAAAGAAGAATTAAAATACAAGGAAGTGAATATGATGCCCATATTTAGACTAACAAATGAGATAATATTTCCTAATCCTGAGCTTTCAGAAAAAGATGGCCTTTTGGCAATCGGAGGAGATTTATCATTAGAAAGATTGATATTAGCTTATTGTAATGGTATATTTCCATGGTATAACGAAGGTGAGCCGATTCTTTGGTGGTGTCCCAAGCCAAGATTTATATTAATACCAGATGAAATTAAAATTTCTAAATCAATGAAGAAAATTATAAAAAAAGAGATGTTTCATGTAACTTTCAACAAAGATTTTTATGGTGTAATTAGTAACTGCAAGGATATTCGTGAAGATAATAATGAGGGAACTTGGATTAATAATAATATGAAAAAAGCATATATGAATTTATTTAATAAAGGTTATGCAATGAGCGTGGAGACATACCTTAATAATGAATTAGTAGGCGGTTTATATGGCGTCAAAATAGGAAAATGCTTCTTCGGAGAGAGTATGTTTTCTAAGGTAAGTAATGCATCTAAAATAGCATTAATAAAGCTTGCAGAAAAATTAAAAAACGAAAATTTCATATTTATAGATTGCCAGATGCATACAAAACATTTGGAAAGTATGGGTGGAAAATTTGTGGAATGGGCTACATTCAAGGAATTATTAAGAAAAGGTATAATATAACTGAAGAAACATCGTAAATAATAAATTCCTAATATTGAAATTATCTATAAATAATCATAGTATTGTAGATGAAATTAATATAAAATATAAAAATAGGTTTAAAACTAACATATTAATACTGTTAGTAAACAAGATTATTGAATATAAGGTGAGTTGAAGTATGGAAGAGTTAAAAAAAGCGATTAAAGAAATAATAGAAGACAATGTTATAAAGCTAGTTATTAGCAATAAAACAAATAAAAATTTTGAATATAATAAAATAGTTATATATCTCAAAGAAAATGATAAAAGAACGTACTATCAAATAGAAAAATATACTGATAAGCAGGTGTTCCATGAAAACATTGATACAGATATTTTGGAAGAAAGAATTATTGAGTATGTGGAGCCGAATTATAAGCAAATTTCTGCATGGTCAAATTCGGCTAGCTTTGAGGTAAAAATATCAAAAAAGGGCAAGGTTCTATTAAGTAAGAAAAAAAGTGATAATCAAAAAACACTTAATAAAGCTCATAACAAGGAAAAAAATTATATATTAAAAGAGGGTATGATTATTGAGCCCTTAATAGATTTAGGTGTATTTACTAAAGAAGGAAAAGTAGTGAACTCAAAGTATGATAAATACAAGCAAATTAATCGTTTTGTTGAAATTATTGATGATGAAATCAAGAAAAATGATTATAAAGAACTTACTGTTTTAGATTTTGGTTGTGGAAAATCTTACTTAACTTTTGTATTGTATTATTACCTTGTAGAAATAAAGAATATTAAAGTAAAGATGATCGGATTAGATCTTAAAGCCGATGTTATAAAAAAATGTAATGATATAGCCCAAAGTTATAACTATGAAAATTTACACTTTGAGCTTGGAGATATAAATGGATTTAAATATAATAATAAAGTTGATATGGTAATAACATTACATGCATGCGATACTGCTACTGATTACGCATTATATAATGCTATAAAATGGAATGCTAAATTAATATTCTCTGTCCCTTGTTGTCAGCATGAATTTAACGCCCAGATGAAAACAGATTCACTGTCTATATTAACAAAGTATGGAATAGTTCAAGAAAGAATTGCAGCACTTATGACTGATTCTGTTAGAGCAAACCTTTTAGAATGCATAGGATACAAAACACAACTTTTAGAATTTATTGATATTGTACATTCTCCTAAAAATATATTGATTAGAGCCTCTAAGTCTAATATATCTAAGGATAAAAAAGAAAAAGCTTTATTAGAAGTTGAAAATTTAATTGGTCAATTTAATTTTAATCCTACATTATATAATCTATTGAAAAATGATAATTTAATTTAAAGTTCATAAATCCACGACATAATTTAATTTTTGTCGTGGATTTATGATTTTAGTGTCTTTTCTTTTTAAATTCAGTATGAGAAGAAGGCTCAGCTTCCCCAAATGGACTTTCTTGATGTGCTTTTTCTTTTACTACCTTATTATAATTTTGTGATGCTGGATCAGATACACTTTTAGTTGAATTATAAAAATCTTTATCATTCATATTAAAGCCTCCTTATAGAAAATATTTAATTTCTAATATTAGCTTAACCATATTATCGGCAAATATTATTTATTGTAAATATATTTTGTATTTAGATTGTTACTTATATGTAAATTAAATATAATATTGTTCTAATGGAAATATTAATAGAAATACTAAAATCATTTAGAGTATACAATAAAAATCATAGTCAAAAAAGATATATTCGAATTACAGATCATTCCAATGCCAGTATTTCAATATTATTGAATATATTAAACAAGTATGTAATAATAACAATGTATTAGAAATAAGTTCATGTGTTCATTAGGAAGGCTTATTTGGAAGTGATTTTATCATTTGCATTTTACGCCCATAAGCATTGAAAGGAGGAAAGGACATCTTGAAGAGAATAAATATATTAAATGAAGACACAGCAAATAAAATTGCAGCAGGAGAAGTTGTAGAAAGACCAGCGTCAGTAGTCAAAGAGCTGATTGAAAATTCAATTGATGCAAATTCTAAAAACATAATCATTGAAATAGAAGAAGGTGGAATTTCTCTTATTAGAATAATAGATGATGGAGACGGAATCTATAAAGATGATATAGCGAAAGCATTTCTTCCGCATGCTACAAGCAAGATACAAGAGTCAGAAGATATTTATAATATACATACTCTTGGATTCAGAGGCGAAGCACTGCCATCTATAGCATCTGTAGGTAAAGTTAATTTAAAGTCTAAGCAGGATGAAGAAGCTTTTGGATATGAAATATCTATTGAGGGCGGTAAAGCATCAGAAGTAACAGAGTGTGGAATAAATAAAGGTACTATACTAGAAGTGCAAGATCTATTCTTTAATGTTCCTGCTAGGAAGAAGTTCTTAAAATCTGTATCAAAAGAGAGTTCATTAATAAATGATATAGTAACAAGATTATCACTTGCAAATCCTAAAATAAGTTTTAAATTGTATAACAATCATAAAAAAGTATTACATACCTTTGGTAATGGAGATCTTAAGGATGTAATAAGAACTATATATGGTAGGTCTATAACAGATAATATACTTTACTTTAGTGATAGTTCCGATTTAATAACTGTTTATGGTTATGTAGGAACTGAGGAAATAGCTAGAGGATCAAGAAATAATCAAAGTATTTTCGTAAATAGAAGATACATAAAAAATAGGGCGTTAGCAATAGCTGTAGAGCAAGCATTTAAGTCATTTTCAACAGTAAATAAATTTCCGTTCTTTATATTATTTATAGAAGTATATCCTGAATATGTAGATGTTAATATTCATCCAACAAAAGCTGAAATAAAATTTAATGATGAAAGAATGATATTCAAAAAGATTTTTGGAGCAGTTCATACTGCATTAAAGAATGAAGTTTTTGAGACTTTTGCAATAAAAGAAGAAGAAAATACAAAAAAAGAGCCACTCCCAACATTTGAGGAGATTACTTTTAAAATAAAAGAAGAAGAAGAAAAGGTTAAATTTGCAAGTTCTGCAGCAAAGACTTTAATGTCTCAAGGAAAAGACCTCAAAGCTAATAACGAAAGTAACTTTAAAAGTGTATATGATCCAAGTTTAAATAATATTAATAAAACAGTAGTTGAGGAAAGCACTGATTATAATGATGAAAATGAGGAGCCTATAAGTATTCCTGTAGATCTTAAGCCTAATTCGTATATAGAAAATTTGGTTGATGATTATAGTGACAATGCAGAAGATGAAATAAAATCTAATTCTGAACCTATAGAAAACGTAATTACAGAAAACAAATACGAAAATATTAAGCCAAATCCTATTGCTAAGTTTCCACCAATTACTATAATAGGTCAATATAATAAAACTTATATATTAGGAGAGTATGACGGTACCTTATACATGATTGATCAGCATGCTGCTCATGAAAAAATATTATTTGAAAAATATCTTAAAGAAATTGAAGAAGGTACTATTATAATTCAACCTCTTATTGTTCCAAGTATAATTGACTTGAGTATTGATGATTATTCTTATTTTGAAGAGAATAAAGACATATTTAGAGAAGCTGGTTTTTTATTAGAAGAGTTTGGTGGAAGTTCATTATCTTTAAAAGAAGTTCCGTACTTCTTAGGACAACTTAATCCTAAAAACTTGTTCCTAGATATACTTGATAATTTAAAAAATTTAGGAAACGGAAAAACAAGTGAAGTAAAACATAATGCTATTGCAACTAAAGCATGTAAAGCAGCTATTAAAGGAAATGATAAATTAGAAATGAATGAGATGATTAAACTAATTGAAGATTTAAGATATATAGATGATCCTTTTCACTGTCCACACGGAAGGCCTGTAATAATAAAATTTACAAGTATAGACATTGATAAGAAATTTAAAAGAATAATATAATGATTTTATATTATTCTAAATAAATATAAACTTTAAAATTATTAACGAAGGGATAAAATAATGAAGCAAAAATTATTAGTTATTGGTGGCCCTACTGCAGTAGGAAAAACTGATCTTTCAATAAAATTAGCTAAAAATTTAAATGGAGAAATTATTTCAGCTGATTCTATGCAAATCTATAAATATATGGATATAGGCTCTGCAAAGGTAACTAAAGATGAAATGAACGGGATAAAGCATTATTTAATTGATGCAATAGAACCTGATACTCCTTTTTCAGTAGCAGATTTTAAGCAACTTGGTGAAGAAGCATTAGAAAAGATTATATGTAATGGAAAATTTCCAATAATATCAGGAGGAACAGGTTTATACATTAATTCATTAACTTGCAACATGACTTTTACAGAAGCGGAAAAAGATGAAAACTATAGAGAGTATCTAGAGAATTTAGCACTAGAAAAAGGTAATCAATATATACACGAGATGCTTAAAGATATTGATCCTATAAGTTACAAGGAAATTCATGCTAATAATAGGAAAAGAGTTATTAGAGCGTTGGAGGTTTTTAAACTTACAAACAAACCTTTCAGTTCATACAATGCTGGATTGGATTTTTATAATAGTGATTATGATGTGTATTATTACGTATTAACTATGGAGAGACAAAAATTATATGATAGAATTAATAAAAGAGTTGATTTAATGATGGAAAAAGGACTATTAAATGAGTGTATAAGATTAAAAGAAATGGGTTATAATTCAGATATTCAATCTATGCAGGGGATAGGGTATAAAGAAATATTGTATTATTTAGAGGGTAGGATAACTTTAGAAGAAGCAGTAGATATGATAAAGCAAGGATCACGAAATTATGCTAAAAGGCAGCTCACATGGTTTAGACGTGATAAAAGATGTATATTTTTAGATAAGGACCTTATGAGTGATGATGAAATTTTAGATAAAGTTATTAATGACATAATAAAGAAGTAGCGGTATAATATTAGTAATAAAATCACTTATGGAGGTGTTATATTTTGGTCAATAAGCAACAAAACAATCTACAAGATATATTTTTAAATAATGCGAGAAAAAATAAAATACAAATAACTATCCACTTGGTAAATGGATTTCAGTTAAAAGGCACTGTAAAGGGTTTTGATAATTTCACTGTTATTTTGGATTGCGATAATAAACAAATGCTTATATATAAGCATGCAATATCAACTATAACGCCAACTAAACCAATTTTATTTGCAGATAACGAATACGAAACTACTTAGTAAATAGGCATTTTTGCCTATTTATTTTTGAGTATTTCTAAACTTTGGAGGATGAGACTTAGATATGTTAAAAAAGACAGAAGAATTTTTAATTAAGAATTATAATATTAGTGAAAGGACATTTGAAATATATAGACAGGCTTTATCTGATACGGAAGCTCAATTTAAGGAATATGATGAAATTAGAGAATTTAACCAGCTTAAAGTACTGAAAGCATTTCAATTAGAAAAAATTAGTGACTCTCACTTTACAAATACTACAGGTTATGGACTTGATGATTTAGGCCGTGACTCATTGGATAAAGTATATGCTAATATTTTTAATACTGAAGCAGGGCTTGTTCGTCCGCATTTTGTTAGTGGTACACATGCTATTGGGTGCGCTATTGCTGGTAATGTTAGACCTGGCGATAAAATATTATGTGTTTCTGGACTTCCTTATGATACTTTACTTGGGGTTCTTGGACTATCAGAGAAGAAAAATGCTGGATCTTTAGATCAATACGGAATAAAAACTGATGTAGTAGATTTAGATAATGAAGGCAAATTTCAGTTTGATAAAATTCAAGAAGCATTGAGAAATGATTCGAATATTCGACTTATACATATTCAAAGAAGCACTGGTTATGCTTCGAGGAAATCTTTTTTAGTTTCCGAAATATCTGAAGTCATTAGACATATAAGACAAATACGTGAAGATGTTATTATCTTCGTTGACAACTGTTACGGAGAATTTATTGAAGCTGTTGAACCTACGGAATATGGCGCAGATATAATGGCCGGATCACTTATGAAGAATATAGGCGGAGGTATTGCTCCCGGAGGAGGGTATATCGTCGGAAGGAGACAGTATGTTGATGCAGCTGCTAATAGAATGACTGTACCAGGTGTAGGTGGCGAGTATGGCGCTACATACGGGCTTATGAGAAGTTTATATCAAGGCTTGTTCTCGGCCCCTCATGTAGCCATAGAAGCTGTAAAAACAGCAATATTCTGCGCTCGTGTAATGGAAATTGCTGGGTTTAAGGTGTTTCCTTCATCAACAGATAAAAGAACTGATATAATTCAAGCGATTGAATTTGGGGATGCTAAAAAATTAATTAACTTTTGTAGTGGTATTCAAGCTGGATCACCTATAGATGCATTTGCGGTGTGTGAGCCATGGGCAATGCCAGGGTATGATAGCGAAATTGTAATGGCGGCAGGATCATTTATTTCAGGTTCAACAATTGAATTATCCGCTGATGGACCAGTTAGGGAGCCGTATATAGCTTATATTCAAGGTGGTTTGAATTTTGATCACGGAAAAATTGGAATACTTATAGGACTAAGTAAGGTCTTGGAGGTGGCTCAATAATAGGATTAAATTTATTTATAGTTACTAATATGTAAACAGAGTATAAAATCAAAAATAAACTATTAGATTATCCAATCTAATAGTTTATTTATTTACTATCTTACAATATAATTTCATAAATTAATAACAAAGTAATTTGTTTAAAATGATCTGAATATACCAACAAGTTTTCCTAAAATCATACAATCATCTACTACTATTGGATCCATAGCATCATTTTCGGGCTGAAGTCTAATATGATCTTTTTCTTTAAAGAATCTTTTAATTGTAGCGCTATCTTCTATTAATGCTACAACTATATCCCCATTTGCTGCTGTCTGTGCATTTTCTATAATAGCTAAATCTTTATCTCTAATACCTGCATTAACCATGCTTTCGCCAGATACACGTAACATAAACAATTCTCTATCATGCTTTATATAATCTAATGGGAGTGGAAATGTATCTTCGATATTTTCAGTTGCAAGTATTGGGGAACCTGCTGTAATCTTGCCAACAATAGGAACATTAACCATTTCTTTTTTAGGCATTGAAAGTTCTGCTATTTCTAGAGCCCTTGGTTTAGAAGGATCTCTTTTAATCATTCCTTTTTTTTCTAATCTTTTTAAATGTCCATGAACAGTTGAAGTTGACCTTAAAGAGACTGCTTCGCAAATTTCTCTTACTGAAGGCGGATAACCTTTGCTCTCTGTATAACTTTTTAAAAATTCGTATATCTCTGATTGCTTATCTTTTTCGTCTGACATTACAAACACCTCACTATTCTTCTAATAATTATAACATATACTGTATAACATAGCAAACTTGTGTTCTAAAGCTGTGTTTAATAATTATAAAGTAAAGATAAGTATTGTGCTTAAATATAATACTAAATTTGAACATAATATATTAACTAAGTATTCCAATTGATTAAAAATGGTAGTATTATTTTATAGTAGAATAATAAAGTTATAAAATTAAATTTTTGAGATGATAATTTCAAGGTGAGGCGGTAAATATGTTTGATATTAAAATTTTTGAAGGTATGAGCACAGAAAGTAAATTGGATAATATGATTATAATGCTTGAAGGATTAATTCAAGGAGATGAGGATTCATCAATAACAAAACTTTGTAATGCATCTGCACTAATAAATGCACTTATAGATAGAATAAATTGGTGTGGATTTTATTTAGTTAAAAATAATGCTCTTGTATTAGGTCCATTTCAAGGAATGCCTGCTTGTACAAAAATCGAAATAGGGAAGGGTGTTTGTGGTAAGGCTGCATTAAAACAAGAAACCTTACTTGTTAATGATGTACATAATTTTGAGGGGCATATAGCATGCGATGCTGCTTCGAATTCGGAAATAGTAATTCCTATAATTAAAGAAGAAAAGCTTATTGGGGTTTTAGATTTAGATAGTGAAGAATTTGGAAGATTTACTGAAGTAGAAAGAATTTACCTAGAAAAAGCAGTTTGCATACTTAGCAAATATATAGAATGGAACAATATAATTTAGATTAAATGAATAGATTGCATTTAATAATCTGCTTATTCAAATTATTTATTTTTAGTATAGATTTTATTGTTAATTTAAAATTTGCTTTAAGTTGCTATTTTTGATATAATTAAGTTTCCATAATACAAAAATGAGGTGTTTTAAATGACATATAAATATACTGATGATGATTATTGCGATATCTATGAAAATAAAATATGTGATAATTGTGGTAAGTGTTTACAAATGAATGGTATAGATACAAAAGCCATTAAAATAGAAGACATTGCGAAAACACAAGAAGAGAATGAATTACTAGAAGAAGAATTTTTAAATGACTTAAAAGCATCCTTAAGCGAAGATGAATTACATGAAATTAACGAAGATAAATTGGATTTAAAATCTATATATAATAAGTTTGCAAAAACATCAAATGATATTGGCGTAAATGACTTTAATCTTGAAGACAGCGCTTACGAAGATGCTTTTGATCATATTGAATATTTAGATGAGATCAGTTTATCTGATGATATGGTCCTCGATGAAATGACAGAAGAAGTCTATCCTGGAGTTAGAAGATTAAAAAAATCAATTGAATAAAAGAAGCTTGTAGACTACACTAAAGAAATGCATAGATTTTCGCTTTATTTCACATAATAATTTCGTAGAAGATTTCACAAGAAAGGATGAATTATTATGAAGCGAAAATCTATTTTAGCATTAAATTTAACAGCAATTCTTTTGGTTTCAATATCTTTGTTTGGGTGTGGTAACACATCAAGAACAAGAACAAATAATGACGCCACTAGACAAAACGACATAACAAACGATGGCATTAGAAGTGGAAGTGTAGACGGAACAGGTACTGGCGCTAATAATGCTCAAAATGGTACTGACGGAAACATGCAAGGTGGAACAAGTGGAAACATGCAAGGCGCAGCAGGAAATGGAACTGCAGGAGGGAATACCAATCAAAATAATGCAGTAGGGGATACTAATCAAAACAATGTAGCCGGATCGAATTCAGATGCTACGAGGGATAAAACAGGTCTAACTACTAATGATACAACATACAGAGCTGCCGACTTTAAAAACGATTTCACAAATGCCGGATATGATGTTAAAGAATCAACTAACACTAATAAAAATGATTATTTTAAAGGAAATGAAACAGATTATTTATTAGGTGGAGATGTAGTTAGAATATACGAGTATAATTCTCCAACAGAGCTAGAATGGGCTATCAATAGAATCGTACCAAACGGAATGAATGCTAGCAGCAATAATGCAAATAGCAATACGAACCCTTATTATTATAGAAAAGGAAACACTCTTATCGTTTATGAAGGGAAAGAACCTGCATATGTTGACGAGTTTGGAAAAATGTACGGAAACACACTAAGACCACAACACTAAAAGCATTTATATTAAACACAAAAAGGTTACGATAGAAAATAAAGTAACCTTTTATTTTTTTATTTAAACCATACCAAAGTATAGTAGGAGAGTAGTAGTAAAGTTTTATTATAAATTTTAATAATAAACTTTACAATTTTGAAAGAGGATTCGATTTTACAGCATCTCTCAACGAATCATCGTCAACATGCGTGTAAATTTGGGTAGTCGAAATATTTGTATGACCTAATATACTTTGCAAGCTTCTTATATCTACGTTTCCGTACTTATACATAAGAGTTGCTGCAGTATGCCTCAACTTGTGTGGAGTATATTTATCGTCAGTTAATCCTGCGTTTGTTATGTGTTTTTTTATCATTATTTCAACCGTGCGTTTGTTTATAGCAACATTTCTAGATGATAAAAACAAAAACTTTTTATTTTCTGCCAAAGCCTTAGAATCATCTCTTACATTTAAATAATTTGCCAAAGCTTTAAGGCATGCATCGTTTAGATAAACCGTTCTTTCTTTATTTCCTTTACCTATAATAGTAAGAGTATCATCTCGGATCTTATCAATCTGAATGCTGCAAAGTTCTGAAAGTCTCATTCCACAATTCAAAAAGAACATCAAAATGCAATAGTCTCTGGCGTAGTTTTTATCGTTTTTATTCAAGGATTCTAACAGATGAATGCTCTGATTTAGAGTAAGGTATACAGGATGACGCTTATTTATCTTAGGAGATTCTAACTCTAAAGCAGGATTTTCTGTGATCACTTTAGCTTTCCCGAAAAGAAACTTAAAAAAAGACTTTAAAGTAGCAACTTTTCTAGCTCTAGCATATGAACTATTGTCTCTATATTTCTCTGTGAAAGAAAGGAATGCATATAGATCTCTAAGTTTTACGCCTCTTAGAAATTCGTTATCTATAACGCTTATGTCTATATCTTCAAATTCAACAGAGTTGGAATTTACCTTTTCTTTGTAAATCATCATAAACCTAAAAAAGATAGTCAAATCTATTCTGTATCCATCAATCGTATTTATAGAAGTACTTTTAATCGTCTCTAAATAGTTTAAAAAATCCACTAAACTTTCTGGAAGATTATTATTCTTAAGAACCTGGATATCGTATTTCATTTTTTCACCTGCATTACTTATAAATTTCTTATTAATTAAGTTACTATACTAATAATTCAAATTATCATTGATAAAATTTATTCTAATAAAGTAATTTTATACTAAGTTAAAAATATTATATCAAATATCATAAATTTATGCAATTATTTCGCTAAATGTATATTTAGCGAAATAACAATTAGCCATTTTTATAATATTTTAAGTAATTGAATTAGAATTTTAGTTTATTCATTCAAATAAATCCTAAGAACATTCTTATGATCTGCATCAAAATTTCATATATTATTAATTTTCACGATTAGTTTTGATAAATTAAATACTAAAATTGTTTCTGGATCATGAAAATAAATTTATAACTAAAAATCAAGATCCGATTCTAACAGTTACTTATAAGTAAACATTTTCGCCAAAAAATTGCTTGTTATCTTACGAATATAAATCTACATGTAACTAATAAAAGTATTTCTGTTCGAAAATGCTTCAACGACCTACATCTTGATAATGATTATCAAGATTCCTTTTGTTACATAATTTTGTTTATATTACTATTAATCCCACTTCGATTCTGACAAAAAAATAAATTCGAACGTCATCGAAAACTATAATTTATACATTTGATTAAAATTCGATTTTATAACAGCCAAACTCAGATTTTGATTAGATTTAAGCAAAATTCAATACTCTAAATCCACAAATTAAAATTAACTCCAAAATCGAAAAATCTATATTTAATTTTATGATATAATCTAAATATAATTAGTAATAAATATGAATTTATTTTTAAATCTCAAGGAGGAATCTTAAAATTATGGGTCAATCAAAAACTAATGCTATGAGAATTTTAGATAACAATAAAATCAATTACACAACTCATAGCTACGAAAATAACGATGGTAAAATAGATGGTGTTGCAGTCGCGCATAAGATAGAAAAGGATATTGATCAAGTTTTTAAAACTTTAGTTACACAAGGCCATTCTAAAGATTTTTATGTTTTCGTTATTCCTGTTGCCGAAGAATTAGATATGAAAAAGGCTAGTAAAATGGCAGGAGAAAAAAATATAGAAATGATTCATGTTAAAGATATAAACAAAGTAACAGGATATATTAGAGGTGGCTGTTCCCCACTTGGCATGAAGAAAGTATTCAAAACTTTTATTCAAGAAGATGCATTGTTATTTGACACAATTGTATTTAGCGGAGGGAAAATAGGCTCTCAAATAGAAATGAATCCTAACGATCTTGAAAAAGTGATAGATTGTTCGTTTGTGGATATAATCAAATGATAATAGAACTCAATTCTACAATAGAGTACCTTCACAAATTCAGCGAAAAATAATTGGTTTTGCCCTAACAAGAACAAATGTTCTTTGGTGGCATAAGTGGCATTTGTTACATAAACGATTATTATAGCCTTAAATGCTTTTTATTTTTATTAATCAATATTTATTTACCTCAAGTTATCTGATTGTCTATATTAAAACTTTTATAAAATTTTGATAAAACTATATATGTTAAAGAGTATTTGTTCCGAAGTGCTATTTTAGCAAGTTGAGAACAAATGTTCGGAGGTGTTTGTTGCAATATACTCTCTCGCCACTATTGACTATCCTGATGTAATAATATATGAAATGATCAACGCTAATTTAATAGATAAAAATATGATAAAGTTACTCATTATCAAGTTATGAAAGCATTTTTAGATAATAATAAAACAGCCATTGACACAATCATAGATGATATTTAATTATATAAACTAAAATAGTCTGCGTACTCTTTTAGAATGGATTATACCAACCCTTTCCTATCAAGAATCTACACAGACTATTTAGAATTATAATTTGTAATTATACATTAATATTTTACTTTACAGCTTCTCCAATTAAAGAGAATGAATTTGCTTTAGTTATTTTAACATCAACTAATTTTCCTATTAGATCTTCCCCACCTTCAAAGTTAACAAGTCGTCCATTTCTAGTTCTACCTGTTAATTTTGACTCATCGTTTTTGCTATGCCCCTCAACTAAAACTTCATATATCTTTCCTTCGGCATCTTTATTTCCTTTAGCAATACCTGTATTAACTATTTCAACTAATTTGTTAAAACGTTCATGTTTAATTTCATCTGGTATTTGATTTTCCATTTTATCCGCAGGAGTATGGTTCCTTCTTGAATAAATAAAAGTAAAAGCAGCATCATATCTAACTTCTTTAGCTAATTCTAATGTTTCATTGAAATCTTCCTCAGTTTCTCCAGGAAATCCAACGATTATGTCAGTAGAAAATGTCACATCAGGAATTTCGGCTCTTATTTCCTTTGCTAATTCTAAATATTGTTGCTTTGTATAATGCCTATTCATTTCCTTTAGAATTCTATCAGAACCGCTTTGTACCGGTAAATGAATTTGCTCGCATACTTTATCACAATCTCTTATAGCATATACAACATCTAAAGTTAAATCTTTTGGATGCGAAGTCATGAATCTAATTCTTTCAATTCCTTCTATTTCATTTACTTTTCTCAAAAGATCCGCAAAAGTTATATTTTCTTCTAAGCCTTTTCCGTACGAATTAACATTTTGACCTAAAAGAGTTACTTCTTTATAACCTCTTGATACCATATTCTTTATTTCGTTTATTATATCTTCTGGTTTTCTGCTTCTTTCCCTACCCCTAACATAAGGTACTATACAATATGTACAAAAGTTATTACATCCATACATAATAGTTACAAAGCCTTTAATATCACTTTTCCTATCTATAGGAATTCCTTCTACTATTTCAGTTTCTTTATCGATAATTTCTTTAATTTGAACACCTTCTGTTTTAACTCTATTTAAGTATTCAGGGAACTTATATGAATTATGAGTACCAAATATTATATTTACATATGGAAATTTCTTTAGTATATCATCAGCCATTCCTTTTTGCTGCATCATACACCCACATATACCTATAACTAAATCAGGATTCTTTTCCTTTTGTCTTTTTAATGCACCAAGATTTCCAAATACCTTGTTTTCTGCATTTTCTCTAACACAACAAGTGTTAAATATGATTATTGATGCCTCATCTCTATTTTCTGTACTTTCATACCCCATTCTCTTAAGCATTCCTGAAAGCTTTTCAGAATCTTCTTCATTCATTTGACAGCCATATGTTTGTATGAAGAATAGTTTTTGTTCATTATTAGTATTAGCTCTTTGGCTATCCAACTTTTCTATATCAAAATTCATTATTTTTCCTCCGTTTAAATTACAATTTCTATAGTATTATAACAAATAATAATTCTAAATAAAAGACTAGAATTATGCATAATTAAAGGAGTTATACTTACACACAACTCCTAACGCTAATTAATTAATTTTTTTATACCAACTAATAAAAGACTGATATTCTCTAAATCCAATTTTGTTGTATAAGGATAAAGCTTTTAAATTGTTCTTTTCTACTCTTATATAAACAGTTTTTATAGAGTTTCTATAACACAAATCTATAAGGTATCTAACTAATAGTTCACCATAACCATGTTTTCTATATTCTTCTAATATTCCTAAATTAACAATAGTGTAAAATCCTCTATTGAAAATAATTTGACCATATCCTATAACTTGTCCATCACTACTGCAGATAAAAACACCAAAATCCTTTATATAATAATCTTCCTCTTCCTCTCTGTATATATCATCAACCGTTAAAGGAAGTCTATTTTTTTCATTAAAAACCGAATTCTGAATTCTACATCTTAATTCTTCATCTTGTCCTTCTTTAAAATGTTTAAAAAATACTCTTTTTTCATAAAAATTATTTTTTGTAGCACTTGTCCTTATTTTCATTAAAATGTTATTAGAATTAACATCAAAGTTTAATTTTTTCATTATAAAAGAAGCTTTTGAATTTGCTAACATATCAAATCTAAGAGCACTAGTGTTAAAGAATGATAATATTTTAGAATTAATTAAATGAATATATTCATCCTTTAAATATATAGAATATATGTTACTAAATCCATTATATGAAGGATATTCGTACCATATATATCCCACATATTCATTATTAACTCTAAAGAGCCTAATCTGTTTACGAATTATATACTTAACCATAAAAGATTCTTCATCATAAATTTCAAAAAAGCTTTTATCACATGAATATGCATCTTCAGTCCTGTTATACAATCTTCTGAAATGATTTATATTGAATAGAGATAATTTTTCTAAAAAAACCATAAAAATTCCTCATTTCCCCTTTAATAAATAAATTATAAGTCTTACTAAAATTATAGTCAACTTTTGATGAGTTTCAATAGCGTGTTAATTTATAGAATAATATATAGATAAATATATATCAGGATATTTTTTATCTAAAGGCTTACAACAATAGCATACCAACATATTAATCTTAGTATAGTTTATAAAAATTGTTTCCTTCATATAAATAATTGTTCATCTATATGAAGGAAACTTTAAATATTTTATATTAATATATATACGTAATTTATATTTTTATTCATTAACACCATTTACTATTTGATAATTGTTTGCTTTTGATTCTGCCTTCAAAGCCCTTTACGGTATAGTGCTCTGTTAATACTTCAGGATCATAAGAAATATATCCACCTTGATAATCATAATATCCATCATTCATTTTATCAGAATTAAGATTTTTCTTTTCTTCACTCATAATATCCACTCCTTCTTTATTTAAAGTAGCATTTATTACAGTAAACTTTTACTTAGATGTAGATGTCCACTGATTATTTGTAGCAGTTTTCTCATGTTTATGTGTAGACTCTTCTTTATCATAAGTACGAGGTACAGAACTCCACTGATTACAACCTGCACTCTTTTCTTCTCTAAGTTCTTCTTTGCTCGATAAATCTGATTCATTAGTGCCACCTGTACTAGAAAAGCTTTGAAGATTGTTTGATTTTGATTTTGATTTTGATTCATTACTCATTATAAACACTTCCTTTCTACAAGAATATATTGTGCACTAATGTAGACTTTTATCCTTATTTTAATTATCCTCATTTTTCATTTTTATCATATTCTAGATTATTTAATACTTCTAAAAACATATTATACATTTCTACCTTACTGTCTTCATTTGAAAGAATTTTGAGCCCAAATACTAAAATCAATACAATATATATGCCCAAGAAAGTGGGACTAAGTTTTTTTATATAATTATCTATATAAGAAAAAATGCCACTTGCTGTTAATCCTGCTAGAATTGACGCACCTATTCCACATCCTCCAAAGGTATATGAGTCTAGCTTAGATTTAATATAAATTCTTTCAATACTAATATCTAGATAACTTTCTTGAGAATAGTAATTATAAATTTTTCTATATAGTAGGAATTTTGCCTTGACTTTATCTTCATTAATCTTTAATAATCTTCTTTGGTAATCTTTATACTTTTCGATCATTTCTGGAGTATATATCTTGAAACTATTTGAATTTACTTTTTTTAAAGATTTATTATATTTTAGTTTAATTAAATTATTTTTTTCCATCTATATTCTTCCTTCAAAAATAATAACATTATCATTTTTTATTACTATATAGATATTCAATAAATATATATTAATTGCAAAATAATAGGTTCATAAAAAAAGTATTTTTGCGTATCTATTATTATTAACTCATTTTTTAAGAATTCAAAAAAGGAGCTTTCATTTAAAACGAAATACTCCTTTTCTACCATCTACATATTTTCTATAAGCCTAATGACATAACTTAATGTATAAAAATCTCTATCAATTTCATACCTAATATAATGTAGACCTTCTAAAAGCGTTGGTTCATCAAATTTTTCTTTTAGAATTAATAAAGATAACGTATTTATTTTTCCATCTTTAGTATCAAAAACCCTTGATTTTTTTATAAATTCATTTTCCATCACATTTGAAATCAACTTTTCTAATTCATCGCTTATTTCAACTTCTGGCATTGTATCAAAAATTCTAATATTCTTGTTATCTTCACTTATATTCTTAGCTTTAGTCACATCACAGTTTACAAATATTGTGTTTTTGAATTTAGCATCTTCAAAATTTACTCCATCTAAATTTGCTCCTTCAAATACCGTGTCTTCAAATTTAGCTTCCCTAAACTTACATCCTTTTAAATTTGATCCTATAAACTCTGCTCCTTTAAAACTACATCTAAAAAAATTACACTTCTTAAAATGAGCCCCTCTTAAGCTAGCAAAATCAAAATTCGAGTTTGAAAAATTACAGTTATAGCATTTACTTCTCTTAAGGTTTTTATAGATAAAATTTTTATTAGTTTTCTCTGCGTTATCATAATAAAAATTTTCTGGTGCACTTCTGTTTATCGACATTTTTTCTATCCTTCCGTATTACAAATAAATATTTTTAGTAGATTACCATAAATAACACTGTATTTATGTATTAAAAATAATAATAGCTCCTTTTTGCAACTTGTCCTCCTTAATTCTTTTCATATTTATCTAATTCTATCATATAAAACTAGATAAATCTTTATAATAAGGAAAATTTCTATCTCAAAATATAAGTTGTTATATTTAACAAAATAAGATTTTAATGAAATATCTTATTAAATTCACTTAATATCTCGAGATAGATTCAATTTTAATACTTCTGATTAATTGTAATATCTCTACCTCTAGATACTACTTTATTTGTAGGTTCTTCTCTCTCTACAAAAGATTTAACTTTAGATTGTGACATATCGCCAGTTTTTTGTATTGATTTTTCCTTTTTTTTATATGTCAATTACATCATCTCCTCTCTTATTTATATTATTAGTTTTGTAATGATACTTATGTAATATAACAATAAATATTATTTGATAAATTATGTTATATGATGTAATATATTAATATATAGTTAAAAATTTCAGAATATAAAGTTAAACTTTTATGCTATAGGGTATAGTTTTTCTGAATATTTTTTAATTATGTTAATGATAATGTTTTTATTTATGGGAGGTATTAGTATGTTAAGTGAAAAACTGATCGCAAAGCTAAATGAACAAGTTAATTTTGAAATTTATTCAGCCTATACTTATTTATCAATGGCTTCTTACTGCGAATCTATTGATCTAAGTGGGTTTGCTAATTTTTTTAAAGTTCAATCTCAGGAGGAATTATTTCATGCCATGAAATTCTATGATTACATATTTCAGAAAAATGGAACTGTAACTTTAGAACAAATTGAAAAACCACATTCTGATTTTGACAATATCCTAAATGTCTTTGAGGCAGGTTATGAACATGAGCAAATTGTAACTAGCAGGCTATATAAAATTGCAGATATAGCTACTGAGGAAAAAGAACATGCAACAATCGGTTTACTTAATTGGTTTATTAATGAGCAAGTTGAAGAAGAAAATACATTTAACACTATAATTAAAAAGATTAGGAGATGCGAAAATAACTCTGCAGCATTGTATATGTTAGACGACGAACTTGCTACAAGAGTATATACGCCTCCTACAACAACTAATGCTTAAATTATTATAAAAAACAGAGCTAGTAAAGAATTCTTTACTAGCTCTTATCACTTTATTAGCTAAAAAGTTATAGAATATTAAAAAACATATTACAAACTTTTAATATAGACTTACTAATTTAATGTGCCCTCTAGCCAATTTATAAATTGAATTGCTGTTCGTGGCGAACGGGCATTATACCATCTTACCCATTTCAATGCTTCTGCATGCAAATATTCCTTCTCAACTTTAATCCCTCTTGCTTCTGCTACTCCATCTATAATCTTTAAGAATTCTTTCTGATCAGGCGAATAAAACGATACAGTCATACCAAATCTATCTGCTAGAGAAAGTTTTTCTTCAATTGTGTCATTAGCATGCACATCATCACCAGATCTTTCGCTAAATGTTTCTTTTACTAGGTGTTTTCGATTGGTTGTTGCATAAATTAGAATATTGTTTGATCTATTCTCTACTCCACCTTCTAATATCGTCTTTAAAGCTGAATAACTAGCTTCTCCTTCTTCAAATACTAAATCATCAACAAAAATTATAAATTTTAAATTCTTACTTTTAAGTATCCTAATTATCTTCGTAAAATCGCATAATTTATTTTTATCAACTTCAATAAGCCTTAAGCCATCATCATAATACTCATTTATAATAGCTTTTACAGTTGAAGATTTACCAGTTCCTCTTGATCCATATAGTAGCATATTATTAGCTTGATATCCATTTAAAAACTGTTTTGTATTATCTATTATAATCTCTTTTTGATATTCATACCCTACTAAGTTTTCTAGCCTAACTGGATCTGGTGATTCAATACCTCTAAGATAAGGGGCTCCATCTTCATGTTCCCATACAAACGCTCTATACTCCCCAAATACGCCAGTCCCATATTGCTTGTAAAATTCTACAATGCTCTCTAATGAATCTCCCCAATTATCACAATTTAATATATTTACCTTTAACTTATCAATAGCTTTGCTTGAGATATTACATTCCAAGTCAGAATTAAAATCCATAAGCGACTTAACTATACCTATTTCAAACTCTTTAACGTTTCCTTTAATAATTATAGCATCTTTAATCGCAGAAGATTCTATACTAGATATGTACTGCAAAGCATTCAACTCATAATGCACTTGATTAAAAAGTTTATCACATGAATTTTGTTCGTCAATTATTTTAGTAAATGGATTATTATCGAGAAAAATCATATCAATTATATACCTTTTTAATGATTTTCCATCAGCTTTGTTTAATAGTTCATAAATAAAATCAGTATATAATTCAATGCCCTCTTCCACTGATATATCCTTGCTATTAAGATACTTTAGTAGTGTCTTATATTTTAATAAAACACTGTCATCTTTTAGATTCTTAAAAATACATAATGAATTTATCATTATGCTTGCTTTGTTTATTTGTTCAAATTCTGTATACATACTTGTATGCCCCCTTTATAAAATACGTATAGTAATATATTACTACTCTTAGAGTTGTTTTACTATTCTTTTCTTATTTAAATCACAATGTGCATACATAAAGATTAATTATAAATATACTCTTCAAAATTTGTGGTTAAACATTATTTTCTTATGCTCATGCAATACTATGGAGTATAAATGAATTGTAATAAATGAATTGTATAAGATTTCAAGCTATATATAAAAGTTGACATAAATGATAATGATGTTATAATTAATATGCGCATTTTAGCGTGGGAGGGTGAGGGAGTTATGAAAGATAGGTCGAAAGGATGGAAAGATTTTTTAAATTAAAAGAAAACAATGTTACAATTAAAAGCGAAACTATAGCAGCACTAACGTCTTTTGTTGCTGCAGTTTACATCATTATCGTCAATGCCAGTATATTAAGTGATGGTGGCATTTCTATGGAGCCTCTAATCATTGCTACAGCAATATCATCAGCTGTAGGTTGCTTGTTAATTGCTTTAATAAGTAATACTCCACTTATAATTATGCCTGGTATGGGAATTAATGCATTATTCACATATACAATAGTTCATACTCTAGGCTTAAATTATTGCCAAGCATTAGCCTCAGTTTTTGTCTCAGGATTAATATTTGTACTTATAGCAACAACTCCATTATCCAAGTTTATTATTGAAGCTATTCCTCAAAATTTAAAAGAAGCTATTACAGTAGGAATTGGTTTATTTATAACTTTTGTTGGATTTCAAAAATCTAAAATTATAGTATCTGATTCTTCTACTATGTTAAAACTTGGAGATATTACAAGTATTCAAGTACTAGCTTTTATATTCATAATGATTCTAACATTAATTTTATTCCTTAAAAATATACCTGGAAGCTTTTTAATTTCAATTATAGTCGGAACTATATTTTGCATAAAGCTTGGTATCGTTGAAACACAAGGTATAAGTTATACTATGCCAAATTTTAATGAATATAGTAATATACTTTTCAAATTAGATTTTAGTGGAATAAATACAATTAAATTCTGGGTTGGAACATTTTCATTGACTTTAGTACTTGTTTTTGAGAATATTGGGATACTTCATAGCCAGGTTTCAGGAATACTAAAAAAATCAGACAAAACCTCTAACGCTATGATAGCAGTATCATTATCTACAATTGGATGTGCGCTTTTTGGTTCAAGCCCTTCTGTATCAACAGTTGAAGGAACTGCAGGAATAACAGCTGGAGGACGAACAGGTTTAGTTTCATTAATTTCTGGTATACTATTTCTTCTCTCAATTTTTTTTATACCGTTTATTTCTATCATACCAGATGTAGCTTTAGCTCCTATTTTAATTATAATAGGTTGTTTAATGAGTCAGAACTTAAAGAATTTAAACTTTAATGATTTAAGCGAACTATTTCCTAGTTTTATGACTATAATATTAATACCATTAACATATAGCATCGTTGATGGTATAGCATTAGGCTTTATATTGTATCCTATTTGCAAGCTGTGTTATAAAAAAGGAAAAGAAGTATCCATTCTGATGTATTTTACATCATTTATTTTCTTATTATATTTCGGTTTAAATTCAGTAATTAAATAATATGAAAATATATGAATCCATATATTTTAATTAATTTTCTACACTCTAAACTTAATTAAAGACTCTGTTTATTAGAGCTTTAAGCGTAAATTTATTATCTATGAAAACTTATAATAAAAAACTGGTCTACACTTTTTTGTGTATACCAGTTTTTTATTATTGAAATACTTTTTCTCCTAGCAATGCAAAACTTTGAAGAAGCAAAAAACATTTAATGTCAAATTTATCCTTACTCTGTATAAGTTCTTTAGCTTCATCTTGAGATATTAGAAGTGCCTCAATACATTCATCGTCTTCGAGGTGTTCATCACTTATTTCGCCTTCACAAGTACAATAAACCATAGCTAACGATTCATCTGTCATTCCTGCAGAAACATATACCTTATAAAGACTCTTATTATTGATAACTTCAACTAACCTAAGACCTGTCTCTTCCATTAATTCTCTTTTTATTGTACTAATAGAATCTTCTCCTGGATCGATGAGACCTGCCGGTAATTCATAAACATAATCATTAAGTGGTATTCTAAATTGTCTTATTATAACAATCTTATTTTCATCTTTATGGTATGCTGCAATTATTGCACCATCTGCCGTATCTTCTTTATTTTCAAAAAATTGTTTTTGTATAGTTTCATTATTTTTTCTGGATGCTATTGTCCACGTTCTTATATTTCCAACTTTATTTTCATACTCTGCTTCATATAAACTCAAAAACTTAGTCTCTACTAAAGATTTTACTTTAGTAACTTTATTTTGTTTCATAAGTATATAGCCTCCTAACAATTAAAATTTAAATATTACGAACTTTAGATATCCAATAATCATTACGCATAGTAATATTATACTTCAATTCTTTACCTTATGCATATAATTAAAATCTACCTATACCTTACCTATTTCTAGAATTAAAGTAATTTCATAAAAATTATTATAACCATACATAAAAAAAACAAAAAAGTAGAAGAAAATATTCCTTCTACTTTTTTGTTTTATACATCTTTTATACTTAAACTTATTCTTTTATTTTCTTCATCAACACCTAATATCTTAGCTTTAATTTCTTCACCAATTTTTAAAACTTCAGAAGGGTGCTCTATTCTATTATGAGATATTTTTGATATATGAACTAATCCATCTACTCCTGGTTCCAATTCTACAAAAGCACCAAAATCATTTAATCTAACTACTTTACCAAGTACAATAGACCCTTCTGGATATTTTTCTTTAGCATTATCCCAAGGCTTAGCTACAAGTTCTTTAATACTTAAAGATAGCTTTTTAGCTTCCTTATCAAGACCAATGATCTTAACATCAATAATTTGACCTTCTTTTAATACATCACTAACTTTTTTGATATGATTCCAAGAAATTTGTGATAAATGTAATAATCCATCTATACCATTGACTTCCACAAAAGCTCCAAAGTCTGTAAATCTTTTTACTTCACCTTTGATAACATCCCCAAGATTAAAACTTTCCCAAGCTTTTGCGTCTTCAGAATTTTTACTTTCTTCTAATAAAACTCTTCTTGAAGCAACTAATTTTACAGGATTCTTTAGAGAAAAATCTATCAATTTAACTTCTAATTTTTTCCCAACATATTCACTTTTATCTTTAGTAAACTTTATGTCAATTTGTGATGCTGGAATAAATATTCTAGCTCCCTTATAATCTGCTACTATCCCTTTTTCTCTAGCTTCTTTAACATTAACTTCAAATGTTGTTCCTTCTGAATATATTTTTTCAAGTTCTTTAAACGCTTCTTCTCTTTCATATTCTAATCTTGATAATACTACATATCCATCATTGTTTTGTAGCTTTATAACTTTTGCATTAATAGTATCACCTATATTAAGTTTATCTGCAAATGTTAGTGGATCCTCTTTTGCAGATAACTCTGTAAATGGAATCACTCCATCTGACTTGTATCCAACAAGTGAAACTATAACTGAATCTCTAGTCTTTGAAAGTATTTCTCCTTGTACCTCATCGCCAATAACAAATCTTTTGTCTAATTCGTTCATTAATGATAATTGATCTTCAAAATTATTATTTTCTGTGTTCATAATATCTAGTACCTCCCTAATAATCCAATCTGGTGTTGATGCACCAGCTGTAACTCCTATTTTGTTTATATTATTATTTTTTATAAAACTTATTGGTAGATCTTTTGCGTTTTCAATATGAATTGTATTTTCACAATTTTCTTTAGCAATTTGATATAACTTAGTAGTATTCGAACTATTTTTTCCGCCAATAACTATCATAGCATCTGTTTTTTTGGATATTTTATTCGTACTTCTTTGTCTAACATCAGTAGCTGCACAAATTGTGTTAAAAGCTAATATTTCTCTTGCATAACTTAAGTTTTTTAGTGTTTCTTCCCAATTCTTCATCTTTTCAGTTGTTTGAGATACAACGCATACCTTATGAGGCATATTTTCTTCATCAAAAGTACCATCTTTAGTGATAATTGCTTTATCATCACACCATCCATTAATTCCAATGACTTCTGGATGATTTTTATCTCCTAATATTACTATATGATATCCTTCTTTTGAATATTTCTTAACTTTTTTTTGAATATTAGCAACAAAAGGACAAGTCGCATTTATGACTTTTAGTTGCTTCTCTTCAAGGGCATCTAAAACTGCTTCAGATACACCATGAGATCTTATAACAATAGTATCCCCTTTATTTAATTTATCTATTTCCTCAAATTCTATAGAAAATATATTATTTTCTTCTAAATATTTTACTACATCATTATTATGTATTAAAGGTCCTAAAGTATAGATTTTTGAATTATGTTCTTTTTGAATCCGTATAGCTTCGTTTACAGCTCTTTGAACTCCAAAGCAAAAACCTGAATTTTTTGCTAGAATAACTTTACTCATTACTATCTCCTTGTTATTTTCCTATGTATTCTGCAATTACATTAACAACACCATTAATATCTAAATTAGTAGAATCAATTTCAATTGCATCATCTGCTTTTTTCAGCGGATCTGTAGCCCTATGAGTATCCTTATAATCTCTATCTATTATATCTTTTAGTATTTGATCATAAGAACACTCTATATTTCTTTCTTGCAATTCTTTAAATCGCCTAGTTGCTCTTTGTTCTGGGCTAGCTGTTAAGAAAAACTTAAAATTTGCATCTTTTAGAACAACGGTTCCAATATCTCTTCCATCCATTATTACACTAAATTTGCTTGACATTTCTCTTTGAAGTTTTACAAGAATAGCTCTTACTTCCGGAATACTAGCATATCCAGATACAATACTACTTATGTTTGGAGTAGTTATTTTATCCTGAATATTTTCACCATTTAAAATCAAATCATCATTTTCAAAATGCATTTCCATAGTTTTTATTATATTACAAATTTCTTGCACATTTTCTGGTTGCAAGTTTTGTTCTTGTGCTTTTAGCGCCACAGCTCTATACATTGCTCCTGTATTAATATACATAAGATCAAACCTTTTAGAAACCAATTTTGCTATAGTGCTTTTTCCTGCTCCAGCCGGTCCATCTATTGCTACTGAAATTTTCAAAACTTTCTCCTCATTTCCAAATCCTATAAATTTATGCCTTCATTAAGATTATATAATTTTTTACCTTTCCAAACAAGGGAATATTTTTTTATATCAAATATTACTTCCTGCTATAAATCCTGTAGAAAAAGCTATTTGAACATTATAACCACCTGTAAAAGCATCTACATCCATAACTTCTCCTGCAAACGAAAGATTTTCTATTATTTTAGACTTCATGGTAGACGGATCAATTTCTTTTATATCTACCCCTCCTGAAGTTACAATCGCTTCATCTATAGGTCTTAATCCTTTAATATCAAAACTTAAATCCTTAATAGCCTTTACTAAATTCTTTCTTTCATCTCTTGTTATTTCATTTACTTTTTTATTTTCGAATATTCCTGAATTATTTATAATTACAGGAATTAATTTTTGTGGTAACAACTCATCTAAAGAGTTTTTAAAATCTTTATTTAAATATTTATTAAAATCCTTTTGGATACGTTTATCTAATTCTCCTAAATTTAATGCAGGCTTTAAATCTATATGCAAAGTATATCTTTTTCCTTTTTCTATAAATCTACTTCCACTTAATATAAGAGGCCCTGAAACTCCAAAATGAGTAAATAACATTTCACCAAAATTCTTATAAACTACTTTCTTGTCATTTTCTTTAATCATAACTTCAACATTTTTTAATGACAAGCCCATCAATTCTTTTGTTTTGGAATCAACAACTTCTATAGGAACAAGAGCTGGCATTAGTTGAGTAACATTATGACCAAGCATACTTGCAAATTTTTGTCCTTCCCCTCTTGAACCTGTAAGTGGATACGATGCACCACCTGTTGCAAAAATAAAATGATCTCCACACAATCGTTCTTCATTATTAATTTCTACTGCTATAATTCTATTACTTTTAAATTCTATATTAGTAATCTTTGACTTTAATCTTATTTTTACATTAGTTCTACTTAAAGCGTTTGATAATCCTCTTATTATATCTGAAGACTTATCAGATTCTGGGAAAACTCTGTCTCCTCTTTCAACTTTTAATTTAATTCCTTCGTTCTCAAAAAAATTCATTGTATCATCATTGGTAAAACTATATAATGAACTATAAAGAAAATGAGGATTACCTGGAATATACTCAAAAAACTCAGATATATCTTTTGCATTTGTAACATTACATCTGCCTTTTCCAGTAATAAAAAGCTTTTTACCAATTCTTTCATTACCATCTAATAATATTACATCATGTTTCTTCGCTGCTTGTATAGCAGCCATCATTCCTGCGGGCCCTGCACCTATAACAATTACTTTACTCAATTTAAATATCAGCTCCTTAATAAAAATGTATTGCAGTCATTAATTTACCATCTATTATAACTTAGTCATGCAATACATTAAAGTTGGTTATTATCTATTATCCACTTTTTCAGGATACATATCATGATTCATCATTCTATAATTAGCCATTTCTTCAAACTTAGTTCCTTTCATTCCATAATTACAATAAGGATCTATACTTATGCCTCCTCTTGGAGTAAATTTTCCCCATACTTCAATATATTTTGGATCCATAAGTTTTATTAAGTCTTTCATTATGATATTCATACAATCTTCATGAAAATCCCCATGATTTCTAAAACTAAAAAGATATAATTTCAGCGATTTACTTTCTACCATCTTTATGTTTGGTATATAACTTATATAGATTGTTGCAAAATCTGGCTGACCTGTAATTGGGCATAAACTTGTAAATTCAGGGCAATTAAATTTTACAAAATAATCATTATCTGGGTGTTTATTTTCAAAAACCTCTAATACTTCAGGGGTATATCCATAATCATATTTTGTTCCTTGATTTCCGAGCAATGTTATACCCTCAAGTTCTTTTGATTTTCTTCCACTTTCACTCATTGTTATTTCTCCTTAAATTCATTTTATATTTTAATTTTTCTTACTTTCTAAATACTTATCTAAACCATTTTTTCTAAGCTTACAAGCAGGGCATTCTCCACAACCGTCGCCAACAATTCCTTTATAGCAAGTAAGAGTCTTTTCTCTTATATAGTCTAACTTACCAAAATCATCTGCCATCTTCCATGTCTCGGCTTTATCTATCCACATTAATGGGGTATGAACTACAAAATTATAATCCATTGCTAAATTTAAAGTTACATTAAGAGATTTTATGAATATATCCCTACAATCAGGGTATCCACTAAAATCAGTCTCGCACACTCCTGTTACTATATGTTTTGCTCCTTTTACTTTGGCCAATACTCCCGCAAAAGTTAAGAATAGCATATTACGACCTTCAACAAATGTTGATGGAAGAGAACCATTTTCTCCAGCCTTTATTTCTATATCATTTCTTGTAAGCGCATTAGGAGCTAATTGGTTAAGAAGACCCATATCTAATATATGATGTTCTACTCCTAATTCCTTTGCTATACTAGTTGCACATTCTATTTCTTTTCTATGCTTTTGATTATAATCAAAAGTTACTGCTATAACCTCATCAAATTCCCTTAGTGCCCAAAATAGACACGTAGTAGAATCCTGTCCTCCACTAAATACAACAACTGCTTTATTATTCATATCTAAACCCTCCTAAAATAAATTCATTTAATAAAAATAGCACAAAGAAATATTGCCTTTATCTTTTCTTATCTCATAATTAGTAAAGCTTCTTGT
>CAURJV010000026.1:0-63089 GCA_963524945.1 uncultured Clostridium sp.
GTATTGTGCTTCGCACTCTTTTCATATAAGTTCCGTATTGTGCTTCGCACTCTTTTCATATGTGTAGATTTTTTCCCTCATCTGCTTTTTCGAATAAATGTGGAAAAAGTTGTTAGGAAAATAGATGATTTTTTATTCTTGGTTTTTTTAAACCTAATCGAATAGCCTATTATATAATTCACCATATATTTAACCGCATTATTATTTACCAAATAATAAAAAATCATGCCTTTGTAAGCAATATATCTTAGACACTTTACATGTCTATTTTCAATAACACTCACAGAATGCATGATCCTAACTCAAGAGTTATATAACAAATACTCTCCTCTTGATACCTTATTCAATTCCTAATTATCTTTTAATTTTGAATTTTACAAGCAATTTATCTGCTAGTTCAAAAAACACCTGATCTTTAGTAAGTATAAGTATTCCAGCATATATTAAGCCACACGCTAATACCTCCATTGCACATCCAAGAAGTATGTTATGTATAACAAGTTTTATCCCAAACGTTATAGGAATGAATATTAAAGAATAATAGAAATACTTTGTATTCTCGTAAGCAAACAAATGTATATCTAATTTTATAACTTTCTTAACTAGCCTATATTCTAAACCTATTACAATAAGATTTGCTAGAAGAGTCGTACTTATAGCAGTAACCATATTAAATGTTCCTGTTAAAAATAATATTGTGTTAAAAATCAAATTAAGTATTCCTCCAGCTAACACTAACATAGCATCATACTTTTCTTTTCCATGAAGATAAATTATTTGATTCGCTATTACACCTTCAACTCCAACACTTAACATATGAATTGAAAACACAACCATAACTGGAACTGCTGACAAAAATTCTGGTCCTCCAAAAATATATATAGCCTCTTTAGAAAGACATAAAAGACCTATAGATGCCGGAAATAGAATTAAAAAATATATCTTTACAACCCTTTTTAGTAAGACTAAATACTCGCCTTTCGATTCATTTCCCAAGTAGTTAGAAAGCCTTGGCATAGTAACTTGAATAACTGTTAGTAGTAATGTACTTACTATAGTAGTTACCCTTTGGGCCATATAATAATAACCAACATCCGTAGTTCCGCCAATGCTGTCTTTTAGCATGATCTTATCAAGCTGAGTATATAAAACTCCTGTATTAGAAAGAATTACAACATAAAGCATAGGCTTCAAATGTCTAAGAAACTCAAGATTAGAAAAATCCAACCTTACTTTTCTTTTTACGTATATGAAACTTATTATATTATTTATAAAATTGAAGCCTATAACTAAATATAAATAAAACAGATAGTCTTCTTGTTTTCTAACAAATAGTAAAATCAGCGCAGAATATACGATTCTTACTATCATTGTTTTAATAGCAATGAAATCATAATTTTCTAATGCTTCATTAACCCATTCCACATAAAAAAGATTGAATACCAAATTAAAGCCCATAACTATACATGTATAAAAATATGGTTCATTTTTATAAAAAATAGCTACAAATATCATGTATGCAGCTGAAGCTATAATATTGGTAACACTTGCAAAAAGAAATAAACTTGTAAATGTTTGTCTAAGCTTTGCTTTATCATCACGAACTTTACTTATTTCTCTTAGACCATATTGGTAAATTCCAAAGCTTGCAAATATTAAAAAATATGCAGTTAAAGAATCTCCATACCCCATATAACCATATAATTCTTTCCCCACTGATCTAGTAACTAATGGAATTACTAAAATTGGCAAAATTATATTAAATAAGTTAAGCATCGCTTTGAATATCGCATTTTTCGAAATAGATTTAGCCATTTGTTTACCCTCCATAAATATATTCTAAATTAGCAATGCACATTTCATGACTTTTGGGTACTCTGTGATAAATTAGAAATTATTGTATTAAAATGCACAGTTCCAATCGAAACTTATTTGTACTTAAAAAGTTCTTAATTAAGCTTCACGCTTTTTTATATAAGTTCTTGGTTGCGCTTCGCGCTTTTTTTTATATGTGTATATTTTTCACTTTTTCAATTGTACATTCTACTTTATTCATTGTCAATTCACATGCAAATTCTATGGAAAATATTGAAATTTTATGGACTTCCTCCTTATTATGGGTTATAATTAAACTAACAATTGTTAGTTTGAAATTATAAAATAGTATTGTGGTATATTATTGTTGATTTTCAAACTCTAATTATTATTTATATGTATTTGTGTTTGATATATATTAAATTATATAAATTAAACACTTTAAAGTTTTGCAATAATATTTTTGTGAGGAGTTTTTATGAATACAAGAGAAAAAATTATCTATGAGTCATTAAATCTTTTTTCAAGGAAAGGCTTTAATGCAATATCTGTTAGAGATATCGCCAAAGCAGTTGGAATAAAAGCAAGTTCTCTTTATAATCACTTCAAAAACAAGCAAGATATTTTTGATACTATAGTCAAAAAATATTCAGATCTAGTAAATAAGTTTTTGGACAATATAAAAATTAAGGATAATTCTGATGATAATCTGACTAATAAAACAAATTGGCTATCTGACGAGTACTTTTTTAAAAAAAGTTCATGTATCTTTAATTTTTACTTGGAAGATGAGAATATGATTAAGTTCAGAAAATTACTGACGATAGAGCAATGCAACAACTCTAAGCTTTCAGATTTATACAATAAGATATTTATTGATGATATATTAAATTTTCAAGCTGATTTATTTTTGAAATTAATAAATTCAAATATATTTATAAAAAAAGATCCTTATATATTAGCTCTTCAATTCTACTCTCCGGTTTTCTTACTATTTTATAAACACGAAAGCTTAACCGATAAAGAACGTATATCCCTAGAAAATCACATTTCAGAGTTTAAAGATACATATATAATGAAAGGATGATCTCTTGTGAATGTAATCGTCATTTATGATATTTCAAACGAAACAAGTACATATAGGTGTGTACAACTCTTACTAAATGCTCTTAAACTTAATATAGAGCTAAAAGTCACGGAATTTTTCTTATCAAAAGATTATGTTTATAATGGATATCTTTTTTATCCTGATATTGATTCAAACATTAATAATAGTATGGAATATATTATTAGTTCGTTAGATAACTCTGATTTACTTATAATAGCTTCCCAAGTATCAAAATGTGATATTAGCAATGAAATGAAGCTGTTCTTGCATAGACTATACTGTTCTTATCTGTTACGTAGTTCAAAATCACCAATGCATAGCAAAATCGGATTATCTATATCAACAACTTCTGGTGCTGGTCTTTTCTATACATCTAAAATTTTAAAAAGAAATCTTAATTCATTAGGAATACAAAACACTTTAAAGTTTTGTAGAACTCTTTATGAGATAAATTGGGAAAATGTGAGCTTAAAAACTAAAATGAAAATAAATAAAGATATCTTCAAACTTTCCTATAAAATATTAGATCTACATAATCATACATATAATAAGAAAACATCAATTTTGAGAAAAGTAGATCTTTCAAAAAATAATCATACCATTATAGATGACAGTTCAAATGTTATACAATTGGGTTCCTGGAAATATCACTCTCACTTGCATAATAGACATATTCAATAGCCTTTTAAACATATATTTTTACATAAAAAAACTACACCAAAATATACCTTAATCAAAACAAGTATATTTTAGTGTAGTTTTTCATGGTTCCATATTATATTTTGCTTTTATATCATCGAATTATAATTTTAGTGCATTTTTGAGATATGCTAAATCTTGCAATGAATCTATTTCAAATATATCATTTGATTGTATCTTTTCGATATACACATCCATGTGCTCAAGGTTATCTACTGCAATACTATCCCAATATAAATCTCTAAAATCTCCTTTATTTATTGCTTCCTCAACTTTTCTCGCTATAAGTTCTCCATCTTTCTCAGTCCAAAAAGATGCTCCAGACATTATGTAGCTTGGATTATTACCATTTTTTCCAATATCAACGCCAAATATTCTGTCATTATCATCATACCTTAAAATCCATTCACCTTCTATATTTTCCTTACAGGCTGAATAATATATCGATGTATTAGGTTTGCTCTTTGGTAAAAAGTTTCTTGTAATATAATTATCTGCATCTATAACAAATGCATCTTTAAGATATTCTCTAACTAGATACATAGTATATATGTTATTATAAACATCATATTTATCATTAATTACTTTAATCAAATCATATTTCTTTACAATTTCATCAAACTTTTCATGTAAATAGCCAGTTAGTACTATAATCTCATCAATCCCAATTTCTCTTAAATTTATTATTTGTCTTTCAAGTAAAGACATCCCATTAACTTCTATTAAAGATTTTGGAGTATTTTCAGTTAATGGTCTTAATCTAGTTCCCATACCCGCTGCCATTAAAATTGCTCTCATATCTACATTCTCCTCATATAATCAAAATTATATATAAATCATCTTAAATTTTAATACATATAGATATCCAATTTTAAAACTATATTTATGTGATAACTTACCGAAATCATAAATATTTTGATTCCGAAAAGCTATGAAAATATCGCTGAAGGTTATTATCAGCTCATTTTCAAATGTTTTCTTCACAAATATATTTATGATTTCTAGTGAAGATATGAACTTAAAATTTTAGCGAATTTGTAAATACATTCATCTAATAAGTTGAATTCTTAAATTGGAAATCTATATAAATAAATTAGTTAGATTCTAGACTTATGTGGTAGCTTACCGAAATCATAAGTTGAGTTTATACTTAAAGTTTATTTAAATATTCCTTAGCTCTATTATATCTATCTATTCCATAAGTACCAAAATCGTCTCCTTCTGCTTCCTTGATCAATGTCCAAACAGCCCATAAGAAATCTTGGCATATTTGATGAATTAATAATCTTCTTCTTGAATCTTTATCAGCCTCTTTTCCTTTAAAATATATTCTAAACATTAACTCGATATCATCTTCTGAAAATTCATTTTCTAAAGAAAGAGCTGCCAAATCCCACATATCATCATTAATTCCACTGTATTCCCAGTCGATTAAATAAATTCTACCTGCAGTATCCTTAACAAAGTTTTCTGAAACCAAATCATTATGAGATGGCACATATACTCTGTTACATCTATTTAATTCTTCTTCAAGGGCCATAACCTTTTCTCTTACTTCAGCATAATCCTCAAAGAAGTCTCCATTGTCTTTTCTTAAAATCTCTTCATATTTTTCAAGTTCTCTAAACATACTGAACTCATTATCCATATGAAAATCAGTACATTCATGTAGGTCTCTTAAAATAGCTGTAACTTGCTTTAAGTTTTCTTCTTTCTTAATACTTCTATGAGTTAAAGTTTCTGCATTTTCTATAAACTTAGATATTTTAACTCCAGTTTCAAGATTGAAATAAGGTACTTCTACATTATAGCCTTTCTCAGAAGCAATCGCCGAATTAAACATTTCTGTGCTTCTATTAATCATTTGTTCCGTTCCAACACCTGCAACTCTTAATATGTATCTATCACCTTTAACACATATTTTATAATTTTTATTTGTCATACCACCTGCTGGCTCAACTTCTGTAATATCTTCATCTGTTACTTTTAAGGATTCTCTAACAATAGATTTTATGTTACTTATCTCATAACTTAACTCTCTTCTTCTTATAGTTGGATAAAGATAATTCTTGATTTTTTCATATTCCTTAGAACTATCTGCATCCCCCCATGCAAGATCATCTATTTTAACAAAACCAATATTATAATTTCTAGCAACATCTAAAAGTACATATTCATAATTTAAATACGGATTTACATTCCCTTTAAATTCTTCAAGCATCATTGTATATAATTTATGTGATATCTTAGTAAGTCCTATCATTTCTCCATCAATTCTATTAAATTGATGAATATCTTTAGACATTTTAAATAAATGATTATCCCTTATTTCAACAAATGCTTCGTCACCTGATCCACTTTCATTTGTAAAAAGAATACAATCACGATTTGGACTTTCCGCTAATTCCTTAATAGCTCTTTTTTCGAAAATCAAATCATTTTCAATAAGTAAAAAATCATCATCTATATAATCTTTAGCTAAAGATAATGAGTGCATTGTTCCTGTCCATTTATAAGTGTCACTCTTTACTAATATTATATTCTTACTATTTTTAAAAGCTTCTTCATAGTACTGACTTTCATATCCAGTTACTATAACAGTTTTAGTTATTCCATTTTCTTTTAAGATATTTAGAGTTCTATCAATAAGCCTAAAGTCTTCAATATCCAACATTCCTACAGGTTTCCCAAATTCATCTGCCTTACCTGCTGCAAGTATTACAGCTTGTTTAACTATTTTTTTCTCTTCCTCATGAATTTTTAATCTAGTACTTTTTGCTGAAGCAATATTTTCTTCTAAAAACTTCATGCCCTTTTCAGTTACTTTATATAAAGTTCCTCTATTATTTGTTATTCTGTCAATGAATCCATCCATAGTAAATTCTTTTAAAACTGCATTAACCTTCCCAAGGGATATATTAGTTCTTTTAGCCAATTCTCTTTGATTAATATTAAAATTATCATTCAACGTTTTTAAAATTTCTATCCTATCTTCTAACATATTACACCTAACTCCCCTTTAAATAAATACAACTTATTTTGCGTTCGAAATTTGAACTACAATAATTATATTCCCTAAAATTCCAGTTGTCAATAAAAACTACATTATAGATTAAACTTGATATAGTCTATTTATTTTTATTAACAAGGATTTGTTTAAGAATAATTACAAATAAAAGCTGTACCTTCTTTGCCTATTCTAAATTTAAATTAAGAACA
This sequence comes from uncultured Clostridium sp., assembly GCA_963524945.1. Classification (GTDB taxonomy): domain Bacteria; phylum Bacillota; class Clostridia; order Clostridiales; family Clostridiaceae; genus Clostridium. Next base: position 6,842 of record CAURJV010000026.1, read on the forward strand.
CACATAAGAGATACAGCTTTCAATCTTAAGAATTTATAAATAAACTCTTATTAATCTATATATTATCCTATTTTCTTATCATATTTTTAGTACATTGCTCCATCTTGTCCAAATTTATATACACCATCATCGATATACATACTTTGATTTACAACCATTTGTCCATTCGGAGTAAAGTAATACCATTTTCCATTTAAATTTAACCAGCCTTTTTTCATTACTCCATTTAGACCTAAGTAATACCAGCTATTATTTAAATTCATCCAGCCTTTTTTCATTTCTCCGGTTGTTGGATCTAGGTAATATGTTTGACCAGTCTTATCATCAACTTTCCAACCTGATGCTCTATACCCTAAATTATTTAGGTAGTAGTACTTTCCACCAGTAGATATCCATGCATTTTTAACTTGTCTACTCTTTTTATCGAAGTATACTGGCTTTCCATTTACTGTTCCCCACTCATCATACTTAGTTAAATCTACCCAACAATCATTATAATTATCGTAAAATTGATCATCATCGCTACTACTATTATTATTATCATCGTTGTTCCAATCAGAAGAGTCAACTCTGTAAACTTCTAAAGTATAAGTTTTACTTTCAGTACCATCTTCCGATTTAACTTCTATACTTATCTCAGTTTTTTGAGCTCCTTTTAAGCTCACGTTTATTGCGCTATCTGAATATTCTTCTCCGTTTACACTAGCTGTAGCCTTAGAGTCTTCCGTAATTGGAGTTACCTTGATGCTATTTACGTTTTGATCAACACGCACTTTAGTTACATCTTCTTTAGGATCAAAATTATAATCTCCTACATTAAGAATTATATTTTTTAAATTTGCATTAGCACCTTTAGAATTATTAACAATTACAATATTATATGTTTTAGTAGTAGTTCCATCTTGAGCTGTGACAACTATCTTAATAGTAGTAGTTCCATTTGAATTTAACGGAATATCAGTTGCTTGCCCTGAAACTAAATTATAAGTCGAATCACTTCCATTAATATTTGCAACAATTGATTTAATATTATCATCTTGTGCTGTAGCAGTTATTTTTTCAGTTGTATCTTCTTTAGCAACTGTAACTGTATAATCTGATTTATCACTAGAAAAGCTTGTGTTTCCATCACTATCTGTTAACGTATATCCTTTGATCTTTAATGAATTTAGCAGAGCATTATTCGAATTTTGCCCTGGTGTTGGAGACCCTGAACCATTATCATTTTCCGGCAAATAGAATACATAGCTATTTCCTACTGGATAACTTCCTGATAAAACTTTTTTTGTAGTTCCATCTGCTTGCTTTTCATCTTTAAATTCATCATAATATGCCTGAACAACCATTTTTCGAGCTGTTCCTATACTAACATCAATACTAGTGTTCCTTTTTAAGTAATCTGCGCTAGTTGGATCATTATTATATTCATTTGCCAATGATTCTGTTGATTCCTTAAGATTAGTACTATCTACTGAATCTGCAAAAAAAACTTTTATATATTCATTTTTGTTACTTCTAGATCCAGAGAAAGCTACACTTACTGGATCAATACTTCCATAATAAAGATCGTATGTACGTCTAGCTGAATTAAAATCTAAGACGCTTCCTTTTACACCTGGTTGTGTCAATGTAACACCATTTCCAAATGTCAAGCCCATATTAAAGTTACCACCACTTGTATCTGGAGCTACAACATCTAGACAATACCTAGCTAATATATGAGATGAATCTGTTACACTTCCATTAGATCCTGGATAAACATCTAATTGTATCTGGTTGCTGGTCGAACTAGCAAGAAAATCTACAAATTGCTTTCCGTTTTTAAGTACAGATTTTTCCGTAACAGTTTTTCCAGTGGAATCTTTATAGTTATTTGTTATAATATATCCGACAGACTCTTTTCCACATATTAATGTGGGATCAATACTCACCATTCTTGCTCGTGAATCTAATACTATTTTCCCATTATATACAGCAAAACCTTGAGTATCCTTAGTAACATTAAAAGTTTTTCCTATATAAGCCGCTACTGTATTATCATCATCATAATCAAGTTTTGTTATTCCTGCATCTTTTATACTAAAATCCTTACTTGCATCTAATGCATTATATTTTATTTTTATCGCATACGATTTTGCAATAATACTATTATCAACTCCTGTAACCTTTAATACAATAAGAGCCGATTCCCCTATACTTCCCAAACTACCTTGCAACGAATTACTGCTGGTGTCTATACCACTATCCTTTACACCGTTTTTATATACTTCCGCACTACTTAAGTCTTTTCTAAAATTTATTATATATTTTAACATATCGGTAGAATCTGGTACATAAAAACTATATCTAAGTGGCATATCTGCATCTGGTTCTCCAACTTGTGTATATAAAAATGGAGCTTTGTTATTTTTATCATTTGAGATCTCATCATTCGAACCAAAATCCGACGCTTTACCTACGTAAGATTTATACAATAATGATTGTATCTGTTGAGTAACAAATGCAGTTGCTTGTTCAATTGTCATCTTTGAATTACTAGTGCTTGCATGTTCTATCTCTTTGCCATCATCAAATGTTCCATTTGCTGTTGGCTTTTGATTGGAATCTAATGTAGGAGTATAACTTACTGTTCGCGTTCTATATATTATCTTATATGATATTTCATTAATACCAAGTGATAATCCTATTATTCTCTTACCAATAACATTTTGTCCATTTAAGCCTACTCCTGAAATATCAGCATAACTTATACCTAAGTCTTTTAGCGATACTGTATCAGTTATAGGTACATCGTTTATTGATATCAGTTGAATTTCTTGATATGTAACTCCAGTAGCTGCACCACTTTGCATGCCATTACCTTTTGCTTGGCTTTCCAAATCTGATACGCTTTTGCTTACATTCTTAACTGTAATGTCAAATCCTTTATCTGGCTGTGAACCGTCTTGATTTAATAGCTCTGTAGTTGAATATATTACTTCCTTAGTTGTAGGATCTATTCTAGAGGCAAGTGCTGTATTTTCTCCTGTTATATTTACCGTTACTGCTTGAGCATCTGCAATATCATCTGCTTTAGCTACTTGTCCTAAAAAACCTAATGAGAAAAATGATACTATACTTGTGAATACAACCAACAATGCTATAAATCTGTTTTTGATTTTACCCATTTTGTCATCCTCCTATATTGTATTGAAAATTAAAAACTTCAGTTAATGATCACTTCATTATGTTTATATAATCATATTAGTTTATAATCTTATTGGTTTGCCAATACCAAATTATTATTAAATTAATATGCTAAAATATTTTACTATTATTAAATCTGAAATTTGAGTATATCTACTATATAATTATCGAATTATAAATTCCTATCTTTAGGAATTTATATGATATTAATGAACTTAATGAATTTCATTCCACGATATTTCAAATGTTAATATATTCTTAAGTAAATCATATAATTTCATGTTCATCCAAAAGCTAAAGGCCCTCCATAATATAATACAAAACAAATACATTATGGAAGACCCTTTATATAAATTTTAGCACAAAATCTTTTTACGACTTTCCTTTAAACGAACTTCTGCATTTCGGACATGTAATAGACATTTTTCCTTTTCCTCTTGGTACTCTTAATTTTTGTTTACAATTTGAACAAGTATAGTATTTATAAGTTTTTAATGTTTTTATCTTATTTAGATTATTCTTGAACCACATTACTATTTTATTTTTAATTTTTAAATACTTATAATTCTCATTTCTTCTCTTATATATATTTCTTGAAAATATCCTAAACATACATATAATTGCAGGAATATATGCTAATATTACTAGAAATCTTAAATTCTTTGGTACAAAATTCATTACCATCAACAATATAAAAGATAAAACAAGTAATGCTTTAGATAATTCATCTCCACCATATCTCCCAAACATAAATTTTCTTAACCTATCCATCGACTTCACCTCACTTGAATTCTATTACTATAAAATATAGTATAATTATTAAAATCTATCAATGTTTATATTATTAATAATCCATTAATTTTTATTAGTATATATATTTGTGATCAAATCGCGCAAAATTCTACAACTTATTAGTTTAAATATAAATTCATTTCTTCTCAAAAAATATTATTAATGCATTAAATTATGAATTATTTCACCTATAACATATAAAGTAAAGTACCAATCCAAAAACAAAATACCGTTATATCAGGCATATCACCAACATTTTACTAACACAGGATAATGAAAAATATGCTTACGAACAATTTTCTATTCTTTACTGTGCGTATTATTATAAAAAAATAATACAATATACCGACTATTACTTCCAAATATTATATCAGCATATTGTATCAAATCTTTACTTACTATATTTTTATAATTATTAACTTACCCATTCTGTTTAGCAGTAAAATCACTTAAATTATTATTGAAACTGCATTAGCAATTGCTGTTGCTTCAACATCTTGATATGATGAATCTGCACATTTTCTAGCTTCATCTGTATTTGTTATAAATCCTAATTCGACTAAGACAGCTGGCATTGCAGTATTTCTACATACAAATAAATTACCATCTTTAGCGCCTCTATTTATAGCACCCGTACTATTTGTAAGAGATGATGCTATGGATGAAGCTATATTCATACTTTTAGAAAGCCTATCGTAACTATATCCTCCACCAAAACTTTCATCTTGTGATTTTGAGCTGTAATAAACTTCAACTCCTCTTGCTGATTCTGCATCAGCTGAATTATGATGCAAACTTATAAATAGATCAGCCTTTAAATCATTTGCTATATTAACTCTATTAGTAAGGCTTTGAGTAACTCCTAAGACTTCTCTATCATATGATTTCCTAGTCATGATTACTGTATATCCATTTGCTTCAAGCTTTTCTTTTAGCTTATCCGCAACTTGCATATTTAAATCTCTTTCAGAATATGTAATGCCATTATTAGTTGAATATGCACCATCATCACCACCAAAGTTATGCCCTGGGTCTATAACTATAACTTTACCATTTGTACTTCCAGGCATTCTTTCTCCTCTTTTTCCATCTTCACCTATCTGCCATCCATTTATAACTGTATTCTTAGCCATTGCCCCTGAAACAGGTAGTAAATAATAGTACGCACTTCCAGATAAAATCCAGCCTGTTGCCATAGTGCCATTACTTCTTAAATAGTACCATGTTCCATTAAGCTGAAGCCAATTTGTAGCCATCACTCCATTGGAATACAAATAGTACCAACTTCCATCTGGTTTAATCCAGCCTGTTAGCATACTTCCATCTGCATTGAAATAATACCATTGTCCACTAATTGAAACCCATCCAGTCTTCATTGCTCCACTTGAATCTAAAAAATATTTTCTACCATCAATCAAGTTAAATCCAGTAATCATACTTCCATCTCCTTGAAGATAGTACCACTTATTGCTATCTTTTATCCATCCAAGCTGCATTGCTCCACTTGATTTAAAGTAATACCATTTTCCTCTTAAAAGGCTCCAATCTTTTGCCATACTTCCATCACTATATAAGTAATACCAGTTACCATCAGGCTTAATCCAACCAGTAGCTTTAGATCCATCTGAGTTGTAGTAGTACCAATTTCCATTTTCAAATCCCCAACCTATTGATGAAGAAATGCCTTTAGTACCATCAGGCGATGCTGGGATTGGCTTGATTGCTTCTGTTCCCGTTGGAACTGTTGTATTTGTTTGAGGCTTATCAGTTCCTACAGTTTTACCTGAGTCGTTATCACTACCAGAATTTTTAGAAGTGTCATTATCTGATTTTGATACAATTCCTGCTGAAACTAATAAATCATTGTATAATTGATTAACCTCTTCGCCATATGTAATACTTGGAGCCCACTTTCCACCTAAAGCATTTACTGTTACTACTGTACCTTTTATGGTGATAAAGTCTCTTGGGTCGTATGAGTCACTCCTCGGATAACCATCTGCACCTGCATAAAGTGCTAAGTGATCCAAATGAGCTTGCACACCTTCATCCCATGTGTTGAATTTTTGATGAGCATTCGGATCATTATCCGATCCACCAGAACTTATTTTCAATCCACATGGATTATGATAGCTTTCATTTATAACTCCTCCAAATCTACCATATCCTGTTTCCTTCGCCGCTTGCACATATGCCACAGCTGGGTTGACATTTCCATGTTCTGGCGAATACATCCAATATAACTGTGCCAGATTAATAAATGCATCTGTTGCACCTTTTGATTTAGCCCATTGTTCAGCCTGTTTTGCTGTTACTTTCGTCTCTGATACTATCTTAATATCAGTGATAGCAGCTTTTACGCTAGTAATAGGAATTAATATTAAAACTATCACAAAAGCAAAAAATAATGTAGTCGATCTCTTAATAGCCTTCAAAACAGCTTTCCTCCGTTCTATTTAGTTCTAAAGAACAAAATTATATGAACAAAATTTCTCGAAAAGTAATTTGTCCATTATATAGTACAAGCTTCTAATCTGTTTTAGGTACTAATATATCCAATAATATGGTACTATCTTGAGGAAAATTATCAAATACAATCATAAATTTAACAATGCACTCTCATAATGTTACATTTTTTACACTTGTTTAACACTTAGTCTATATAGATTAATTATAAGAACAAAAGAAATTTTTATTGAAATCAATACCCCGACCATACATTCTCTAGTAAATAAAAGCCTTGAAATGTTATTACTTAACACTTCAAGGCTTTTACCTGCTGATGTCTATCCACTGTAACACTCCAACTTTATATGAAACTCCTCTTCCTAAAGCCAGATGAGTATTCACAGAGTAAGTATCCATATCAAATCATAGATTTGGACTTTTCACTTATTTGCTTAACAGTGAGATAATATTGGCACACCTAGATATTTGGATCTTTGTTGGCATAAGTTTAACTAATATTTAGTTTGAGGATAAGCCCTCACCTGAATCAGATTTCACTTTATTTTATAAACTTATATTTTAAACATTACCAGCGATAACTTCCGCTATTGCTTCAGCCACTTTTTGTTGACTAGCTGAATCAGCACATCTTTCTGCTTCTTCTTTATTTGTTATAAATCCAACTTCAACTAAAACTGCTGGTATATTTGTATTTCTACATACAAATAAATTTTGTTCTTGACCACCTCTATTATTTAAGCCAAGCTTATTAGCAATATTATTATTTATAAGAGTCGCAATTTTTCTGCTTTTTTCTATTCTACTGCTATCTAACTTACCACCAAATTTAGAGTCTTGACTTTCTGAGCTATAAAGAGTTAATACCCCCTTAGCTGTCTCGCTTGCTGAATTGTGGTGTATGCTTATAAAGAAATCTGCATTTGCATTATTGGCAACATCAACTCTATGCGTAAGACTTGAGACTAATGAATCATATGAAGGCTGCTCGCCAAGATTTCTCGTCATTACTACATTATATCCTCTGCTTTGAAGTTCTGTCTTTAATTTATCTGCAACTTGCATATTTAAAACCGTTTCACTGTAAGTAACTCCATCAATAGTGCTTTCAGCACCATAATCTTTACCATAATCATGACCAGCATCTATTACTATGGTCTTTTTGCCATTTGAAGAATTACTTCCTGTTGAAGGGGCATTTCCCGAATTATCTTCATCGTTTTGATCTGCTGGAGTATTATTCCCTGAGTTAACTTCATCATTTTGATTGGATGAAACCTGCCTTTTTCCATCAGAGCCAATCTTAAACCCATCTATTGTTGTATTAGTAACCATTCTTCCCGTTGAAGTATCTAGGTAATAAGAATCTCCATTAGATGTAATCCATCCCGTTGCCATAGCACCACTGTCTTTTAAATAATACCATGCTCCACCAAGATTGATCCATCCTTTAGCCACAGCTCCGGTCTCATATAAATAATAGTAAGTTCCATTATCAATAATCCATCCTGTTGCCATACTACCATCTGTGTTAAAGTAATACCAGTAATTGTTTAATTTTATCCAGCCAGTAGCCATGGTTCCATTATCATTAAACATATATTTCTTATTATCTACATTCTTAAGACCAGTTACCATGCTTCCATCGCCTTGAAGATAATACCACTTAGCATTTTCCTTGTACCATCCTGTTTTTATCTTTCCACTTTTCTCAAAATAATACCATTTACTATCTATCTTAGCCCAGCCATTATAAGTAGCCATAGCTCCAGACTCATTTAAATAATATAATCCTGATCCATCAAATTGAAATCCAGTTTCCATAGCACCTGAATCTTTTAGTAAATACCAATTGTTATCTACTTGCGTCCAGCCCTTTGCCATAGCACCTGATTTATCTAAATAGTGCCATGCTCCATTATCTTTTACCCAACCAGTTGTCATTTTACCATTTTCATCATTTAAGTAATACCAATTTTTATCTGGTTTAATCCAGCCAACAGCTTTAGCATTATCTGATTTATAGTAATACCAAGCTCCATCCTCATACTTCCAACCAATGTTTGATGTTATACTAACACTATTGTCTACAGTATCATTTACATTTTGTGGCTTATTCTCTGTAATAACATCAGATGAACTTGGCGCACTAGGTTTACTTTCAGGAGTTGCTGGATTTGGCGCTGCATTTGATGATTGATTTGACGGTTTACCATTATCTTTTGGATAATCTACTCCAGCATAATCCATTAAATTCTTATATAATGCATTGATTTCTTCTCCATATGTAGTACTAGGCGCCCATTTTCCGCCTAAAGAATTTACCGTAGTTGCTTTACCCTTAATTGTCACAAAATGTCTTGGATCATAGGTATCCTTTCTTGGATATCCATCTGCCCCTGCATATAAAGCTAAATGATCCAAATGTGCTTGTACACCTTCATCCCAGCTATCAAATTTTTTGTGAGCGTTTTTGTCAGTATCTCCTCCACCAGATGGGTTTTTAAGTCCACAGGGATTATGATAACTTTCATCTAAAACACCACCAAAATTGCCGTATCCAGTCTCTTTTGCTGCTTGCACATATGCAATTGCTGGATTTACGTCACCACATTCTGGCGCATATTTAAAGTAGAGATCCGCTAGACCCATAAAAGTATCTGTTGCTCCTTTAGACTCAGCCCAATTTTTTGCTTGTTTTGCAGTAACCTTACTGTCTGAAATTATTTTAAAATCAGTAGTCGCTGCTTGTACCCTTAATGCTGGAATTAAGCTTAATAGAACTGCAAATGCCAATGCAAACGTTGTAAGTTTCCTTTTAATATTCAAAATAGTGTGCCACCTCCTTATATTTGATTTTAACAAAAAACGTCATGGCATTAAAGGTAAATTTCAAAAAATGAGGGCTTTTTTAGAATAAAGCCATACTTATTGTTTTATTAGCAGCAAATTTCATAACTTTAATCTATTTTTAATATATAAATATGTTAATTTATTACAATCATTATATATACGTTGTAATAGCAAATTTATATCTAGAATTCATATGAACCAAGTGCTCAAGTACAATTATAATATATAAGCTTAATTACAATTTGCTTATCTCTTCACATAAAAATATTTTAATGAACAAATTAAAAGAGAGCCTGTTTTAGTGCTCTCTTTTAGTGACTATGATGTCTCCTACAACCTGCAAGATCGCTCTTACAGTCATTTAGGTTGTCTATTAAATTGTCTACTAATTTATCTGTAAGACACATTTGATTACATAACAATTTTTCGTTAGTATTGATTAAATGGCAAATGAAATTTTGGTTAGTAAATGCATATAGAAATAATAGTACCGTTACTAGACGACTTAATACGGCTTCTTGATTTCCTACAACCATTGTAGACAAAGTTAAGTCACTAATTGGTTCATTACAATTTGCTCCAAGAGTGTTTGCTCCAGGACTTTCGAATCCAGAATCGCAATAGTTACAGTTACTCATTCTCTTCCTCTCCATGTACAAAGATTTTATATAATAATAATATGAGTAATCTTGTCGTTTTGTTACTTGATAAATAAAAGTATTATTATTGAATAAATACACAATAATAATTTGAACAGTATATTTTTTATCGGAAGTATAGATTATAACTACCAGATATGTTAGATCGAAAGGAGAATTTATGCTTAAACTATTATTTGCTAACGCTGCAATGCTTATATCTTTTTTATACTTAGGAAGTCAAGTATTAAATGACGAGTTTATAAAATCGAATTCTAAAATAAAAGTCAGGTTATACTTTGGCTTGCTATCTGGTTTATCTGGGTGTGTACTTATATTTTATGGGATTAATTTAAATCAAAATACAATAATAGACTTCAGAATAATCCCCGTTATAGTTACTTCAATTTATGGAGGATTTATATCAACTCTCATAAGTGTATTTATAATAATACTATTTAGACTTACTTTCTTTGGAATAAATTATTCTTCTTTAATTACTTCTACAAATTTATTTGTATTACTAATAATTTTTACCATTATATCAAAATATAAGATGAATTTTTCAAAGAAATATTTTTTAATGACTGTGGTTAATATAATATCAACAATAATTTGGATTTCACTAATTTTAAAAGATGTGAATCTTATACTACCTGCTTTAGAAAACTTTGTTGCTTCTATAATAATAGTTTCTACTATAGTTCATTATGAATTAAACTACATTTCTAAAACTAATAAAATGTATAAAAAGCTCAAAGTCGACTCGAGAAAAGATTTTCTTACAGGGCTTAATAATGTAAGAGCATTTAATGGAATATTAGATAAAACAATTAGAAATGCCTTACAAAAGAAAGAAAACTTATCAATTCTCATGATAGATATTGATTTTTTTAAACATATTAATGATACCTATGGTCATCATTCTGGAGATTTAGTATTAAAACAACTTAGCAAAATTTTAATTGATTCCTGTAGAACTTTCGATGTTATCTCAAGAAATGGTGGGGAAGAATTCACTGCAGTTTTACTAGATTGCAATTACAAACATGCAGTTGATATTGCAGAAAAGATAAGAAAAAATGTAGAATGCAGTACTTTTAAACTTGACAATAATGCCACAGCAAAAATAACAGTTTCCATTGGAATTAGTTCTTATCCTGATATAACAAAAAATATAAATACTCTCTTAAGCAAAGCTGATAGTGCCTTATATTTAGCAAAACGCACAGGAAGAAATAAAGTATGTTAAAATAAAGAAGTTTGTTATGGCAAAGATATAGTCATGGAATGTAAACTGTAAAAAATATCAACTTAAAATTTTATATTATGGTTATAAATTGGCTGTAAATAAAAAAATCCCTATTCGGGATTTTTTTATTTACAGTTTATTTTTTTATGATTCTATTCATATAATTATTATTCGTCACTTTTTCCTACACCAGATAAGATTAATCCTTTATTATGTTCTAGTGCCCAGCTTATACCCCAGTCATTTTGGAATATAAGAAGATTTCTATCCTTAAAATCTTTAACCTTCTTAGTATCAGAAGTTAAGTTTAATGAATCCATGTTAACATCTTTATTTTCAATCCATCTTACATATCTGTAATCTAATCTATCCATTTTAACATCAACATTATATTCACTATTTAATCTGTATTCTAATACTTCAAATTGAAGCACACCAACAACTCCAACTATTATTTCTTCCATACCAATGTGAATTTCCTTAAATACTTGGATTGCTCCTTCTTGGGCGATTTGAGAAACACCTTTTATAAATTGTTTTCTCTTCATAGTATCTACTGGTCTTACTCTTGCAAAATGTTCTGGTGCAAAGGTTGGAATTCCTTCAAATTTAAATTTCTTTGATGGTGCACATAGTGTATCTCCAATTGAGAATATACCTGGATCAAATACACCGATTATATCTCCTGCATAAGCTTCCTCAACAATTTCTCTATCTTGAGCCATAAATTGTTGTGGTTGAGCTAATTTAATCTTCTTTTCACCTTGCATGTGGTATACATCTTCACCTTTATTAAATTTACCTGAACAAATTCTCATAAATGCAATTCTATCCCTATGAGCCTTATTCATATTTGCTTGAATTTTAAATACAAAAGCAGAGAACTTATCTTCAAATGGATCAATAGTTCCAACACTTGAATTTCTAGCAAGTGGTGATGTAGTCATTTCTAAGAAATGTTCCAAAAATGGTTCTACACCAAAGTTAGTTAATGCTGATCCAAAAAATACTGGAGTTAATTCTCCACGACGTACAGCATCTAAATCTAATTCATCTCCAGCAATATCCAAAAGCTCAATATCTTCCATTAATTTATCATGAAGAGCATCTCCTAATATTTCTCTAAACTTAGGATCATCTGGCGAACCTTCTATTGCTTCAACTTCATTTTGACCGTGATTTCCACCATTGAAAGCTATAATTCTGTTATTGTCTCTTTCGTATACTCCTTTAAATTCCTTACCAGAACCAATTGGCCAATTCATTGGATAAGTTTTAATTCCAAGTTCATTTTCAATATCATCTAATAATTGGAATGGATCTTTAGCTTCTCTATCCATCTTATTTATAAATGTAAAGATTGGCATTTCTCTTAAAGAAGCAACGTGGAATAACTTTCTTGTTTGATCTTCTATACCCTTAGCAGCATCTACAACCATAACTGCTGAGTCTGCAGCCATAAGAGTTCTATATGTATCTTCTGAGAAATCTTGGTGACCTGGAGTATCTAATATGTTAATACAGTGGTTATTATAGTTAAATTGCATAACTGAAGAAGTAACTGAGATACCTCTTTGCTTTTCGATTTCCATCCAGTCAGAAACTGCATGCTTAGATGCCTTTCTGGCTTTAACGGAACCTGCAAGTCTAATAGCTCCTCCATATAATAAAAACTTTTCTGTAAGTGTAGTTTTACCTGCATCAGGGTGAGATATAATTGCAAAGGTTCTTCTTTTCTCTATTTCTTTTATATAATCAGCCAACGCTAAATCCTCCTAAATTTATAATCAATTAATTCATAAAATTTCTACAAAAATTATTAAAAGTACTTTATCTACATCGGACAAGTCCTCCTAAATTTTATATATCATTATTTTAAAATGATAAAGCCTATATGGTTTTATTTTAAATTTATAACTTCATTATTTATATATACTTATACGACTTCATTATTAACTAAATTATTATATCATACGAAATATATTATGTATACTTTACATATATGGAAGCGAAATTCTTATTCCTTCATTATAAAATAATTTATATTATTATTTCAATAAGATATATACTGAAAATATTTGACTAAAATATTTATATTTCGCTTATATTTTAAAAAAGTACCTTATTTTACTTAATGAGATGTATTTTATATTAAAGAACAAAACATAATTCTACATCAATTTTATACTATTTTTGATATTTTTATCAAAAAGGTACCAAAATATTTATATTAGCTTTGTATTATATTACGAAAGAGTAAAATATTACTTTTATTTAAAACAAAAATTTAATTAATTACTAATTTTATATAAAAAACGGAGGAATGTACAAATGATAAAAAGATTAACAAAAGCAACATCTTTATTAGTAGCAGCAGCAGCAGTTATTTCAATAATACCTGCAAGCGCAGCTACAGCTACTACTAGCCTAGAAACAAAAGAAGGAACTATTGAAAAAGCTATAGCTTTCGATGGTGGAAAATATCTTTTTGAAGGATATAGAAGTGATGATGATCAAAGTGGTCTCTACTATTTTGGTGGAGATAAAGACAAGCTAATAGAAGATATAAATGTAGATAATATGGATAAATATGGTGATAAATATGCTAGCGTTGTAGATGGAAGCGATGAATATTTAGTTGATTTATCAACAGGTAAAGAAGTAGATGATACTGTATCAGATAATACAGATTATGTAAAAACTAAATTAAAAACAACTTTGAGTAAAACTGATAGATATTCTAGCATAAGTGCATTTGGAAATAACGACATCAAAGAAATTAATTCAAACCAATTTGGAGAAACTTGGTATACATATGAAGCAACTACAAGTGGATCAGCTAAATTACATGGTTATGTGAATAATTCTGGAAGATATCTAGATACAGATGTTACAGCAAACATCTATGTTAATAATGGAACAAAAACAATAAAGGTTGAAAAATTTGATGAAGCAGATTCAGGAAATAATATTGTTGTAAGTATAGACCGTACTGCTGGTGTTAAAGAAATTGGCCAAGATAAAGATTATATCTACAGATTAGTAACTGTTAATATCACAGGAGCTGTGAATAAGACTGGTGCAACTTATATCCAAAAGATATCTAAAACACAAGGAGATAAGGAAGGTAAAGCATATATTCCAAAAGATGTAACATCATATGAAGTAGCATCTTTATACAAATCAGAAGATGCTGATGATGCTGATGCAGCTATAATAAACGCTACAGATACATCATTTAGAGTAGTAAATGGAGTTGTTTATGCAATTAAAAATGATGGAGAAAAAGTTACTGTAAATACCATTAAATTAAAGAAAGATAAAGTTACATTAGATACTCCAATTATTGCAGAGAATAAAGACACTAAATTCGATGTTTACTTAGCAGAGAAAAGCACTAAGGACGATCAAGATATCGCTTCAAGCGCTGCAGTATCAGAAGATGTTGACGGAAATGTTTGGGCATTAAATAACGGAAAAATTTATAAATTTGATGGTTCAGACTTCCAAGTTGTTTATACTGTTGATAGATCATTTGATACTTTAGAAGTATACAACTCAAACAACTTAATTGCTTGGAAAGATGGAGAAGATGGATATGCTACAGTTAGCAAAGCTACTACAACTCCAGTTGATCCAACTCCAACAAATAAAGGATGGGTTAATACAGCTTCAGGTTGGACATTCTACAACACTGATGGAACTCAAGTAAAAGGACAATGGGTTCAAGATGGTGGAGTTTGGTATTACATCAAAGCTGATGGTGTAATGGCTACTGGTTGGACAAAAGATGGTTCAACTTGGTATTACTTACAATCATCAGGAGCAATGAAAACTGGTTGGTTAAATGATAACGGAACTTGGTACTACTTAAACGGATCAGGAGCTATGGCTACTGGTTGGTTAAATGACAATGGAACTTGGTACTACTTAAATGGATCAGGCGCTATGTTAGCTAATACAACTGTTGATGGATATAAATTAGGCGCATCAGGAGCTTGGATCAGATAATCTCTAATTTAAAGCTGGGGCATTGCCCCCATTCTTTAAATTAATGCAGTTCATATGATTAAATTTAATATTAATAATTTTAATTATTAGCTGCTAATAAAATTTGGATATTTAAACTTTTATTAAATAATAGTACGTTCTTTTAAATATTTTCCTAGATTTATTAATAATAAGGCTATCTTAATTACAATTATAAGATAGCCTCTTTTTTTAGCAAAGTATTTAGCTTTTCCACTTCATTAGTAATTATTCCGTCCACACCTACACTTATAACTTTTTTCATATCTGCTACATTATTTACTGTATAAGTGTTAATTTTTATTCCTGACTCTTTTATTTCTTTCATATAATCTTGATTTAGCACACTAGGAAAGTATGGATGATAACAATCTACTGAAATACTCCTTAAATATTTAGGGACATTGACAAGTATTGTTTCTGTTAGAGCACCTAGAACTATCCCCTTACTGCCTTCAAGTTCTTTTACTTTTAGCAAGCTACTATGGTTAAAACTCGAAATTATAATCCTATCTCTTAAATCAAATTCATCTATCATATCTAAAACTTTCTTTTCTAATCCATTATATTCAATTACACTATTCTTAAGTTCTAAATTTAATATTTTCAAATCCGAATTAGCAACTAACTCTAATAATTCCCTTAGAGCTGGTATTTCTTCACCACATCTATTTTTTAGATATTCAACTTCGCTTGCCGAATATTCTCCTATCCTCGACTCACCAAATTTCCCATTATTTTTAACCTCCAAGCGTACTCTCTCTTCTAGAGCATCATCTTTTAAAGCCTGAACTCTTGGTACACTCTTAGTTCTAAATATTCTAAGTTCATCAAAAGTATAGTCCTTTACAAATCCGTGCCCATTAGTGGTTCTATCTAAAGTTTCATCATGAATTATAACTGGTATTCCATCTTTAGAAAGTTGAACATCAGCTTCAATACCATCCGCATTATACTCGATAGCCTTCTTAAAAGCCAAAATAGTATTTTCATCAAACTTTCCACTATAACCTCTGTGAGCAATATTTAAAGTTCCCAAAATTAATTCCCCCTTAAAAAGCTAATCAAATCATCAACGTTTACATAAAATTCGCCACGCTTTACTTATATACACATTTTACACTAACTTCAATTATATTACTATAATAAATGCTTCATTTATTAGTAGTTGTATTATTTTTTACTCAGAATTGTGTAAAAACCTTCTAGAAGATAACTTAATACTTCTAAAAGGTTTTTTTAATACTTTTTTATTGTCCACTTATAGTTATTATAGTGCTACCAACGATACCTGATCCATCATTAGCAGTTGCTTTAACAGTAACTGTTCCGTTAGCTACTGCAGTAAGCTTTCCAGTAGAACTTATAGTTGCTTCACCGGTAGTTCCATTTACAACTGACCATGTCACAGATTGAGTTGTTGCAGTATTTGGCACTACTAATTTAGTCATTTGTAAAGTTCCACCTTTTGTTTTTATTTCGCTTAAACCATTCGCTCCTGACACTATAATAGATTTTACTTTTACGGAATCATCAGTACTTGAGCTATTATTCTTTTCCCATTGTGCGTATAAAGTTATATTTTCTTTTACCTTTATTCTATCATCATATTCATAACTTGTACCATCACCATCACTCTTAGTATTCCATTCTACAAAACTATATCCGCTCTTAGTCGGTTTGTATAAAGTAATCATAGTATCTTCATCCACAGTTTTTGTCTTAAGTAATTCCTCATCAGAATCTTCAGCATCTGGATCTTTAAACTTAACTTTATACTGTTTTTTAGCTGGATTCAAACCATCCGTAGGAATACTATTTGACATATTTCCATCTTCACTTACTATTTGACTAGGAATATAAGGAATGGAATTATTTCCATAATAATCAAATCCCTTATCCGGAATCGGATAATCACTTCCTATACAGGCACCATCATCTCCAAAGTTAAAGATCTTTCCATTTATAATATTAGTTCCTTTTTGTAGTATCCCGTTTGATGAAAACAAATAAATCTTTCCTTCAATTTGAATTACTCCAGTTTGCATTGCCCCACTCAAGTCTGCATAATACCATTCACCATTGCTAGATATCCATCCTGTTCTCATTAATCCATAAGGATCAAAAAAGTACCAAGTGCCTCCAATTTGTCTCCATCCTGTTGCATAGGTATATCCCTCTATATACCTCCAATTTCCATCATAATTTTGAAGCCATTCAGCTGACACACGCATTGGCTTTAATGTAACTAAAATCGAAACAGCAATACTTAGAGCAATTAGTCCTCTCGAAAATTTATTCTTCATTTCAAGCCCTCCCTATCTGTTAATTTATCTGAGGTTTAGCCATTATAATTTTCCATACCTTCATACGAAAAATATATATAATTATAGATTCAACACCCGTGATTATATTTTTATACCGAATTTCATAAGTTCAACCAAAATTCAGGTAACTTGGAGGTCAAACTATAAAGGTATAGTTTGACCATTTTTTCTTAAAATTCAGTAATGATCAATTAAATGCTATGTTATTGTTATATATGCAGTTCCATATTGTGCAGATCCATCATTTGCTGTTGCTGTTACTATAACAGTTCCTGCTGATACTGCTGTTAACTTACCAGTGTTATCAATTCCTGCATGAATAGGTTCTGTCGAATTAAAATTCGTTACTGACCAAGTTACCGTTTTATTAGTTGCTGTAGTTGGCGATATACTAGCATTCATTTGCAATGCATTACCTGATGCTATCTTACTACTAGAAGAAGTTACTGTAATTCCTGTTACATTTACAATTTGCCCACTTATTGTTATAATCTCTGACCCACTAATTGAAGTCCCATCAGAAGTGACTCCATTTACCTTTACTTTGACTGTTCCATTAGCCATCGCATGTAACGTTCCGTCTGCATCAATTGTTGCCTTTCCTGTCATTGTTGTTCCTGTATCCCCCGCCTGCTCAACAGACCACATTACTGCTGAAGGCGTTGTAGTTGCATTACTTGGCGTAACTGTTGCTTTCATCTGAAGAATTCCTTTATCCGTTGTTATTTGGTTAGTTTCAATTGCTCCATTACCATAAAAAGCTTTTACTGTATAGCCTGTTGCCTGAACAACTTGGCCACTTATCGTTATAACATCTGTTCCAACAACACCCGATCCGTCATTAGCAGTTGCTTTTACCCTAACTGTCCCATTTTCTACTGCTGTTAATAATCCGCTAGAGCTAATTGTTGCCTTTCCTGTCATATCTGTTCCAACATCGCCTGCTTGTTCAACAGACCAAGTTATATTCTTGTTAGTTGCTTCATTTGCGTTTGCTATAATTGCATTCATTTGTAGAGTTCCTGCATTAGAAGTTATCTTATCATTGCTACCCAATGGTGAACTTACAGTAATTCCTGTAATTTTAACTGGTGGAATAATTGTTATCTTCTTACTTCCAACAATTCCAGTTCCATCTGTTGCAGTAGCTATTACATTAACATCTCCCAATGATTTTCCCACTAAAATTCCTGAAGAATTTATTGTCGCTGTTCCGCTGCTTCCAGGTATACTATCAACTGACCATTTCACTGTCTTATAAGTTGCATTATCTGGTAATATATTTGCACTCATCTGTAAAGATCCATCAACTACTAATTGAGAAGCATTTCCATCAGAATTCACTTCTAATCCAGTTGCTTCTACAAATTGCCCACTTAAGTTTATAATCTTAGTTCCAATTATTTTTGGGTAATCCACAGAAGTTGCTTTCACTGTAACTGTTCCATTTGTAACCGCATGTAAAGTTCCATCCGAATCAATTGTCGCAGTCCCTGTTCCACTACTAACTGACCATGTCACTTTTTGAGATGTTGCATTACTTGGTACTACAGTTGCAATCATCTTTAGAGTTCCATTATCTGTTGTTATTGAAGAGACATCATCTTGTCCATTGACTGCTATACTTGAAACTGGTATTACAGTATTTTGATTACTTAATATTATAGTTGCATTTCCCACAATTCCAGATCCATCTTTTGCTGTTGCTATTACATTAACCTCACCATTTGATATTGCTTTTAGTAGCCCAGTACTATCGATTGTTGCACTTCCTGTTTTATTTTCAACAGACCATACAACTGATTTATTACTAGCATTGACTGGTAATATATCTGCATTCATTTGCAAAGTTCCACCATTAATTCCTATTGTCTTGGCCCCATTCTCTCCACTGACTGTAATTTTAGTGACTTTAATACTTTGGTTACTTATAGTTATAACTTTAGTTCCAGTAATTGAGGATCCATCTCTAGATTTTGCTTTCACTGTAACTGTTCCATCCGCAACTGCTGTCAAAAGTCCTGTTGAATTAATTGTTGCTTTTCCTGTCATTGTTGTTCCTGCATCACCTGCCTGTTCAACGGACCATATCACTGATTTATTGCTTGCAGTGGTTGGAATAACTGTTGCACTCATTTGTAAAGTTCCACCATCAGCTGTTATTGTATCAGCAT
Organism: uncultured Clostridium sp.; assembly: GCA_963524945.1. Taxonomy (GTDB): domain Bacteria; phylum Bacillota; class Clostridia; order Clostridiales; family Clostridiaceae; genus Clostridium. The sequence continues at coordinate 26,559 of CAURJV010000026.1, forward strand.
TATCCTTTCCAATTATCGAAATATCAGATACTGGTATTGATGTAGATTGTCCAGTTATTGTTATAGTTGTGCTTCCAACAATGCCTGATCCATCTTTTGCTGTTGCTTTAACTGTTACTATCCCATTAGAGACTGCCGTTACTAGTCCTGAATCACTTATTTTTGCACTTCCAGTTTTATCTTCAACTGACCATGTTACATCCTGATTGCTAGCATCAGACGGCAATACCTTAGTTGTCATTTGTAACGTACCACTATTGGTTGTTATTTGAGAAAGTCCTGTTGTAGTTCCTACTGTAATTCCACTTACAGGTACTGCTACTTCTGTTGTACCAACTGTCACCTCTTTTGTTCCACTTACTTTTGAACCATCTTTTGCAGTAGCTTTCACTGTTACTGTTCCATTGGAAACTCCAGTCAATACTCCATTACTGTCAATTGTCGCTTTTCCTGTTCCATTAATAACAGACCATGTTACACTTGTATCAGTAGCATCACTTGGTGATATTTCTGCTGTCATTTGAGTAGTCTTATTTACAACAACATTTGAGTTTCCTTTTATAGTTATTCCATCTACATATATTGAATTATCATCTTTCCACTGAGCATATAATATAATATCATCTTTTACCTTTATTGTATCATCTGCACTATAACTTTTGCCTGACCCATTGCTCTTGGTATTCCATCCATAGAATCTGTAACCTTCTTTAGTTGGTTTATCTAAGTCAACTGATTTCCCATATTTTATAATCTTTGTTTTAATCTCTTCTCCATTAGAATCTTTGAATTGAACTTTAAAGCTTCTTCCTTCATTTGGATCATCATTAGATTCAGTTTTATCTACTACAACTTCATTAAATTTTGAATCTGTTGGAGAAGCCACATTATTATCAGTATCTTTCAGGACTTGAATACATTGCCCTGACCCATCGAATTCTTTATCAGGCGTTGGCACCTTATTTCCTACTACTATGCCATCTGGGCCAATTGTATAAAATTCACCATCAATGACTGTATTACTAGTTTTCATAATTCCATTACTATCTAATATGTATATATTCCCAGATACATTGATAATCCCTGTTTGTATAACACCATTTGAATCAGCATAATACCAGTTTTTATTATAATTAATCCATCCTGTCTTTAATGCTCCATTACTTTGTAAAAAATACCACGAATCCCCTGCTTTAATCCATCCTGTTTGCATTCTTCCATTCTCATCAAAGTAATATAACTGTCCGTCAATTCTTTTCCATCCAGTCATCTTCTGATTATCCTGCATATAATACAAATTTCCTTGATAATCATTTGCCCACTCAGCTGAAGCTTTAGATGGATTTAATGTGAATACTGTAGTTGCAACCATCACTCCAGAAATTATCTTATTTATAAATTTACGTTTCATCAAATGTCCCCCTATAGCATATTCTCTTAACCTTATTTTCCATTAATAGAGTTACCAACTTAATATATTCCTCTTTAATATTATCGTTATATACTTCATCAACTATATAGATATGGTACCATATTCTCCTAAAATAATCATCTCAATATACCTATAAAAGTAAATTAACCTAATAAAATGCTTGTGTTAATTATTAAGTATCAGCATCTTATTAGGTTGCATTATAATATTACATTAAATTAAGAAATTAGTACTCCATCTGAACCAAGCACATATTTTGTTCCATCTATATATCTTGATCCTGTTACCATTTCTCCATTAATATTAAAATAATAGTTTTTACCATCAATAACTACCCATTCATTTTTTTTCATTACACCCGTACCTTCATCTAAATAATACCAATTATTCTTAGAATAAATCCATCCTGTTTTCATTGAGCCATCATCATTTGAATAATACCAATTTCCATTAGCTCTAAACCAACCTGTCTGCATTTCTCCTGATGTATTCTTAAAATAGTACCAGTTACTACCCAAGTTAAGCCAATCACTAGCTGCCTGTCCATTATCTTTTAAATAATACCATTTTCCATTAGAAGATTTCCAAGTTGAAGTTGACATTGATCCATCACTATTAAAATAATACCAGTACTCATCAACTTTAAACCAGTCCTTTACCATCTTCCCGTCAGCTTTTAAGTAATAATATTTACCATTGCAATTGACCCACTCCATCTTTTTAACGGCTCCATCTTCACCAACATAATACCAATCATCACTATCTTGTACCCATTGGTTAAATATTTCATAGCCCTTTTTCTTATCGAAGTAACACTTCTTGCCTTCTACAATCTGCCAACCTGTTTCCATGGCTCCATCAATTCTATTAAAATAGTATGTTTTTCCATTTATCTTTTGTACACCTTTTAAACTAACTCCGTCTTTATCATAATAGTATATATATCCATCATGTTTTCTCCAGCCTTTATCATTATCGTACCTGTCAAACACTTTATCCCAAGCATCATCAACATCATTATTCTTATCTTTAAGAGCATCAGTAAGATCACCTAAGGAGTCATTTATGTCATTTATCCCATCACTTATTCCATCTATAGTTTTATCAAACTCATTTTTACCTTTATCTATCACGCCGCCAATTTGAGTATTTATATCTGGAATCATATTGTATGTCCCACTTTTTATCATTCCCTTTATCTTATCTCCAACATTCCTTAGATTAACCCCATCAATCATCTTATCTAATAAGTTCTTTTCGTAATCTCCAACTACAAAAGCATATTTATAACTTTTATTAGCGGTAATATCACCATTTTTAGTTAATGATAAGCTTAAAATAGAGAATTTAGTTCCATCTATATCCAAAGGAAAACTCAAGCTGCCGTTCAAATTGGTAACACCATTAAAATCAATAATATTTAAATCTTTATTTATTTTATCTGATTCCCCCTGTTTTGCCTTTAACATATTATAAATTGGATTATTAATTACATATACCTTGTTATTTACGGAATCAATAACATTGATACTCATCCCATCACCAATAACTTTAGAACCATTATCCAAATTAATTGCTTTTGAATAAGCCGTTGTACCTACTGCTGGGGCAAATATCAATGATGGAACTATATCAAGGCTGCTGTAAGATGCATTCCTCACATTAGCACTATAAGTATTTATACAATATGCACCATTTCCTACCACAGTATTAACTATTGATCCCACTAACCCCTTTACCACAAAAGCCTGATCTATAACATCACCAGAATTATTCTTCCCAGTATACTGATATATAGGGATATTCTGAAATCTGCTCTTAATAGCATTTGGTAATGCTGCTTGTAAGTTTTTCTCTACTATAGGTTCAATTAAATTTTTAAGCGTTTCCTCTGGTATAGTACCTCCTGTAGCTGATTCTGCCTTTGATACAACTGCGCTTGTTATTGGATCTTTCAAAACCTCATAAACTTGTGCTGAAATTTCTTCAACTAACGAACCAGAAAGACCGTACGATAACTTGCCACATTCCTCATTATCGATTGACTTTGCTCCTTTACTGCTAAACATCAATTTTACTCCATTTTCTAACTGAGGGTTTATAGTTGAGTTTTCAGCCATTCCTATAAGCGTATCTCCATCCGGAACCATTGATCCTATATCAATTCCAGAAAGAGCCACATTATTAGTTTTTGGATTTAAAATTATTTTCGAAATATCATTAGTCTCCGCTTTAACTGGAGTACTAAAAACACTATTTGGTATTGTAGCTATAATACTTGTCCCAATTAATATAAGTGCTAATATTTTATTAATTCTTCTTATCATGCCAATCGCCTCCAAAATATCTATATATATTATATCATTTATACTAATGAGTTTAAATATTCTAACAATATATAGTTATTTTTAATGTGCCTTATATTATGTAAAATTCATTATCCAAATAGCTAATTATATAATTAATGATATAACTATGTTTACGAATTGAGTTATAAATATTCGCATAAAAATAACCATATCGTGATACAAAAATTATATCTTTGATATGGTTATTCTAAAACTCTTTAATTAATTTATTCTTTAAATATTTATTGTTATTTTAATTTAAATTTTTGTACTAATTCCGTTAAATGCATTGCTATCTGGGCTTGCTGAGTTGCTGCATTGGCCACTTGTGATATAGCTGATGAACTAGTTTCTATTTCTGATTGTATTTTCTCACTATTCACAGAAGATTTTTGAACATCTGCAGCTGTACTTTGAAGTGCTTCATTTATCTGCTCAACTGTAGCTTCAACCTCTTGAGCCATTGATACTAGTTCCTCTGACATTGAGCTTACAAAGTCTCCATCATTGCTATACTTTTCTCCGATCTTAGCATAATCCTGTAACTGCTTATCAACCTCACTTGACATAAAGTTAAGTATATCGTTACTGTTATCTGAAAGATTTTTAACTGCGTCCTGTATCTTAGATATCGTATCTTGAATTGTAAAAACAGTTTGGGAAGATTCCTCTGCAAGTTTTCTAATTTCTTCTGCAACAACTGCAAATCCTTTTCCTGATTCCCCTGCTCTAGCCGCTTCTATTGCTGCATTTAATGCCAAAAGATTAGTTTGCTCTGCAATATCAGCTATAGCTCCAGCCATAACTTTGACTTCCTCAACGACTCTTGCATCTTCAATTGCCTTTATTATATCTTTTTCTTTTTGTTCTCTTATTTGTGTTGTATTTTCAATAGCGATTTTGCTGTCTTCCTTAACTTTTTCAGCTCTTCTTTTAATCTTCTCAGCATTTGTACTTCCATTAGCTGCTTTATTCGCTAGATTCTCCATGCTAGAATTAACCTCTTCAATAGAGGCTGCAATTTCTTCTGCTGTGGCACTCGTTTCAGTCATCGTAACATTAATGTTTTTAGATGAATTATCAACTTCATCAAGCTTGGCTGAGACCTCTTCTACATTAGCAGATAATTCCTGACTTAATCCACTCATGTTACAAGACTCACTTAAAATAACTGAAATAAGATTTTTAACATTCTCTTGAGCAATATTTAGTTCTCTTCCAGTAGCTCCAATTTCATCATATTTAGTTATTTCAACACCTTCTGAGAAATCATAGCTTGCCAATTTCATAGCAAATTTCTGGAGGCTATTTAGTCTTGAAATTATGTTTTTATGCATGTAAAAACCAGCAAAAATTGCAGCAATTATGCTTATGACACATACCACTACAGTGGTTGTAATATCTCTTGCCAATGTGTCTCCATTAGCAATACCATTTTTTATATCACTAAGTTGTCTAAAGTTAACTATCCCAGATATGAACACCAAAACAGACATAATTACATACGAAACCTGAAGTTTAACCTTTAATGATATATTTCTTTTCTCTTTATTCATTTTGTCTCCTCCTATATGTACCTTCCAACCCAATCACAGTTATTTATGAAATATTTTAATAAATCGACTCATATTTATAAACCTTGATTGATGATTCTATTAATTTTATAATATCACCTTTTTTTTCTATATTCAACTAATGTAGACATAACAATACAATTATAGGATTATTTAGATAATTTTCTATAACTATTTGCTTTTAACTTATCCTTTATACAAAAATAGGAGTAATACCTTATCATAAGATATTACTCCTATTTTTAATTATGCATTATTCAAATTTATCCATTGCCCATCAAGGAATAGCATTCCAGTCTTCATAACGCCACCTGCATCGAAGTAATAATTTTTACCATTAATATTCTTCCATCCAGTTATCATTATTCCACTATCATCTAAATAGTACCACGACTTTCCATTATATAGCCATCCTGTCCTCAAACTACCATCATCATTTAAGTAGTACTTATTTCTATCATAAGTTACCCAGCCTTTTTGCATTACCCCATGAGCATCCATAAGGTACCACTTGCCTTTATATTGAGCCCAATCTGTTTGCATTTCTCCAAAATTGTTAAAGTAATACCATTTACCATCATAAGTAGCCCATGTATTAACCCTCATAGCTCCATTAGCTTCAAGGTAATACCAATATCCTTTGTCATAAAACCAGCCTGTTTGCATGATACCATCTTTATTTAAGTAATACCAATTGCCAGAGTCTTGTATCCATCCAGTTTGCATATATCCATTTATATCCAAGAAATACCATTGATTATCATACTTAACCCATTGATTTTTAATTTGCATACCTGCTGCATTATAGAATGTCCAATTCCCCCCAACAAGCACCCACTGGTTAGTTCCTTCTATATCTCCTCTAATTACACTTAACTTATAAGTAGTTGTTGTTTTTCCATCCTCAGCAGTTACTTCAACAACTACAAGATTTGCTCCTATATCAAGTTTTATGTAATCAGATTGTCCATTAGTATATTCTTTGCCATTTATCTTAATCTTTGCTTTGTCATTTTGCGACGTATACAAGATTCTTACCTTTTCAATATTTCTTGCAACTTTAACACTATAAAGGTAAGTTTCTGGATCAAATTTTGGTGACATTGTTCCATCAGTTACAGAAAGACTAGCTAAATTAACATTATCCTTAGAATATCTTCTAGTAACATTTAGTACATAAGTACTACTATTTCCTTTAGCATCTGTAACTTTTACATTTATTACATTTCCACCTTCATCTAAACTTATGTATGGAGAAGTTGCTCCACTAGGCACTTTCTTCCCATTGACAGTAATAGTAGCATTAACATCTTCAGCTGTCGGAGTTACTCCTACTGATGTAATATTATTATTAACTGTTGCAGAATATTCATATATTCCTTTATTAAATGCTGGAGTAAGAGTTCCTGAAGTTAGCGTTAAAGCGGTAAGATTAGAACTTCTAAACAGTGCTGTTCTAGTTACATTAATGGTATATGTATTTGTATCTCCATTTTTAGTAGTAAGAACAACATTAATGTCATTATCTCCTTCATCTAAACTTATATTTTGACTCTTATTACCACTCTTTACAGTAACCCCATTAACTGTAATAGTAGATGCATTATCAACAGTCGTCGGAGTGAATGAAATGTTTGTCTGTGTTGTTGGCACTATTAATGTGTAATCATAAGTATCAGAATTGAATGCTGGTGATAAAGTTCCAGCTGATGGAACTAATGCTTTTAGTTTTGCTTCACCCTTTTTACTAATAATAAGCTTATATTGCTTGGATACATTTTGATTTGTTACAGTTATACCTATAACATTATCTCCTCCAACTAAATTTACAGTTCCTATTGTTGAACTTCCCCCACCATTAATTGAAAAATTCATTGGTGTATTGTTTGTGCTAATTAACTGAATTTTAGCAGTCTTAATAGATGAATCTATATCAGTAAGTACGTAATTACCATTTGCATCTGTTTCTGTATATTTTAAGTCTTGAGTACTTTGATTATCAAGTGTAACTTTCAAGGTTCCAAATTGAAGTGTTGAATCTGATTCAAATCTCATCTTTATAAGATAAGTCTTAGAATACCCTTGAGTATCCTTCATAGTAACTGTAAGGATAAAATCGCTGTAATCAGTTATTGAACCAATAGTATAATTTGTCCCACCTGTAGTATTTGGTTTACTTTGAATAACCATCTTGTTTGAACTACTTGCAACACCTGTAATACTATATCCCGAATCAGAAGTTAAAGTAAAACTCTCACCTATAGGAAGAAATTCACATACATATCCGTCATTATCATTTCCATCAATGTTTTTCGTAGCTCCATCTACGCCTCCTATATGAAACTCTAGCCCTTTTACTTGAGTTGTATCAGCTGCAACAGCTTTTTTAAAGTTTCCAATTTGCACAAATGTAAAAAATACAGTAAAGATTAGTAGGTATGAAATAATTTTCCCAAAGTTAATTTTTTTAGCGCTCACTATATGTCCCCCTATCTTATGTTTTTTATAATATATTTCAATCCTTTTTAGCAATTTCTACATGGCTTAAGTACTTTTACTTAAGCCATGTAAATTTCTTATCTTAATATATAAATTATCGATTGTTTTTTCAAATCCTTTAAATATAAATGCTTATTAACTGTTTTCTAATATATTATACAAATTTCCTTGGAAATATTGGTTCCTTTTTAAGACTTTTTGTAATTTATTGCACACCTAGCACTTCTTGTAGTAATCCCTTATTTTAATAAATCTATTAGAAATAATTTTATCCAAAGTTAACAGAACCATCTTCATTGAAATTATACATATACCCATCAATTATTAGAGAGCCAGTCCTCATTGTTCCATCTTCATTAAGATAGTAATACTTATCATCTTTATAGAGCCATCCACATCTCATATTTCCCATATAATTCAAGTAATACCAATTACTATTCCAATATAGCCATTCTCCTGATTTCATACTTCCATCAGGATTCATGAAATACCACTGACCATTATCACAAATCCATCCTGTGCACATTAGTCCAGAGTAATCCAAGTAGTACCATCTCTTTCCATAATATATCCACCCAGTTTCCATGACACCGCTAGAATTTAAAAAGTACCAATGATTTTTGCTAACTATCCATCCAGTTGCCATTGTACCATCTTTTCTTAAGTAATACCACTTACCGTCCTTTTGAACCCATCCAACTCTCATACCCCCATCATTATCCAAGAGATACCAATTATCTTTATAATCCAACCATCCTGTATACATTTCTCCATTTGGTTTTAAATAGTACCATGTCCCATCTTCTTCTATCCAGCCGGTTTGCATATTCCCTCTATTATTAAAATGGAAATAACTTTTATATTTATCATCATAAAACCAAGTATCTTCTAAAGAATTTCCAAGCGAATCATTATATCTCCATCTTCCATTTACTATTATCCATTGATTCGGTTTAATAACTGCATTAATTGAATCCGATACATTTGGAGTAACAGGAATACCTAGATAAATATTCAATGTATAAGCCCCTTCTCTTTGAGTATCTTCATCTTTTAATCCTATATTTATCGTGTATTTTCCTATCCCATTAAATTTTGCTTTAATTGAATTGGTCTCATCTAGCTTCTTGCCATTAGCAGTAATTGTGTAATTTCCTTCATCAGTTATTGCCTGAAGTTCTACTATATCCATCCCATCATCTAATTCTATATTATACGAATTAATAACTTTGTTAAATCCTATACTACTATCATTTATATTTATATCTTTTAAATAAACAGCATCTTTTCCGCCTCTATATACATAAACAGTATATACAGATTTACTTTTGGTTTTGTCATCAGATACTTCTATCTCGATTTTATTTTTACCTTGATCCAAACTTACATTTTCTTTATAATTATCATCCTTAGTTACAACTTGACCATTTATTTTTACTTTATCATCAGGATCATCTGGCTTTGCTTTTATAAAAGCCTCTTCAGTATCCTTATCAACATCTACAACATAAGTATATATGTCATCTTTAAAATCTATATCGTTTCCTTCACTTAAATAAATGTTTTTTAACGAAGGTTTTTCCTCAGCGTAAACTTTTGTATCCATTATATTTAAACAGTCTGGTTTTACAACTAAAAACGCATTAATAATAAACAATGCTGTAATTATCTCTTTTAATTTCTTACTCATATTCTATTACCTTACATGATGTCTAATAGTTCTACTAAAACCATTTTATAAAATCAAAGTTATGATAAAATAAGTACAACTTTAGACTACAACCCCTTTTCCAAAAATATCATTATTACAAATTCTATTTTCCCTTATACCAATAATGTTATCATTATTAGACTCTACTGTAAACTTAAGCAGACTCCAAAAAATCTTAATTTTATATTAATTTTCCCTAAATAAAATAACAATATTACATAATAAAAAAGTGAATACGCCTCACATTTGGTTTTATTTTTCTGATTTAACATTCTCTAAGACATATAATAACCTGTCTAAAATATTATAAAACAAACTTTTCAGCACTCAAAAAGTTTATAATTTTTCTCAAAATAAAAAAGGCTACTTATAATGATTTAAAAAATCAATTATAAGCAACCTTTTTAATTATTTTTAGATTTTACAAAGCCTTAAAAATTGTAATTTTACTACTTACATTTACATACTACAAATAATATTCTATATATAAATGTAAGTTTTTATCTTTAGTTTATTATATTATTATCTATAACTATTACTTAACCCAAGCTCCTGATGCGCCTAATTTGTATCCATCAACAGTTGTATTAGCTAACATAGCTCCTGATCCATTTAAGTAGTACCAAGTTCCATTGTCATTTAACCAACCAGTAGCCATAGCTCCTGATCCATTTAAGTAGTACCAAGTTCCGTTGTCATTTAACCAACCTGTTTTCATAGCTCCTGATGATTGTAAGTAGTACCAAGTTGAACCATCTTGAATCCAACCTGTAGCCATTACGCCATCAGCTTTGATGTAATACCAAACTCCACCATCTTGAACCCATTGTCCTTTTACTTGAGTTCCATCAGTGTTGTAGAATGTCCAACCTGAAGCTGTATTAACCCATCCTTTATTTGTTGGAGTTGGATCAACTGGAGTTGTAGTAGCTTTGCTAACTGTAGCATATCCATCTTCTCCATCTTTCCAAGCAATTAAGTTGTTTGAGTTGTATACTTCTAAAGTATCAAATGATCTATCAACAGTATAAACAACTTGGAAGTCTGAACCATCAAATTTATAAACTTTTCCGTTATTTAATGCCCAAACATTTCCATCAACATCTACTGATACTGCAGCTTTTGAAGCAATATCTTGATCTTCTTTAATGTCTTTTTCTGCTAAATAAACATCAAATTTAGTGTCCTTATTAGCGTTAACAATTGCAGTATCTAATGTAGCTTTATCTTTCTTTAATTTAATAGTATTTACAGTAACCTTTTCTCCATCATTTTTAATAGCATAAACAACTCCGTTTACTACTTTAAATGATGTGTCAGCAGCTTTTATAGCTGTATCTGCATTATCAGCATCATCTGATTTATATAAAGAAGTAACTTCATATGATGTTACATCTTTTGGAAGATATGCTTTACCTTCTTGATCTCCTTGTGCCTTAGATATCTTTTGGATATAAGTTGCACCAGTCTTTGTTACGGCTCCTGAAATATTAACAGTTACTAATCTGTAAATGTAATCTTTATCTTGTCCAATTTCTGTTATACCAGCAGTACGATCTATACTTACAACAATATTGTTTCCTGAATCTGCTTCATCAAATTTTTCAACCTTTATTGTTTTTGTTCCATTATTAACATAGATGTTTGCTGTAACATCTGTATCTAGATATCTTCCAGAATTATTCACATAACCATGTAATTTAGCTGATCCACTTGTAGTTGCTTCATATGTATACCAAGTTTCTCCAAATTGGTTTGAATTAATTTCTTTAATGTCATTATCTCCAAATGCACTTATAGTAGAATATCTATCAGTTTTACTTAAAGTTGTTTTTAATTTAGTTTTGATATAATCTGTATTGTCTGATACAGTATCGTCTACTTCTTTACCTGTTGATAAATCGATTAAGTATTCATCATTTCCATCTTTAACGCTAGCATATTTATCACCATATTTATCCATACCACTTACGTTTATGTCTTCTACTAACTTGTCCTTATCTCCATCATTGTAATAAAGACCACTTTGATCATCGTCTGTTCTGTAACCTTCATAAAGATATTTTCCACCATCAAAAGCTATAGCTCTTTCAATAGTTCCTTCTTTTGTTTCTAAGTTAGTAGTTGCTGTTGCAGCACTTGCAGGTACTATTGAAATAATAGCAGCTGCAGCTACTAATAAAGATGTTGCTTTAGTCATTCTTTTTATCATTTGTATATTCCTCCTAGAGTTTCATTTTTTGGTTTATTAATAATTTATTAGTTTAAAAATAATATCTTGGTTAAAAAATATTATTTTGGTTTACGAATATTATTATAGCAACTTTATTTATGCTTGTCTACGTCTTTTTGTATTTATTTGGAGGTTTTTGTCGATATTTTTTCAATAAAATATTAGTACTTGCTGAATTTTATTCTTTTATTGTAAATCCCTATACTTAATTGTAAAATTAAGTACTTGATTTTTGCATAATTTCTTTAAAAATATACCAATATTTTAATATTAATACACTAATGTCTACTTTATTGCTTCCATATATAAATCAATTTGTTATAATCTACAAATCCAATAAATTATACATGTCAAAATATGATACAAAACTGAATTTCAAAACTTTCTTTTAGGATGCTAAAAACTTTACCCGTACTTCTATTATAATTGAATTTCCTTAACAATTCCTGAATGATTTTAAATTATAGGCTGAAAACTCATGGCATTAGTGTAATATAAATTCATTAATTCCACCTTACTATAATTAAATACAAAATTCGACATAAAGTTATCTATTTTATAATATCTTACACTTGTAGCCGTCCATGAATCCTAACTCATTAAGACCTTATATAAAACATTCTTTAAACTATCTAATAAAAATACTTACATCAATAAAATTATAATTCTAATTTCTAAATACAATACTCACTTGATGAGGAAACCTTGTTTAAAGCAGAAAAGACTATCTTTTAGGCATGCGAATAAAAAATATAGGTTATGCACCTACCCCATACTAAGCACATAACCTATATTTATAATTTCTATTAAAGATATCAACTTAAAGTTTTAGCAGATTTGTAAATATGCTTATCTAATAAGTTAACTCTTTAAATTCAATATCTATATATGTAACTAAACCTTTGACTTTATTTCATTATTACCTATCAGAAAATAAATTATCCAGCTACATTCTTATTAATACTACTGATAGCTTCGAGGCTATTTTACTTTTATTATCTTTACTCTCTCCTTAGTGATTCTACTGGGTCCAACCTTGCAGCTTTATTTGCCGGTAACAAACCTGCAAGTGTACTTATTACAATACTTACGATAACTCCGAGTATTGCATACTCTCTTTTTATTAGAACTACACTTACTCCAAATAGTTTATTTGACATAAGATTTATTCCTCTCATAATAAAATATGCCCCTATTAAACCTATTGCGCCACTAAAAAATCCTATTAAAAAAGCTTCTGAAACAAAAATTCTACGTATGTCTTTTGCTCTAGCTCCAATTGCTTTTATTATTCCTATTTCTTTAGTTCTTTCTACAACACTAATGTACATAACAACTATTATCATAATCGCTGATACAATTAAAGATATTGATGCAATTCCTGATAGTACATATGTTAATATATCTATCATTTGATTAAACATAGATGCCATTTGTTCCTGAGATGATTGTGAGTAACCAAGTTCATTAACCTTTTGTTTAATTTGAGGGGTATATTTGCTATTTGTTGTGTTAACATAAACCACATTAGGCTTCAATTTATAGCCGTTATCTGAATATAACTTTTCTAAGTCTGAATAATTTAAAAAAGCAGATTTCATATTTGCAGTTAAGTCTCCACCTGTTGTTGTATAAACGCCACTTACAATAAAATCTCTATTTAAAATCTTTTGATTAGCAAGTATGCGTAAATTCACTTTTTGGCCGATAATATCTTTACCCAAATTATCGCTTAATGCTTTATTAATTAATACTTCCCCAGCTTTAGGTAATGTTCCAGTTTCAACATTAGACGCCGTTATATTGGAAGATATTGTTGAAACATTCATTAAATTATTAGTTTTATTATTGTATACTAACGAATTCGCTCCAAGAGAAATTATACTATATCCTCTTTCCACAGAGGATACATTTTCTATCTTTGATAATGTATCAATATCACTTTCTTCAAATGGTTTAGTAGAATTAACATCCGGTTTCTGAACTGTTGTAACATCTAAATTTATGTCTTCATTTTCTTCACTATGCATATTAACTTCTATTACTAATGGATTTACATAATTGTTCATAGTCTTATTAAAATAAGATTTCACACCATTACCTAAAGACAACATTAGAATTATGCTCATTATTCCTATACTACCACCTAAAGAAACAAGTACATTACGAGGAAGTTTTTCTTTCATATTAACAAGTGCTAATTTTACAGATGATGTTATACTCAAATTTTGTTTTTGCTTTCTAATATTATCTTGTTTTTCTATATTAACTTTATTATCTAATTCTATGACCTTGTTATCATCAATTATTTCTCCATCTGATATTTTAATTATTCTACTTGAAGCGGATGCTACTCTTTCAGAGTGAGTAACCATAATTACTAGCTTTCCCTTTCTAGCAATATCCTTCATTATTTCTAAAACTTGAATTGTAGTTTTTGAGTCTAGACTACCTGTAGGTTCATCAGCAATAATTATTTCGGGATTATTAATTAAAGCCCTAGCTATTGCAACTCTTTGCTTCTGACCGCCTGACAATTGGCTTGGTTTCTTATTTATATGATTTTCCAAACCTAAATCTGCTAATATTTCTCTTGCACGTTTCAATCGTTCTTTTTTTCTAACATTAGATAGCGTCATTGCTATCGTGACATTATCTAAAACAGATAGGTGACCAATTAAATTAAAACTTTGAAAAATAAATCCGACTTCATTTTTTCTATATTTATCAAGCTCTTTTCTTCTTAACTTTTTAATATCTTTCTCGTTTACAAGTAATTCACCTGAAAAATTGGAATCTAATCCACCAATTAAATTCATTAGTGTAGATTTACCACTACCTGACTCTCCTATAATAGAAACTAACTCTCCAGCATTAAAAGATAGATTAATATCATTCAATACATGAAATTTATCATTATCTTTTAATCTATAATACTTATTAATACTTCTCAACTCTAATAAAGCCATTTTTCGTATACTCCTTGTTTATTTTATAACTATAGGATTCCCCAATGAGAATCAAACTTATGTGAATCCCCACCGAAATTGAATACATATTTGTTCCATAGGACTATGAAAATTTCGCTGAAAGGTTCTAAATGGCGGGTTGCACCCATTACTGCATGTTCCCACTTTCAGTGTGACAGGCAGTAAATGAAACAACCTCCCCTTAAGAACCTAAGCAGCTTATCTTCAAATGCCTACTACACAAATATGTATCCAATTTCTATGTTTCTGATATCTCAAATTTTCAAATTGAAACCCCATATATATCCCAAGTGAGACTTAAACTTATACATACAACTTGCCGAAATAGGGATTACGCTGTTGCTCCAGGTTATAAGCAGCAGATTATATCTAGCTTATAATTGGTTTATCTAATATATTATCCCCAGTAAAACAATAATTTCAATTCTATTTTCTCAAAATTATCTTTCTCAATAGTCTATATTCTTTTGTTATGTATAATCCTATACCGTAAGTTATAATTCCAATAATAAATTTAAATATTGCACTTAATAACATATTGTTTATTACTACTTTGCTTATTAATATATATCCTCCAACCATTAATACACCGATAATAACAATGTTCTTTAATTGCAATAAAAAAGAAATAAAGCTTTTTTCAAATACATGCGTTATAAGTACATAGAAACATTGGATAAAGTTTAATATAAATGCTATAACTAATCCTAACGATAATATAATTAAACTTCTATTCATTATTCCTGTAACTATTGCACTTACAGTAAATACTGCTGATACTACTCCTGTAGAAAATAGTTTGTTAACATAACCAGTAGCTTGAAATATTGATCCAATACTTGATAATACCATTTGTATTACAATTGTTACTGATAATATTCTAAATATTGGTATCGATGCATCCCAATTAGGACCATACATTATGCGTATTATTTCATTTGCAGAAAAGAAGCAATATACGCTTATAAAAATTCCTAAATAAGCAAGAACTTTTATAACTTTTATATATGTTTCATAAATTATATCCTTTTGATTCTGATATTCAGATAATACTGGATGCAATACAGGCGTTATTACGTTTGTTAAATTTTGTACTGGATAAAGCATAAGCTTATAGGATTTATCATAATACCCTAAAGTTGATGCGCCTAAGAACTTACCAATTAATATGTTATCTAAATTCCTCGTAAAATAGTTTATAAAATTAAATAGGAATTGAAAGCTTGAGTAATTCTTTATCTTTTTTATAGAACCATATGAATAACCTTTACTTATTTTTAATTTACATGCCCTAAAACATAATACAAAAATAAATAAACTTTTTAATATCGAATCAAAAACCAATGAATAATAAGAGAATCCTTTAAAGGCAAGAGATATTGTAAAAATTCCAACTATTACATTTACAATTATATTTATTATTCCCACTTGTTTAAATTTTTGAGCTTTATATAATACAGCATTCGGTACTATATTACATATAGAAAATAACACAGAAAAAGATAATAATCCTCCTAGTCTTATATATATATTATCATTATAAAAATAAGCTATAAAATAAGAGAAAAAATAAAAACCAATTGCTATGACTATAGACCCAATTACTGAAAACTTAAATATATCTGAAATCTCATTTTCATCTAAAGATTTATTTTGTATTATAGCGGGTCCTATCCCCATATCACCAAGCATATTGAAAAATGATATAAATACAGTTATTACTGCAATTATGCCAAAATCTGCTGGCATCAATAACCTAGCTAACACTGAATTTATAATTAACTGTGCAAATATATTGCTATATTTAGATATGAACGTAATCATTATTCCACTTTTTAAATTTGAATACTCTCTCATGATTCCTCCGGTTATAACTACCTACACCATACATCTATTATTTTTCTATAATTTGAATCCACTGTTTAATAATATTATCTATCTTAAAATCTTTAGCTCTTTTTACAGATTCTAATGACATACTTGTTCTTTTCTCATCATTTTCTATTAAAGATATAATCTCATCAGCGAATTTGTTAATATTATAATTCCCTACTAGAACTCCATTTATGTTCGGCCTGCTTATTATTTCTTTAGGACCAGAATTATCAAAAGCCACTACTGGCAATCCGCATTCCATTGCTTCTGTGATAGCTAATCCAAAGCCTTCCCACCTTGAAGTTGAAACAAAAATTGAAGATTCCAAATAATGATCTTTAACATTATCACATTGACCAAGCAATATTACATTATTTTTTAGATTATACTTTTCAATATGATTTATCAGACTTTCTCTATCCGGACCTTCTCCAACTATTTTTAAAATCCAATCACTTTTCTTTTTGTGAATTATATTAAAACTTTCAATAAGAAGATCTAATCCCTTTTGCTGCTCTAGAAATCTTCCAACAAAAATTATACTTTTCTTATCGCACGAAGATTTTTTATTGCATTCAAAACTTAAAGGGTTATAAATCACCTTACAATCTATTCCTAACTTTTCTTTATATTTAATCTTGTCATCATAAGTTAAAACTACATTGCAATTTAATTTAGGTATGTATCTTTTAAACAACTCCTCTTGCTTCCAATAATATTTACCTTTATTGTTTAAGTACGCATCATAAGAATTATGCATCCATCCTATAGTTTTACCAATTAACTTATCACTTATTTTCCCAAGAACTATACTATAATAACCTTCTACACCTATGATAACATCATAATTTCTTGTATTTAGATACTTTATAAATCTATCTTGAACTTCATTGGGACAATATCCATAAAGCAATAAATCACTCATAACAGAATTGTTTAAAATTCCAGTTATAGAATTCACCTCTTTAGAAATTTTACAGATAACTTTATTAGTAAACTTCTTATGTAGCAGCTCTGAATTAAACTTTATACTTACACTAGAATTCAAATTATACATTTCTCTATTAACTTTAAAAGTTCTATCTGTACAAATTACATCTACTTTATTACTTTTACTTAATTCACTAGCTAAAACAGATACTACTCTTTGAACTCCTCCCAAATTAAAAATTGTAGTAGTTATAAAACATATTTTCATAGTTTCTCCTTATAATACACATGAATGAAATAATCGACCAATGATGCGAAATAGAAAAGCATACTAGTCTATTATTTTTTTGATTGTGCTTGGGTACATACTAATATTTTCTTAACAAAGCCACTCTACCTTAAATCTATCATCTATTTTTTATTTTCTTCAAAACTGGATATAAACCGCAATTCCAAAAAAATAGCTTTAACTTATCGTCTTTACTTATCTCCTTTAAAAATAAAAAATCCTTATTTTTTACACTCAATTCATTATATTTACTTTTCCTAAAACTTTTTAGATTATTCTCCTCATGTGCATTAGTATAGTGAGCTATAAAATGAGATAATACTTTGATTCTAAAAATGTTTAAGCTTTTCTTATCTGCTTTTATATTTTTATCTTCTATATAATTTATAATACTGCTCATAGCAAAATAGTAATCTTCTGCGAGCTTAGCATTTTTCTTATGAACTGTTGATGTTGCTCTTTGTCTATAGTAATACAATGGTTTATCTATAAAAGCTATTCCCTTACTTGAATGTATTGCTTTAAAAACTGGAAATGCATCCTGAATGTATCTATGAGGCTCAAACTCAAAATTAATTTGTTTTAATAATTCAGTTCTAAAAAACTTATTCCATAATTGACCTTGCAATTCATAATTCAACATAAGGTTCATAACCTCATAATTGTTATATATTTTTCTTGGATCCACTCTATATTTCTCAATGTAGTTTCTGCTATCTTTTTCATCATAATATACGTAATATTCACTTATTACTATGTCAACATTAACTTTTTCTGCTCTATTATACATATTCTCAAGCATATCTGATTCTAAAAAATCATCTGGATCAATATATATAGTATATTCACCTTTTATATAATCAAATGCTGTGTTTCTAGCAACAGATACTCCTTGATTTTTTTGATACAATATAGTGAAATCTTCAAATTTATCTTCATAATCTTTAACTATATCCATAGTTTTATCCGTTGAGCCATCATCAACAATCAATATTTGCAAATCTTTATACGTCTGCATTAAAAGACTATCTAAACATTCTTTTATATACTCTTCAACATTATAAACTGGAATAATAATACTTATCATATATTTGTTCTCCTTGAACCACTAAGATATTCTATACTAAATTATTTATTACCACTTTTTTGATTATTATCAACATTCATATATAAGTTTTCCAAGTTTCTTGATATTGCTCTAGCGCTAAAACCTGACTTCATAATATCTTCAGAAGTATCCTTTCTGCTATATCCATCTTTATATTTCAGAATTATCTTTGCCCATTCCTCTGGTGGACTATCTAAAGAAACAGATTTCCAATAATGAGTTATTTTTATTTCATTGCTTATAGCATCAGAGGCTACAGCCATCAAAGCTGCGGCTTGAACTTCTATTCCAACCACTGGAAGCCCCTCATAATGAGATGGAAAAACAAATATATCCGACGCTTGTAGAATGTTATGAATTTCATTACAAAGTCCATAAAATATTACTTTATCCTCTAAATTCAGTGATCTAACCTTATCCTCAATCTTTTCTTTTAATTCTCCCTCTCCAATTAGCAATAGCACTGAATTACTATATTGCTTATTCACAGAATTAAAAATATCTATTAAGAAATCATGGTTTTTTTGATAGCTAAAGCGCCCTACATGAGTTAATACAAATTTGTCCTCCAAATTTAATTTTCTTCTATATTCTTTTCTTATCCCTTCATTATAAATAAACTTTTTTTCATCAATACCATTATTTATAACCTTAGCCTTTTCATCTCTTACATCTTCCTTGGAAAACATCCATTTCGCCGCATTAGTTGAACATGCAAATTCATAATCAACTACATATTTCCAAAGGCTTCTTATGACATTCTGTATTCCTAAATGTAAATGATAAAACCTCTTATCTCTACTTATTCTATCATTATGTGAATGCATAATAATTGTAGGTGTTTTACATATTTTAAAAACAACTGCTTCAAAAAAGCTCTTTGCACGATCCCCATGTATATGTACTACTGAGTATTTTTTGTCTTTTTGTAATCTATATAAATCTACAAAAGATTTTAGCCTTTTAATCCCAGTATTTTTTTCTAGACATATTATTTGTCCCCCCATTTTCTCAACACTTTCATCATAAAATTCAGTTTCTTCTTTATTCTTATATACTACATAATCAAACTTAACTTTATCTAAATGCATATTTCTATTTATATTTAATATAAAGGCTTGAATTCCTCCAGCTCCTAATGAATCCACAACTTGGAGAACTCTTAACGTTTTATTTTCCATAACAACCTTCCTTCATCTGATATCAGGCACTATAGTCATCACTCACATATATGAAACTCTGCTTTCTAAGATTCATGAGTAAATTCTTCTCATGAAATCAAGCTTCAATTATGAATAGATAATTAGTTTTTATCTTATTCTATATTAGCAGTAGCACATTCTTGCGAATCACTGTCTATAATGTTATTTCCTAGATAAGTAGCAATCACAGCAAAAGTAAAGCAGCCTGTTACATCCGTAAATATAGCTTCCGCAGTAGATGCTATTAAAATATATAATAGCAGCAAAAATGCCGCTGATTGAATTTCTCTATTATACTGATATCTTTTCTGTATTGATTTAAATATATTCAATATAATCCATAAAAATATAATTAAACCCAAAAAGCCAAATTGACCATATACATAAGGCCAAAAAGTATCACCAATATACGAATGAGCGGTTTCCTCTAATCCACTAACTACATTTATTCCATATTCATAATATATAGGCGAATAATAATCTCCGGATATTTCTGATGCAAAGGTTCCAAAACCACTTCCAAAAGGTATATATTTGCAAGCTAGTTTATAACCCACTATAAATAGCGCTGGCCGAGCAGCTGTAAGATAATATGATGCATATTCCATTATTTTGTTATATGTCGAGAATATTCCTATGACAGCAAGTATCAATATATACCTTATCTTTATAGATTTAGCATATTTCATAACTAATTTCATAAAGAAATATCCTAATATGAATACAAATGCTTTATTTCTTAATGTAAAAAACAATATAGCTATTGATTCAAAAATAATAAAATTATCAAACTTTTTTCTATCATCACTTAATATTACACATAAAAATATTACAATTGCTGAAACCAAATATGTTGGATGCTGATATAGAAATTTATAACTTCTTATTCCATATCTTATATCTGATGACATTCCTATATCATGAATTATGTTTAAAATCAAAAAAGTAAATATTATATTTACGTAAATTCTTGATCTTTTTGCTACCTTTTCTAACAACAAATCTTTATCTATATTATTTGATGCAATTAGCGTAAAAGTGTAACAGACTACAAATTTACTTATAGCTAAAATATCTTTATATATAGCAATCTTCTCTGGTTGAATTTTATGCATTACGTTTCCTGCTACTCCTACAAGCAGCAAACAAAAAAATAAAATTATAGATTTGACTTCACTAGAATACATGCTTATTTTATTTTTTCCATTAAATATATAAAAAACTGATAGAATTATCAGCATAAATGTGAATAGCTCATCAATATACCCCAATTGTGGAATATACGCAATTAGACAATTTTGAAAGATAAAAATATCAAATAATACATTCAAAACGAAAAGCATCTGTTACTCCCTTCTTAGGCATAATCAAAAAATAACAAATCCATCTGCTAAGCCTATTTCCCATTATGCTATGTTAGCAGATTACCCTAATAGCCCGCTATGAGACCAATCTGCTTCCTTGCCTAATGAAAATAATCATAGCATTTTGGACTTGTTATTTTTTTTATATGACTGAATTTAAAGTTCTATATATAGATTACCCCAAAGTTGAAATTATATATTCATCTTTGGATAAATATAAAGAAAATAACAGATTAAAGAGACGATATATATCATCTAATAGATAAGAATTTGACTGTCATTACAGTTCTTTAATAAGTTTAGCAGGAACCCCACCGTAAACCCCTTTATTAACAATGTTTTTAGTTACAACTGAATTGGCAGCAACAATCACTTTGTCGCATATATTTACTCCACGTGTAATGGTAGCATTGCATCCAATCCAAATATTATTACCTATATTTATTTCTTTAGTATTATATCCTTGAGATATTATTGGCTTATCGCTAATATCATAGCGATGATCATGATCAAAAATCCCTATATTAGGTCCAAATAAACAATCTGATCCGATACTTATTTTTTCTAAAGATACTAATTTATTATTAGTATTAAAAAATGTATTCTCTCCAATATAAATACTTCCATTTATACATTCGAAGCTGCAATAATCTTCGATATAAACATTATTGCCAAGAGATAATACATTTCCTTTACTTATTCTTATTTTTACACCTTTACCTATATAAAGTGATTTTAAATTCTTAACTTTAAACTCAATTCTATTGCTATATCTTATTTTTAATACAGCAATTCTCATTAATGATCTTAAATACTTAATGCCTTTTCCAATCATCCTTTATTTCACCTAACTTAAATAATAATCAAAAAAATAACAAATCCATCTACCAATCCTGTTTTACATTATAGAGGGAACTCGACTTGCTACGCTCCATGAGTAAGCGATTCACACCAAATCATAGATTTGGGTTCTCTTCTTACCAGCAGATTTTACTAATAGACTCGCTATGAACACAATCTGCTTCCCCGCATAATGAAAAATAATCATGACATTTTGGACTCATTATTTTCTTTCATGGCTTAAAATTTCTTTATATTCTTTAAGATGTAATTTAAAATATATCTCTTTATTAAATTTAGCATTGAAAATTTCAAAGCAATTACCCTTCATATAAGAATATTTTTCTTCATCTTTATATAATTCAAGTATTTTTTCTTTAAAGCCCTCAATATCTTTAGCCTCTACTAAATATCCATTATATCCATTTTCTATTTCTTCATTTGTTCCATCTATATTTGTAGCTACAACTGGAACCCCTTGTGAGAATGCTTCTAATGGAGTTAGAGGCAAACCTTCTATATAAGAACATAATAATAATACATCTATATATTTTAGGTATTCTATAATGTTATCCTTAGCTCCTAACGGATAAATATAATCTTCTAATTTCTCTTTCCTTATAAGTTCTTTAATATTGCTTAATTCTGGTCCATCGCCTATTAATACAAACTTTATTTTTTCATTTTCTAATGCAGTACTTTTTGCGATAGAAATAAAATCATAGACTCCTTTATAATCTACTATTCTACTTACTTGAGCTGCTATAAAGTATCCTTTTTTCTTTAGCTCTAAAAGCTTATCATCAACTTCTTTACTATCATGCTCAGTTTCTACAGTATTATATATAGTTTTTATATTCTTTTCTTCTAAACCAGCCTTTTCAATTAAAATTCTTTTAGCTGCTTCACTTACAGTTATTGTTTTAATGCCTTTTAAAGATACATTCGTTAACTTAAACTTATCTTCTATACATAAATGTTGAGTATGTATTACTTTAACTTTAGTAATTTTCGATATTAATTTAGCTAATAATGTTGTCATTCTATGATGACTATGAATTATATCTATATTTTCCTTTTTCACCATCTTATATATGGCTATTAAGTTATTTAATATAATATCGGGATTCTTGGAATCTGTATTTAAAATATTGTAGTGTTTAACTCCCATTTTTTCTAAATCCTTAGTTAATTCACCACCCATACTTGCAACTATAACTTTATTACTACTATTGAATAATTTACATAGTTGAATAATACATTTCTCAACTCCTCCAATACCCATACCTCTGTTAAGATATAATATATTCATCAATGATCTCCTTTAATTTATGAATGCTGCTCTACATTATCCGGCTGATTACATTATCGAACTTTCTAATGAAGTCATTTTTATTAGAATTATATGTGTTACATTTTACTGATAGCTGTTTATAATTACTTATTACGCTGCCTAAATCTTCTATATCATATACTCCAATGATCTTTGAATTTTTATCTAATCTTTTAGTAAAAAGTATTTGATGATCATCAACATGTTCATCAAACTCTGGATCTCTTGGCACTACAATTGGAACCTTATTATATTGGAGAGGATGAAATATACTTCCTGGCCCTCCGTGAGTTATGATTATATCACTTTTTCTCACATATTCATCCATTTCATCATATCCAATCATTTTCTTGTATTCATAATTTTTAGGCTCATAATTACAGTACCCAACTTGAGCAAATACTTCTTCTTTAATATCTCCACTTTCAATTAATTTATCCAATTGGATAAATAATCTTTCCATACCTTGTTCATGTGTTCCCACTGTTACAAATATCAAAATAATCCCTCCAATACTTGTCCTCTTGGGTAAAACTTCTTTTGTTCTTCCCATTGTAATATAAATAAATCGCTTATAGGATAAACTACCTTCCCCGTTATAGTTGGTTTTTCTATCCTGTCATATACTTCAATATAAACAACTTTTGCGCCAAATAGTTTTCCAATATAAAAAAATGGAATTGCAGGTGCTGCACCAGTGCTGACAATCAAATCTGGTTTCTCTTTAAGTAATATCTTTATTGATAAGAATGTATTTTTAATCAAGTTTTTTACATTTCTATTTGTAGGAAAATAGCACCAATATTTTTTTTCATCTTTAAGTATTGATTTAGAATCTTCCTTTTCAAAGGTTACCCAGAATCTCTCCTTATCTTTCCACCACTCTTTTAATTGGATTAAATGAGTTAAGTGACCACCACTTGATGTTATAAAACATACCTTCATAATATTCTCCTCCTTAACCATTTAAAAATTTACCATACTATAGTTAGCATTCTTTAAGCTATGAGTTTAAATGGAGTTACCATGTCCATCTGAAAAGTTTCATTTAATTACCCTTGCTATATTACCATTGCTGTTTTTACTTTACTTAAAGCTTTTTCTTCTAAATTCAATACAGATTTTCTTCCAATTGAATAATAATCTATTTGTCTTTCTTTAGCCTCTTTAACTTTATAACAATTTCTACCGTCAAATATAATTGGAGTATACATAAGCTTTTCATATACACTTAGATCTAAAGATTTAATTTCATTCCACTCTGTAAATATGAATGTCATATCTGCATCCTTTAAAGCTTCTTCTGGAGTACTTACATATGTTATTTCACTTGGATATACTTTTTTGAAATTCTCAACTCCAACTGGATCATATGCAATTATTTCAGCACCTTCATCTAATAATCTTCTTACATTTGGTATAGATGGAGCTTCTCTTAAATCATCTGTTCCAGGCTTAAATGTTAATCCAAGCACAGCCACTTTTAATCCTCTTAAACTTCCAAATTTATTCTTAGCTTGTCTAAATAATTTATATTTTTGATTTTCATTTACTTCTATTGTTGCTTTTATTGTTTTTAATTCATATCCATTATCATTTGCAAGCCAATGAAGTGCTTTTGTATCCTTAGGAAAACATGATCCGCCATATCCGATTCCAGCATTTAAGAATTTATCACCTATTCTTGGATCAAAACTCATTCCTTTAGCTACATCTTCAACATCTGCTCCAACCATTTCGCAGAAGTTTGCTATTTCATTCATAAATGATATCTTAAGTGCTAAAAAGTCGTTTGATGCATATTTAACCATTTCTGCACTTCTTCTATTCGTAACAACAATTGGTTGATTATAGCCTTCATAAACCTCTTTTAAAAGTTCTTCCGCCTTTTTAGATTCAACTCCTATTACGATTCTCTTTGCATATAAAGTATCTACAACTGCGGTTCCTTGCGCTAAAAACTCTGGGTTTGAAGCTACTTCTATTTGAATATTATTTTTAACATTTTCCTTTAAAAACTCTTCAATTCTATCATTAGTTCCTATTGGTACTGTTGATTTAACTACTACCAAACAATCTCTTTCAGCATTTTCAGCAATTTGTCTGCATACATTAAACACATAATCTAAGTTTGCTGAACCATCTTCTCTTTCCGGAGTTCCAACCCCTATGAATATCAAATCAGCATCTTTATAAGCATTTTTATAATCTATTGTAAAATCTAATCTACCTTCATCGTGATTTCTTTTTAAAAGTTCATCTAATCCCGGTTCATATATTGGTGAAATTCCTTGTTTCATCATTTCAACTTTACTTTTATCTATATCAACGCAAGTTACATTATGTCCAATTTCCGAAAGACATGCTCCAGTAACTAAACCTACGTATCCTGTTCCTGCTACTACTATTTTCATACTTACCTCCATATATTCCGTAATTCTAATTGATTAAATTTATTTGATCCATATTACCCATAGCTTTAGAGACAATATATTTAAACTCATCATTTCCTCTAATGCGCCCTATTAATGTATAATCAAAAAATAACACGTCCATATGCCTAAAGTCACTTAACTTGCATGCTTGTCTCCAAACAGCACAAAAAATGTTTTAAATATTAACTTAATATCAACTAAAGTATTTCTTTCCCTTACATACTTAATATCTAGTTTCATCCAATCTTCAAAATCAATATCATTTCTTCCTGATACTTGCCAGTAACATGTTAAACCAGGCTTTACTTCAAGCCTTGTCATCATCCAATTATCGAATTTTTCTACTTCTTTTGGAAGAGATGGTCTAGGTCCAACTAAACTCATATCACCTTTTAGAACATTAAACAATTGTGGAAGTTCATCAATGCTTGTCTTTCTTATAAATTTACCTATTTTAGTTACTCTAGGGTCATCTTTAATTTTAAACATAGGTCCGCTCATCTCATTTTTATGACATAGCTTACCTTTTAACTCCTCAGCATTAACAACCATTGATCTGAATTTGTACATTTTAAATACATTCCCGTCTTTACCAATCCTCTCCTGAGAGAAAATTATAGATCCCTTAGATTCAAGTCTAATTAAAATTCCAACAATTAAAAATAATGGAGTCAAGATTATTAATCCGATTAATGAACAAAGTATGTCCATAACTCTTTTAAAAAAGTAATATTCAATCCTGCGTTCTATACTTTCTTGAAAAATGAATTCTCCTTTATTAACCTTTACTTGTTGCATTTTATCACCACCTCATAAGAATTAATTTTTAGCTAAATACTTTAGCTTTTTTAATTTATATTTACTTTGATAAATGACAACATTTTTTCATTTGTTGATTTTATTTTATAGACTTTTATAATCATAATATTTTGTATTTCTGCACTTCTTACTAAATATCTTACCTTGTATGTCTACTATAATTCAACGCACAATAAACGCTATATTAAGCAATAAAAAGGTTAGTTGCTAATATAGCGTTTTATGACAAGTATTTAATTTATTTTCTTTTTTATGGCAGCTGTGAGACAAAAGAACGTCCCCCTCGCCTTATCTATTACGTTCTAGGCACTTCAAAATTTTACTTACTTTGACTTAGTTTTAAAAAACGAAAATATTGATTTCTTTATCTTAACTTTTTTTCCAACGAAATTTATAACCTCATTATTGATCAGCTTTTCAGAGCTCTCTTCAAAGATATTTTCATTTATTATTTCATTATTATTATCATTTAATATACTTATAGCTTTTCTAAGTCCAGTAGTTCTGTTATCTATGTCATGAGCATCAGAACCAATAAAATTATATATATTATTCTCTAAAAATATATGTGTAGTTTTTCTAATACTTTCTCCAAATCTACCTGTTATGCTTCCTGCATTCATTTGAAATAAGTATCCTTGATCAATAAATTCATTAATAAGTGAAGGATCTTCTCTAAATGGCTTATATCTTTCTGGATGTGCTATTATAGGTGTGATATTTCTAACCTGGAGTTCATAAATGGTATCAAATATATTATCATCAAACTTGTGCATTGAAAATTCAACTAACATATACCTCGAATCATTTATTGTCCCTATTTTACCCTCCAAATAGTTATTAATTATATTTTCATTAAAATAAACTTCCTGTCCACTATATACTTTTATATTTATACCTTCCTTATTTATAATTGAGTTAACTTCTTGTACAAGTGACTTAACTTCACTAATAGTGGCTTCCCCGTACTCTAACAAATAATGAGGTGTTGCAACTATTTCTCTTGTTCCATCTTTTTCTGCATTTCTTAGCATCTCTAAAGTCATTTCCATATCCTTAGATCCATCATCAATTCCCGGTAGTATATGAGAATGAATATCTATCATAACCGCACCTCTTTTAGTGTATAATTTATTTTATTGATACCAAACTTTTAACCTAGGCTTATGTGGTAATCATCCGAAATCACATA
Organism: uncultured Clostridium sp.; assembly: GCA_963524945.1. Taxonomy (GTDB): domain Bacteria; phylum Bacillota; class Clostridia; order Clostridiales; family Clostridiaceae; genus Clostridium. The sequence continues at coordinate 54,733 of CAURJV010000026.1, forward strand.
AATTTTATTCCTTATATTATAAACTAACATTTGTTCACTATAAATTATCCTTGTCTTCATCATTTCCATAATAGTAAGAATATTTTCCTCTTGTATTCTCCACCGCATGCAATACTGTTCCTATAATATTAGCTCCCACTTTATCCAAAAGATTTTTTGCATCCATTACTATATCTCTTTTCGTTTCTCCCGCCCTTATAACTAAAATAGTACCATCTACCTTTGTTGATAGTATTTGTGCATCTGTAACTGCTTTAAGCGGTGCTGTATCTAAAACCACTATATTGAATTCTACTTTTAATCTTTCTATTAAATTGCTCATAGCAGAAGATGATAGCATTTCTGATGGATTTGGTGGAATCTTCCCTGATGTTAAAAAAAAGAAATTATCATTTCTTTTTTGTACTGCTTCTTCAATAGCAGCCTTTCCAAGGAGAACTTCAGAAAGTCCAATCAAATTTGAGACTTTAAAATTCTTATGAACTGAGGGTTTTCGTAAATCGCAATCTACTAGTATCACTTTCTTTTCATTTTGAGCAAAAGATGCAGCAATATTTCCTGCAACTGTTGATTTTCCCTCTGCCATTTCTGCACTAGTAACAGCTATTGTTCTTATCTCCTTATCGAAGGAAGAATATTGTATATTAGTTCTCAATGTTCTATAAGCTTCTGCAACTATAGATTTAGGTTTATCTTCTACTATGAAGCCGGCATGAATTCTATTATCAACTACTGTTTTCTCTAATTTATAACTTTTCATTCTATCTGCTTTATAACTCCTCGCTTCTTCTAATTTATATCGTTTCATTATTTCTAGTGTATAGCCTTTTATTTTCTCTAGTAACGACATGATTTCACACCTTCCTAACATCAAATTAAACTTGTTACATTAATAATCAGAAAGTACAACTTTGCATTTGTTTACAAATAATTTATTAACATAAACTTCATTTTTTAAGAGTAGATGATTTATTTTAATTATCTAGCGCATTAATTGATAAAAAATAGGATTTCTATCTCCGCTTTTCCTGTCAATTCACATCACTTACCTTCTTTAAATAAGTCAGGAATAACGCCTAGAACTGGCAATCCTAAAATCTCCTCTATTTGTTCCCTAGTTTTAAAGGTATTATTTAAGAACTCTAATAAGAAACTTGCTCCAGCACTGCCTATCAAACCAAGCAAAAGACCGACTCCTATATACATTTTTTTATTTGGACTGACTGGCTTTTGAGGTACTTTAACACTCTCCACAACCTTTACGTTACCATTTGGTATAAACTCCCTAGATGATCTTATAAACTCATTTGTAACTGAATTCACTACATCCCCAGCTAATGCTTGGTTTGCACTCACGTAACTAATTTCTAATATTTGTGTATCTGTTCTTGGCGTAACTGATAAATTATCAAGAACATTTTCTGAGTTTAAGTTTATATCACTTGAGTCTATGGCCCTTTGTACTAAATCATTGGTCTTTATTATTTCTGCATAAGTCTTTATTAGTTTTTGATACATTTGCACATCATTAGTGCTATAGTTTTGATCCTGACCAGTGGTATTTTCTTTTCCTATAAAGACTTTAGTATTTGCTTCATATTTAGGTGGAATTATAAAATAGCTTATAATTAAAGCTAACAATGTCGTTACTAATGTTACTAAGAGTATCATTTTCCATCTTTTTATTATTGGATTTGCTATTTCATCAATTCTTATAATATCGTTATTCATCATTTAAACTTCTCCATATACAATAAATTTTTCAATAGTGATAAATACAATAATTATATTTTTAGTAATTTCCTTCTCTTTCATTCATATTTTTAAAATAAAAAAATCCTAATGGAAAATATCCACTAGAATTAACCTTTTATACATTTGCATTATTGCTTTCCGCTATTCTTAATCCACTGAGACCACGATGTTTCATACCCATCTTGGTTATCTTTGCAATATTTATAAAACATATTTAAAAACTCTACTCTTGATTTATCTTCATCTTTATTTGTTTCCTTTAGTAAATCTGATCCACCAATCAATTTTTGACGGTTCATTATATCTTCAAAACTCACATTTTTTGCATTGTGCATCATATCATACATAGACATAAATGTTGTAGTCCTGCCTGCTCCTCCTCTACAATGGAAATGTATCCATGTATCCTTTGGCAGATTCTTAATTGATTCAATAAATAAATCTACCTGATCATCTAAAGGTTTCTCATGATCTGTAACTGTAATTCTCAAGTAGCTCATACCCAAGCCTTTAGCTAATTCTTCCTCTGTTTCTACACTTTCAGGATTATCAATTGATTTTACTGTGTTTAAGGACTTTCCCTTTGGCAGTTCATCAAACTTAACATGCTTGTTCTTAGATATTTTATCTAAATTGCTGTTCTCATCAGATATAATTTGTTCTCTATTAATTCCCTTATTAGCTTTATTATTCTTTCCAAACCAACTTATTCCCATACCATTGATAAATCCATGATCTTCTTGGCGCAAGTCAATATCTATGATAGATTTATCACCTATTTTTTCTTTTACCATCGCTAAACTTTTCTCTGAAAGCGCTCCACTACCAGAAATATTTAGATCACTCAATCCTGTAATGTTAATATCTCTTGTTTTCTCATCATTAATTTTATCCTTAGTAGTCCTAAAGTTTTTGGGTAATACGTCCTTATTATCTGTATCTATTACAAGTTTCATTTTGTTAGCTTGTACACTATTTGTCTTTTGAATTGCTATTTTATTACTTTTATAATGTTGATTTATACTATACATAATAGTTGCTCCTCCTATTATAACTAAAGCTACTATTATATATGCAACCTTATTCCGCTTCATGAAATATCACCCTTCCCCTTGATATTTGAATATTTTTCACTCATAAATCTTAGATGCTTTTATGCTTTGCTAATGATTATAATAAAAAAGTACACTACTACTCAGTATAAAATATTTATGTGAAAATTATGTGATTATTCAAAGTAATACCAAATACTTAATTAATAAGTACTTTAATATATACAAATATCTCTGTACCTCTGTCCTTTTTATTGTAATATGATATAAAATATAATTTTTAAATAAAATCAAAAGTTAGGTCTATCCGCTTAGGGAAGTTGTCTACTTTGGATTGATAAATTCACTTAGCAGGTGGTTTTATGAACATTAAAACATAAAATTAAAGCTAGGCTAAAATAGATAATTTTAGTCTAGCTAAGATATTTCCCTGTAAAATTTTTAAGAATAAATTTACTCATTAATACGTCTTCTCTTAAGTGTCACAAGTTTTCTATGCTTTCTATTTTTAGATCTTGGCTTGATATTCAACAAATCTAATACAAACATTAAAAGAGGTACTCCAAGTAATAACCCCCAGACTCCCATAAAATGCTCTGATACTAAAAGTGTAATAAATACGACAAAGACTGGCAATTCAGTTTTATCTGCCATAAACCTAGGATTCAATACATAGCTCTCAAGTCCATGTAAAAATGCGATAATTATAAGAATATATAAAATCATTTTAAAACCGCCAACTGTGTATGCTATTATACTTAAAGGTATTAACGATGCAATTGTTCCTGCAACTGGGACTAAGCTAAATAAAAAAATCATAACTCCAAGGCCTAAAACCTGTGGAAATCCCAATGCAAAAAGAGATATAATAGATAAAATACTATTAACAAATGCAATAATTATTTGAGCTTGAATTACTTTTCCAAAGGAATTCAAAAAATTTATTCCAAAATCTTTTGTGTACCTATATAATATAGCAATTTTACTATCTTGAAACTCTGAGAAAAATTCTTTGATTTTCTCTCTTTCAACCATAAAAAAGAGGCTTAATATTAAAGAAACAAAGATATTAAAACTCCAAGTACCTATATTTGAAGCATATTTTAAAAATTGATCAAATTTCAATAAATCATTTATTTCAGAATTCTTAAAAAATGACATGAAATCAACCTTTCCAAAGTATGGCACAATGTACGTAGATAAAACTTCCCCACCAATATCTCTAAAATCAAATCTAGATATTTTCATACCAATCTCTGTAAGCTGTCTAATAATTATTGGTATATACCTATAACTTGCAAAGATAATAATAGATGTCATGAATATGTATAAAAATAATGTTATTATTATTGGTTTCACCTTTATAAACTTATCTAACCGTTTCGTAATTCCTACCTGTAAGCTATATGCAATATATGTAAAGAAAAATGTAAGTAAAAATAGATTAAGCATTGATCTTAATATATACATAAAAAATACAATAATAAGAAGAACGCAAATTCTTCTGACTATATCCTTTTTAAATAGTTCTCTTAAGAAATTCACATCTTATTCCCCCTTCTAGTAATTATTATATCCTATAAATCATATGCTTAAAACAAGAAATTCCAATAAACTTTTCCATATTAAGAAATTTAAATAAAATAGTTATGTTCTGGAACCATTTACCTCAACATTTTAATAAAATCTTAATAAATTACAATTATTTTGCAAACTGTTTGTAGTATAATATAAGTTATCGGATAATATTCAATAATCTATTCTACTTTACAAAAACCATATCTATAGAGTAGGCATAAAGGAGGATAAGATGAAAAAAAATAATAGAATTGGGGCGATAGTAGCTTCAGCGCTACTTATTACGTCAATATGCAACTCAGTACCGGCATTGGCGGACCCTAATGATAGTAATTTAACACTTGAACAAGCTATACAAAACATACAGGAATACGATAATGAAATTGAATATAACATGGGTAAGTTAAATCAACTAAAGGGGCAAATTCTTGAAAAAGAAAATGATATAAAAGATAATCAGGTAAAGCTTGATTTAACCCAAACACAATTTACTGAAAGAGAAAACCAGTTATCTGAACGATTAAAGGGCATCCAATTCAATGGAGGCTTTGAAGCTACACCATTGCAATATTTAGACGCTTTATTTTCTTCAGGTGATATTTTAGATGCATTAAAAAGAGTGTCATTAATTTCTCAAATTTGTACAAGCGATAAAGATTTAATTTTAGAAACAAAAAAATCAGAAGACAATCTTTTAAACATTAAAACAACTATAGAAAAAGAAAATCAAGAATTGCAAACTGATAAAGATGATGTTGAAAAACAAATTAAGGACTTGGAAGATAAAAAAGATACTCTATTAAAATATGTACAAGATAATAACGCACTATTAACTGGAGATATAGGAATCACTATTCCTGTAACATTACCTTCTGATATTACAGATCAGGCTAAAGGAGTTATAGAAGAAGCAGAGAAATATTTGAAAGTTCCATATTTGTGGGGAGGGGAATCTCCTGAAGGGTTTGATTGCTCTGGACTTATGCAGTATGTCTTTAATTCTAAAGGAATCGCTATACCAAGAACATCACAAGAACAGCAAAGTTTTGCCAAGCCTATTAGCATGGCAGAAATTAAACCTGGGGATTTAGTCTTCAATAAAGTTTCAGATTCAACTCATGTAGGTATGTACATAGGATATGATATGTATATTCAAGCTCCACACACTGGTGACGTTGTTAAAATAAGCAAGTTAAGTACCTCAAATATGAAATACTTTGGTAGAGTTTTAAACTAATATTAACTTAAAACTTCAGTAATCCAAGTGTGCAATTAAAACTAAAATGTAGAAGCTTAATCGGAATATATAGTAAAAATAAATTGATTTATTATAAGCAAAGCAGCCAGTTTGATTAAAGAAACTAGCTGCTTTATTTTTTTAAATAACTTGTTTACTCACTTCTAATGGAGTTGATGCATAAATATATTCATCAATGCAATTAACTACCCAATCCTTAATAAGTTCCTCTGGATCATTAATTAACAATCCATTTCTTATCTTATTATATTGAATTGGCATAAATTGATTTATTAAAGTCAACGGTATCTCTACCGACTTCATATTTTTTATTAAAATATTTTGTGCGTATATTACTTCTTCTGTTGGAAGATAGTATCTCGATCTATCAGAGTAGCTATATTTTCTAGCACATTTAATTTTACTACCTGCTCCATGATAATGTTTCCTCCAATTGCTTGGATTTTTGATCATTGCTTTATCAAGTACTTCAATAAAATTTGAAATTTCTACATCTGCATCATATTTAAGTAATTCATTTTCCATATAACTCAAGGCAAAAAGTCCCTCTCTAATGGCAAATGTTAAAGCTGGTCCAACCTTTAGTATTGCTATCCCATCTTCAACCACTTTCTTCAAACTATCAGCTGTCTGGTAATCTGTAGAATGTCCTTCAAATACAATATTATCATATTTACTTCTATTGCTTCTATATAATAATCTGCTCCTGAGTACTCAGTCATTGTTGATTAAGCTCTGCTATAATCAACGATGATCTCATCTCACAAGTCGTCTCTCTACCACTACCTTAAAGTCACAAGGCTGTTTATATAAAAACCTTATACTGCATAGCATTCTCTCCGTGCTTTTAAAAGCATTTCTCTTGTAGATAATATACTCATTTTCTTATATAGATAAACTACGCCAAAACAAACTCTATTTGTAATAATAATTAGATACTGATACCAAGTTTTTGACCATATCTTAGGTATTGTTAAATGAATCATAAAATTTACATGTTTCTTCGTATAAAACATCTTCTGAACTTTTAGCTGAATTTGTATGAATGCAAGCTTTATATTTGTTCCAGAAATTTTCTTAAGAATTTAGTTCTGTAGAATATGGTGGTAAATAAATCAATTTAAAATTCTTTTCGTTAGCGGCTCTGAAGAGCCTAAAGGCAAGAGATTTGTGTATTCTAGCATTATCTAATATAATGTATATTTTCTTGTTTTCATTTACCTCCAAAAGATGTTCAGCAAAATGTATAAACTCATCAGAAGTTATTTTGGTTTTATACTGATACGCATCAACAAATGAGTCATATTTTTTAGAAATTTCAGTAGCTCCTATAAGTTTAAGTACATTTTTTAGGTTGTTCTTTTCAATAATACGGGGATTACCTACTGGCTCCAAGTTCTTCTATTATCATACTCAACTTTAATAAAGGTTTCGTCTAACGCATAAAGGATTTTAATCGAAGAATTTTCTACAATACTGAGCATCTTAGTCATTTTTCTTAAAAGCGTCTTGTGTAGAGTCAGATAATGTTGGATGATATTGCCCACGCTTATAGGAGGAATTAAGACTTAGGATTATTTGTCTCATTCTTTCATAAGAATATAATCGATTGTATTTCTCTTCGATGGATTCTGCTACTCGATTTATATTCCAACATGATGATTCAAAGCCAAAATCTCTAGGATCTTTAGTTGTTAGTGTCATAGTAATGTCATTCAACATTTCATCTGTGACTGAGGATTTAGATCCACTGAGTGCATCTTCGATGGATTCGAGTCCGAGTTCGTTCCATTAAAGAATGTATCTTAAAATAGTAGTCTTAGCAACGCCAATTAACTTTACAATATCTTCAATATGAATGCCTTGATAACTCATAATAAAAGTTCTTAAGGCTCTTCGAGTAAACTTACTCGAAGATTGTTCTTCAATTTTAATTAAAGTCTTTAAACTGTTATCGTGTAATGCAGTGACTCTAGTTTGTTTTCTTCCCATAACTAACTTCTCCTTAATATTATTATGAAGTTAGTATTTGAAGTGATAAATTTTATCATACATTCTAATTCGAGGTGGTTTATCTATATACACATTACTTTTATTGTGAATTTTCCTTTTCATTTAACACAGCCTAAAAAGCTTTATATCGATCTTCTAATTTAAAATTTATTGTACCATTCATTTCATCCTCTAATCCCTTCAATAATTCTCCCTTTGTTAAAATAAGCATACATTTTAATAATAGATGTTTATTTTTATAAATATGCTACTATTCTATATTTTCAAATACTCTACAAATAGCAAGAGATACAGAATCAAGTTAACTTCTTTATATTGTCATTAAAACAACTAATCTCAATTAATTAGTAACAGAAAAGTATTTATTATATTTATTTGAAATGCTTGCAAATACAGAATTTAGATAACTTGATATATTAGAAAAATATATGTCGTAACCGAGAAAACATTCCAGATAAGATTGAAATTGAGATTATAAAATAATTATTTCTATATGGAATTATAGCTAACTACCTAAGTTTCGTACAAATGAAACTATAATATTTTCCATATTATAGTTTCCAAAAAATAAATAAAGAATAATACCAAGCCTTAAAGTATAATTTTCTTTACAACCCCAAAATTAAGAAAGGCAGATATTATCCAATGAATAATTTTACCTTTACTAATGATAACTGTAAAGAAGAAACTACTTCCACTTG
>CAURJV010000027.1:0-61811 GCA_963524945.1 uncultured Clostridium sp.
TTTATATCTAAAAAAATGAGCCGCTACAAAACTAACTATGTTAGTTTTGCAACAGGCCCTTTTTTTCAAGGTGTATATTTTTTAGAATTTTAGAATAAAAGAACTTAAGAATAATAGAATTTAAGAATATTAGAACCTAGGAATATAAAAGAAAATCCGACTCACAGAGTAAGCGATCATCATCAAATCATAGATTTGTATGTCTGCTTAACGGATTCACACCAAATCACAGATGCTCACAGAGAAAGTTCGAAGAACAAAATAAAAAAAAATGATTTTCACTTAAGGGAGATGGGTTTAATATTTATTTGCTGATAGTGATGATGCATACAAATATGATTAGGAATTTATTTTAAGAGCCATTGTTAATGTATTAGTTAGTATTGGTGATTTTAGTTGTGGATGATTGAAATTGGGGGAGAATAGAAATGATTTTGGTTGATAATTTAGAAGAACATTTATTTTTTTGTATATAGCGTTGTAATAAGCAGTTGATATTTTATAAAGTTATTGAAATATTCAAGCTTTATTAGGTTAATAAAAAATATTTCAATAATGATTATGACATTGATTCCATGGCCCTTGTGACGCTTTCCTTATAGAATGAAATAAAAAAATCTTAATAATTCTTAATACTTTTTTTGATAAAAGCTTAATATTTGTGTTTTATACTATCCCTATATTAATCTTGGAGGCAAAATATAATGGATATTAGTAATTTTATCAAACAGTATATGAAAAATCCTAAAACAGTAGGTGCGGTAGCACCAAGTTCAGAGAAATTAGCATATAAAATGGTTGAAGACATTAATTTTTTAAATGCGTCATGTATTGTTGAATATGGGCCAGGAACAGGAGTATTTACTGAGAAAATATTGGACAAAAAGAAAGACAGTACAATATTTATAGCAATAGAGTATAATGAAGATTTTTATAAGATATTAAAAGAGAAGTTTAAAAATAGGACAAACTTTGTACTTGTAAATGACTCAGCTGAGAATTTGAAAGAACATCTAAATAAATATAATATTGATAAGGTTGACTATATAGTGTCAGGACTTCCATTTGCAAGTTTACCTGATTCTATGAGCAAAAGTATATTGTCAGTAACAAAAGAGATACTAAAAGGCCATGGAGTATTTATAACATTTCAATATACTTTGTTAAAAATCAAGCTTTTTAAAATATATTTTGGTAAAATTAGAAGGAAAAGAGTGTTATTAAATCTGCCCCCAGCCTATGTTTTGAAATGTGAAAATTAAAAGAAGCTAAAAATGATCTACTAATTTCAAAGGCAAGATCATATTCTTTTCCATAAGGACATTCCGTATCTTTTTTGCAGTTTTAGAAATGTTATCAATGTATTATTCCCAATATAGAGTGATTTTTATATTTTAAACGCTAATAGATAAAAAGAAATAGTTATAGCATATGACGTGGGCAACTATTGGGTTATAAGAATATGTTTGAAAATATACTTAAATATTTAAAAATAGAAAGAATAAGTAATGAAGATAATAAAATTTAAATGACTGAATTATTCAAATTGTTTATAGAATCTTATTGGAGTAAAATTTCTATAAGGATGCATTATAATTAGTGGAATAGTTTTTAGTCTTTTCGGGAAGGCGAGGTATGAATGAAAACAAATATTTTAGTTGTAGATGATGACAAGAGTATTCGTAATTTAATCAAAGTTTATCTTGAGAATGAAGGTTATAATATTATGGAAGCTTCAAATGGAGCGGAAGCTTTGATTTTGATTAATGAAAATAATTTTGATTTAATTATTTTAGATGTTATGATGCCAGTTTTAGATGGCATAAGCGCTTGCCTTAAAATTAGAGAAGATTACACTATGCCTATAATATTTTTATCGGCAAAAGATGAAGAAATTCATAAAATTGAAGGTTTAACAGTTGGCGCTGATGATTATATTACTAAACCGTTTGGTTCTATGGAGCTTATAGCTAGAGTAAAGGCTCAACTTAGAAGATATAAAAAATTTAATGTAGAACCTCAAAATAGTAGTAGTATTACTATTGAAGAATTAACTATTAATTTTGATACTCATGAAGTTACAGTGAGAGGTGATAAAATTAAGCTTACTCCAAAGGAGTTTGATATATTGGAGTGTTTAGCTAAAAATAGAGGTGTAGTATTTTCTGTACAAAAATTGTATGAGACTATTTGGAATGAACAATTTGCAGTATCAGATACTTCTATAGTGGTTCATATAACAAACCTTAGACAAAAAATTGAAATAGATCCTAAAAGCCCAAAATATATTAAAACAGTTTGGGGAGTTGGATATAAGATATGAAGAAAGGGATAATCAACAAAGTAGGAATAAAATTACTGATATTAATTCCTATCGATATAATAATAAGTTTATTATTTTTTGGATTTCTTCTTAATATGCTTCATAGAATAATTGGTGACAATATTGATTTTTACGAAAAATATGGAGCTGTCATAGCTATCGTAAGTTTCGTATTGGAATTAGTAATTTTTATAGTTATTTTTCTGATTGCAATTAATGGAAGGATTAAATATTTAAATTATATCAGTAAAAGTGTGACTAATATAAAGACACAGCACTATTTAAATCCTATAGAGATAAAGGGAAATGACGAGATTTCTCAGTTAGCTGAGGATATAAATACAATGTCTGAGAGACTTAAAGAAAATTATGAAAAAGAGAAAAAGCAGGAAGAGGCTAAAAACGAGTTGATAGTTGCTGTTTCACATGACTTAAAAACTCCACTAACATCTGTTATTGGATATTTGGAACTTCTTAATAAAGATAAAGAAAGTTTTACAGAAAAACAGCAAGAGTTTTTAAAAGTAGCTTATGAAAAGAGTGAAAATTTAAAGAAGTTAATTGATGAACTTTTTGAATATACTAAGCTTTCAAATAACTATGTGAAACCGGATAAAGTTCCATTTAATATAGCTGTTCTAGTAAATCAGATAGTGGGGGAGCATGTTTTATTTTTATCTGAAAAGAATATAAAGGTTGAAATTGAATGTGCTAAAAATGAATTGATTTGTGAAATTGATATGCAAAAATTTGTTAGAGTTATTGAAAACTTAGTAAAAAATGCTGAAAAGTATAGCTATAAAGACTCAACTTTTAAAATTATAATGTGGGATGATGAAGAGAACATTAAACTTTCCTTTATTAATGAAGGTGATAATATAAATGAACAAGATTTACTGAAAATATTTGATGAAATGTATAGAATCGATAAATCTAGGAATGCTGAAATTGAGGGATCTGGCCTGGGACTTGCTATTTCAAAGAAAATTATTGAACTTCATGGAGGTAGAATTTGGGCAGAATGCAATGATAATAAAATTAAATTTAATATTGAATTACCTAAAATAAGTGAATGAGAATAGATTAGAAAAGTTCATAAATTAGTATTACATATACAAAATAAGGAGTTCTTAGAGCTAAAGAAAGCACTGAGAGCTCTTTTAATTTTTGTCAAAACACTTCTTCTAGTTTTGTTAAGAAAAGATTAATTATTTAAGAAAAGATCTTAATAATTCTTAATGTTTTCCTCGAAAATTATTTAATAAATAAGATCTATAATAAAGTCAGATTCAGAAAGTAGTCATTTCAAATATTGATATAACTACATATTATTATAAAAATAACTTTAGGAATGGAGAGATTAATAATGAATAAGTTATTTAAATGTCTGGCTTTTTTATTTTGGATAGCAATCTTATTTGTATTTATTAAATATCAATTATATATCAATGGAGTTGCAAAAATTACTGGATTTTTGGAATCATATCCTAAGTATAGTACGTTGTTATTTTTAATAATTGCTTCATTTAGGATCTTTACTTTTATTCCTTGTACTGTTTTCATTGTTAGTGCTGGAATATTATTTGATCCATTAAAAGCATTTGTTTTAGTTGCCATAGCAAACTTGTTGAGTGAGATTCTTTTATTTTTATTTGTTAAAGCCACAATTGGTATGGGGTATCAAGAAAAGATAATTAATAAGTACCCCAAAATATATTCACTAATTCAAAATAATAATGTTAAAATCCTAGCTTTAGGTGTTTCGTCACCTGTAGTACCGTCAGATATAGTATGTTTCTTTTCTACTTTAACTGGAATGTCTTTCACAAAGTATGTCTTAACTATATTTGTGGCTGATACACCTGTTATCCTTCTATATACTTTCCTAGGGATAAGTATGAAGTATTCTCTATATGTATTTATTGCTACATTTATTGTTGTAATTCTAATGAGCTATATAAATTACAGGAGATGGAATAGAAGCGTTAATTTTTAAAATATGCTAGTAGGAGGAGAAAATATGGAGTCTAATTGTAGTATTACTTTTGCTGTGTTGACAATAAGTATAAGCACTTTTTATATAGTAAAGTTTTGGTTTACTAAGAAGAAATAAATATATAACTTTGAATATAAATATTTCTATAAGAAGGAGTCAATTTATGTCAAACAAAATCTTAATAGTGGATGAGGATAGTAAGATAAGGAAAGTTGCTAGAGTGTATTTAGAAAAAGAAGGATATGATGTATTAAGTGCAGAAAATGGAGTGCGAGCGCTTAAAGAGGTATATGAAAGCGAAATAAGCCTCATTCTAATAGATGTTAAGATTTTTACTATGAACTGGATTGAAGCTTGCTTAAAAATTCGAAAAAACAATGTTGTACCTATTATTTTTATGTTTAAGGAGATAGAAAATATTAATGCTGTTCAAGGCTTGCCATCAGTAATGGGCGATTACATTAAAAAGCCATTTAATTCTGAGGAACTTATAGAAATAGTAAAGTTGCGGATCAAAAGATATAAAATTAGCCCTAGTTATCAAAAATTAGATAAAATTGATATTAAAATTGGAAGTTTAACTATAAATCGTGATACAAGACAGGTATTTATAGCAAACAATACTGTTAGACTTACACAAAAAGAATTTGATATACTTGAGCTTCTTGCAAGCAACAAAGGTATAGTTTTTAGTATCGAAAAGATTTATGAGAAGATATGGGGAGATGCATTTTTCGAATCAGACAATACTGTAATGGTTCATATAAGGAAGATAAGAGAAAAAATAGAAGAGGAACCTGAAAATCCAAGATATATTAAAACAGTATGGGGAGTTGGATACAGAATATGAAAAAGCTATTAGTACGTGGAAAATTGAGTTTTCAACTTATAGTTGCTATTGCCATAAGTCTTTTTGTTTCTATGGGTACATTTTTCGTTTTCGAAAGAAATTTGACTATTTATTCAATGAATAATGAAGGAAATGTTGAGTATTTTTTCTCTTATATGACTTTTTCAATAACATTTATAGTTCCTATAATTATTTTTATAATTACGTTTCTATTTTTAATAAGAAAAAAAATAAGATATATTAAATATATTTCTGAGCAAGTAAATAAAATTACCAAAGAGGATTTTGAGGTGACTTTGAATGTTTTAGGGAATGATGAGATAGCAGAATTATGTGAAAATATTAATCTAGTTTATATTTTCATATAAGCCAAGATAATTTATATGGAACCTTGAACTAGTTTTATGTGAAAGAGTAACTTCGTGTAATATGAATTTACCCTTTCAAACAAGAAATTAACTTTTCATTTTAGAAATTTTGCTTAAATTTAGTATTGACTTAGAGTTAGGTCTAAGTGTTAGACTATACGTAAATTATTTATTTTAATTAAGTAGTTAAGATAGAAGATATTATGAAAAAGGAAAACATAGGAAAAATTAAATGTTAATCTAATCGATCCTAAAATAAGAGATACTATATCATTAGATTAAGATTTTAATGTTCCAGCTTCTGGGGTTGGAAAATGGCAGTATGAAATAATAAAACAAACGCCAAGAAAAATAAAGCGATAAGGAGAAAATAAAATATGTTTTTAGAGAAAATAAACTCACCGATGGATATTAAAAAATTAAAAATTGAAGAATTAAAAGTGCTCGCAGATGAAACAAGAGCAGCGTTAATTAATAAAATTAGTAGTGCAGGAGGTCATAGTGGACCAAACCTTGGAATGGTAGAAATGAGCGTTGCCATGCACTATGTTTTTGATTCACCAAAGGACAAATTTGTATTTGATGTTTCACATCAAAGTTATCCACACAAGATTTTGACTGGAAGAAAGGAAGCTTTTACAGATGCCGCACATTTTGCAGACGTAACAGGTTATACTAATCCGTTAGAAAGTGAGCATGATTTCTTTACAGTAGGTCATACGTCAACATCTGTTTCATTAGCATTAGGTTTGGCAAAAGGAAGAGATTTGAAAAAAGAAGAAGAAAATATAATTGCAATAATTGGGGATGGTTCACTTTCAGGAGGAGAAGCTCTAGAAGCTCTTGATTATGCAGGAGAATATAATAAAAATCTGATAATAATTGTAAATGATAATGATCAGAGCATCGCTGAAAATCATGGTGGTATATATAAGACGTTACGAGAATTAAGAGAAACAAATGGAGTAAGCTCAAAGAATATGTTTACTGCATTTGGTCTTGATTACAAGTATTTAGAAGACGGTCATGATATTGCAAAGTTAGTAGAATTTTTTGAAAGTGTAAAAGGAATTGATCATCCGATTGTTTTACATATTCATACCATAAAAGGAAAGGGACTTTTGTATGCAGAAGCTAATCGTGAAGCATGGCATGCTGGAGGACCGTTTAATGTAGAAGATGGAACACCTAAAAATGGTGGTTGGGCAAGCAACAACACTGTATTTGAAAGTTTAAAGGAACTTCTTGATAATAATGATAAGGCGGTTGTATTAAATGCTGGAACACCAATGGGTCTTGGATTTGTTCAAGGTGTTCGTGAACAGTATGTTGAAAGAGGACAATTTATAGATGTAGGAATTGCAGAAGAAAATGCAGTTGCAATGAGTAGTGGTATTGCAAAAAACGGTGGAACACCTGTATTTGGAACATTTGCTCCATTTTTACAAAGGACTTATGACCAGATGTCCCATGATTTGTGCTTAAATGATAATCCAGCGACAATACTTGTACTTATGCCAGGAGTATATGGTATGAATTCAAATACTCATATTGCTTTATGTGATATCCAGATGTTTGCACATATACCTAATTTAATATATCTGGCACCAACAAGTAAAGAAGAGTATAAGCAAATGTTTAAATTTGCGACATCTCAAAAGGAACATCCAGTTGGAATCAGAGTAGCAGGAATGCTTCCTGTATCAGGAGTAACTGATACGACAGATTATTCAGATTATAATAAAAATAAGATAGAAAAACAAGGCTCAAAAGTGGCAATTATTGCAGTTGGACCGATGTTACAGATGGCTATTGATACTGAAAAGAAGGTTAAAGAAGAGACTGGTATTGAGATTACAGTGATTAACCCTAGATTCTTAACAGGATTAGATGAAGAATTATTAAGCTCTTTGAAAACAGATCATCAATTAGTAATTACTTTGGAAGATGGTGAACTTATGGGAGGATATGGCCAGAATGTTGCATCTTTCTATGGGGACAGTACAATGAAAGTAAAAAACTTTGGTATCTCTAAAGCATTCCATACAGATTTTAATCCAGTAGAATTATTAGCAGAAAATGGAATGTCGGTGGAAAAGCTAACAACTTATATCAAAGAAAATGTGAATAAATAAAATTTTTTGCATATATGGTGTTGGAATAAGGAGCCATTGGCGGAAAATATAATAATTGAATAAAAGTGGAGACTGTATATAGATTTATGTAAAAACAATCTATATACAGTTTTTTTGTAGTATTATTTTTCTGAATCATTATTTAAGAATTTCATAGCAAGTTCTTCCCGTAATCCAGGAAGATTTGTTGTACCATTTTCTTTTGAAATTCTATAAAATTCACATTTGTAATTGATTCTCTTTAAAGCATTTTGCAAGAATAAGATTTGTTTTTCAGTTTTTTTTCTTTTTGATGAATAAATAGTTCATATGTCGTGTCAATAGAAGAAATGGACGCAAGGAATTAAGGGTTGGACTCAAATTTTAGCTCAATTATCAATCTTCTTCGAAGGTTGTTTAGACGAAGTTTTATTTCTACCTCCAACCTTATAAAGCAAAAATATTACTTTTTGAAGTTTACACAAAAGTCTTGACAGACTCCTCAAACTAAGCTACATCAAATTTGGTAACTTGTCTTTGAGTAACTTGAGCACCAGATTTCTTAACTAAATCACCAGAATTAGTCTTGAAAACATTTTTAGAAATTACAGTGTCCATAAGCGCGTTAACCTCATCTTTAGTAAGAGCAGGTTTTACTCCAGAAACACTTAAAGTACTTTTTTCACCGGCTACAGTTAAAAAAGTCATAGATAAAGAATATTCCATTTAATTCACCACCTTTCATTCAGTTTAGAGTTAAGGAAACTCCTACTCCTATCGTTGTAGGAGTAAGCGATTCGCACAAAAGACAAGCTTTTGGCTCTCTGCTTAAGCATTTGCTAAACTAGAAGATTCATTAATAAAATAATCTCTAGTATTAGCTTCCATAACACCTTTAATTGCATCTGCAACAGCATATACATTATCAGGTGTAGCATCTGTTTTTATACCTGAGAAAGTTTTTTTGGTATAAATTGGGTCGCCCGCTTTATCTACACCTTTTTGAACTTCAATACTAAGAGAAGCAGAGTCGATAGTTTTAGTTACAGCCATATTTTTTTACCTCCTTCATTTTGTTCTCATAAAGGATATATGGTTAAAATTAAGGGATTACATATCTTTTGATTAAATTTAAGTATGATTTTGATACCATATTTTTCGTAGGCCACTTTAAAAATTTACTAAGGTCTATTTACTATGTTTATTTATATTGAGATGGTATAATAATATTAAGTAAAAGCTCTATGATTAAAGAGATAAAATATATAAAAAACATCTTTAGATAGGAGGTGCATTGGTGAAACAAATAAATTATGAAGATATGATAATGAAAAGAGCAATGGATATATTTGCAGAGGAAGGTTTGAAATTTTTTGGTATAAATAAAAAAGTAAAAGATACTGGATCTACTGAAATTGTTGTCCTTGAGATAAAGAATATGCTAATGGATTACACTTTCCTAATGGAAGATGATAGTTACATTCATTTTGAATTTCAAACTACTAACAAGGGAATTGAAGATTTAAGAAGGTTTAGAACCTATGAATCTCTACTTAATTTTCAAACTGGTAAAGATGTTGTGACATATGTTGTTTATTCAGGAGATATAAAAGATCCTATAAGTGAATACAATAGTGGAATAAATTTTTATAAAGTCAATGCAATATCAATGGCTAATAAGGATGGAGATACAATTTTCAATGATATAATAAATAAAATAAATAATAAAGAAGAACTAAGCAAGCAGGATATTATATCATTAACATTTACGCCAATAATGGGTGGTAAGCTTAGTAAAAGTGATAAGATAATAAATGCAATTAGAGTGGTTAAAGATATAGATAAGGATTACAGATATGATGTGGAGTCAATCCTATATGCTTTTGCAAGTAAATTTTTAGAAGGTAAAGATTTAGAGAAAGTAAGGGAGGAGATAAAAATGACTGAATTAGGTAGAAGCTTGATAAAAGAAGGGAAATTAGAAGGAAAATTAGAAGGAAAGCAAGAAAATTCAATAGAAATTGCTAAAAGAGCTATTAAAAAGGGAATGAGTGACGAATTAATCAGTGAATTAACAGAACTATCTATTGAGCAAATACAGATAATAAGAAAAACAATTGAAACTAATTAGTATTATTGAGTAAAGTATATGACTGAATTAAGCACTATGTTAATTGAAGATGGTTATAAACAAGGATTTGAGCAAGGTGAATTAAAAAAATCAATAGAGGTTTCTAAGAGAGCCATAAATCAAGGTATGAATGCCGAATTGATTAGTGAGTTGGTTGGCCTATCTATAAGAGAAATTAAAATAATAAGAATAGCTATTCAAACTAATAAAACAAATTGAATAAAGTTATAAAAAGGAAGATATTAATATACTTTAAGCAATAGATAATGTACGAGATAAAAAACCTCTTAACTAAGGTTTTTAGGTTCGCATTTATTATACTCAGCTTAAAGTAATTAATATCTTTTTATTTTAACTCGCCAGGGCTCAGACAAAGGAAGAGAAGTACAAGCTAATGCGTATATTAGAATAAAATATATTAAAAATGTTTAATAAGACATTTGGAGATGATATATGTTGTTTTTATAGCTTGCACTTCTCATTGTTTTGTTGTAGCCTGCGGCAGCAAGGAATAAATTTAAAAAGAGCACTGGGTGCTCTTTTTGGCTGCGCCAATTTATAGGAGTATATTTGATATAAGTTTTGATAGTCTTAATTATGTATTGTTATATATGATGTTGTAGGTATATACGTTATTACTAGTATACAATTTACTATTTATATATTTTGTTTGGGCGCTTTAACCACCACCCAAAAAAGGACAGGTCATCAACAAGAACTTCTAGAATTATATGAGTTTTACGGCAAGCTACAACCTCATATAATTCAATAAGTTCTAAGCTAGTCCTTTATTTGGGTACCCGATGGAGCGCAAGAAGGCAAGTACACTTCGCTAAGATAAGTCGTTGTCACGAGAATGCCCAAGCTAAAATATTAAAGGTTATGAATTTTTATGTATTTTTGTGTTTATAAAGATTTTGAAGAATTAAGGTTTATTTCTTAATTTCAGCAGGGACACTTCGGGAAACGTTATTTAGCTAAATGTACATGCCTTCTTTGCTGTATTAGAGTTTCTTGCTGCAGATGAAGTAGAAGGTGTTACGATGGTTTGTAGTGTATTGTGCTAATTGAGATAATATTGCATGCGCAGATAAAGTTTTTTTGTAAAACGTGAGAATGGGAAGAGAAAGATAATGTTTTTATTTTCTTATGACGATTATTTAAATTTACTTCTGAATTTTAACTCCAGAAAGAGTCAATACGTAATACCAAGGAGCTTTGCTCCACTGGAATTACATTGACACTTTCTTCAGCAGTTAATTTAGATGCAGTGATAGGATTAAAGGCTGCGCCTCAAATCCTATGAACCATAGAAAGCATAATTGGAAGGTGAGGGCAGGTCCACAATGTACATGCTTACCTGCTAGTCCTATTAGTAATGGCCCTATTTCCGCTACAGAAATCCAATTACTAAAAATAATAGAAAAAATATTAAAGAAGAAATTATTTTTAGTTATTCGGTTTCTTGCGCTTCAATGGCACTCATTACTAAAAATGACAGGCAGAAAAGCATGCACATTGACGGTGCCTTGTTGATTAAAATTTAGAATAATATCTAGATTAGTGAAAATAGTTTGTAGATTTGATATACAAAATACTATGATATTAGTAAATATGTTATAATTTACTAAGCAAAAATTTTAAATATAGCGAGGAGATTTTGGGGTTGGAACATTATAAATCATGGTCGGGAATAAAAGGAAGGTTGGAAGAATCACTGTGTGATCCTTTGAAAAATAGAATAACATATTTTCTCACTCGTTATCATAAAGTGCATGATGCTTATGGAAGGGCAGCTATAAGGCTTGAAGGAAAAGAACTAGTTTGCTTTTCTTGGATTGAAATGTATAGACAGGAATATGCAGTTTCACAGATTACTAGAAATAATCTTGCTAGCTCCTATAAAGAAGCTGAAGATACTTTAAAATCAGACTGGGATAAAAATTGTACATATTATGATATGGATTTTCTTGAAGCTGTTCAGAAGTTTTTTCATTTATCAATTCAAGATGCGCTTGAATCAGATAATTATATTATAAAAGTTCTTGCTGTTCTTGATAGAAGGGTAGGAAAAAGGACATTAAAGCAAATTTGTATGAAAATGGAGTATTTGAACTACCCAGATTGGGTTAAACAATTTTATCAATTGCGGTTTGATTTTGAGAGAATTACTTTATGGGATTTAAGGCTTAGCCTTTAATCCTGCCTCTACACTTAGAGAAATTGATGAAGAAAGTGTCAATGTAATGCCAATAGAGCAGAGCGTATTGGTATTAAGGATTGACTCTTTCTGGACTTAAAGTTTAAAAGTGAATCTAAAGTAAGCAGGATGGATGAGAAAAACATTAACTTACGAGTGTAACGAGCATAATAAGAAGATATTAATTAGTTCAAGCTGAAAAGAATATAGGAGAGGTAAGAGTTATATTAAATGAAATTCTTTAATACATAGATTTTCTTTTGCTTGAAGTATATTAATATATTCCTTTTTTAATAAGAATAATAATTTAAAAGTATAGAACATAAAGAAAAAGCAACATTTCATAGGGGAATATGAATGTTGCTTCTTTATAATAGGGTAAATATTTATGAAAAAAAGTTTTATCAATCTTATAACTTTATTATAGTGTATTATTGTGTCAGTATAATGACGGATTAAGATTTAGTTAGACAATATTATATATTCAAATATGTTATGATTAACCAAAAGGTAAATTATAATTTGTGGGGGAAGATACAAATGGATAGTACAAGTATTCCGGTATGGGAATTATTGTAAAAGCAAATAACATGGAATCAGTTAAGTTTTATACATAATAAAAAAATATTGGATTTTGGAAGTGGAATGGGAATAACAGCTTCACATTTTGCAAGGGACAATGAAGTTGTTGCAATTGAACCAGATAATAAAATGCTTTCAAAAAGAATTATGGATAATGACTATACTCAAATACATGGAGATATGCAGGCTCTGAAAGAATTTGAAGATAAATCATTTGATGTTATATTATGTCATAATGTTTTTGAATATGCTCTACAAAGAGAAGATATTGCTAAGGAATTTGCAAGGATTCTAAAAAAAGATGGAGTGCTTTCTATATTGAAACATAATAGAGTAGGAAGAATTATGCAGATGGTTGTTTTATTAAATAATTTTGAGCATGCTAATGAATTATTAGAAGGAAAGAATGGAAAGACAGAAAAGTTTGGAGATATTCACTACTATGATGATATGGATATTCTAAAGTGGTCAAATGATTTTGAAATAGAAAAGATATTAGGAATGAGAACATTTTGGGATTTACAACAAAATCAAGATATACAAAAAGATGAAAAATGGCAGAAACAAATGATTGCAATGGAGCAGAATGTTTGTGAAAGAGATGAATTTAAAGCAGTTGCCTCTTTTCATCATCTGATACTTAAGAAAAAATAGCACATTCTGAGTATAATATTTAGTTTTCAAACTTTAAACTAAATCTTACAAATAATAAATTTGCATTGGGAGAATAGATCATATTTACATAATTAAAATGAAAATTATTTAAGGAGTGGTTATACTTAAAAGGCGTATCAACCGTTGATACGTTCTTCTATTTAATAATGTATAACCTAAAAACAATGCAAGTATAACAAATAGTAACATACATAGGGGTAATAGGCATGCTACTCATTTATATAGAAATTTTCATAAGCATCATTAAAACCAATTGTTTACATAAGCAGTCTTCCGAGCTCTTCTTCAAAAATTACAATCTATCCATTTATTAGGGAATATATACTCTACCAGATATAATAAAATAAGTTATAATTATGAGACAATAATTTAGATTTGGAGTAAAAGTATGAAAAAAAATATAAGAAAATTAGGAAAATCAAAAATTATATCATATAGTTTTATTATAATTACTCTTTTAGTTTGTACATGTGCAGTAGCTACTTATTTTGTTGGAAATGTAACAAAGTATTGGCTTTATTTTATAATGACTAATTATGCATCTATCCTAACTTTCCTTATAGCTGCATTAATTTTAAGTATATTAATACTATTTAATACTGACATAGATCAAAAGGCCATAGGAATTATAGCTTTTATTGGATTCGCCCTAGGATTTGGATTGATTTTTATAAATTTAGCATTACCTTTAGACATGGATATATATACAATGATAACGAGATCTTATAGCGAGATTAATGGCCCAGTTGTATCAGCCGAATTGAAACGTACAAATTTAAAGTATAGAATAACAATGGAAACAGAACTTACTATGCATGATAATATTAAAAATGAAAATATAACTATTACTTTTTTTAATCAGCCATCATATGATTTTAGAGTAGGAGAAAATATTAATGTTAAATATTTGCCACATTCACGTATGGGAATATCATATTTTCACATATAATAAAGGTTTTACCTTTTATTATTACAGCCATAAATAACAATGAAAAATCACACTCATCATTGTATTAGTATATCTAGAAACTTTTTCTAGTATTTTATATTCTAAAACGTCTTAATCAAATAATGTAGCAATTAATGAAAACATTGTTCTTGAAAATTCAATACTATTATATTTGCAAAATATACTATAATTAACCAAAAGATAAATTCCAATTTGTAGAGTAAGTTATAAGTGGTATCAATTACTATTAATATAATGAATTATGATATATAGAATACAAATTCCTATTATTCATATAATTAGAAGTAAAACATCTATAGAAATATAGATGTTTTTAGTTTTTGCTAGAATAAAATTCCGCAACAGGACTTAAAAACAAAAATTAAAAATATGAATTTATTAATAAAAAACTATGGCGTTAAAATGGCGTTAAAAATAGAAAATACCAACGTATAAATTTCTTTAAACGTTGGTATTTCTAACTTGGTGACCCATAGGAGAATCGAACTCCTGATTTCACCGTGAGAGGGTGGCGTCTTAACCGCTTGACCAATGGGCCTCACAACAAATATTATTCTACACCCATTTATTTATTATGTCAACAACTTTTTTTGAATATATCCGTAAAAAAGGAAGGAGTTAGAGAAGAGTGCTTAAAATGTAAAAATGATTTGTTACATTTTATACAAATCATAATTTTCTAAATATTTAAAAAACATACTTGTTTTTCGGTGAAAATCTGTTAAACTATTATATAGTTAGTAATTTAAATAGAGGTGTATATTGTAAAATATACTCATCGCTCCTCTTGTATGATTTTTGATCATACGGAATTACGACTCCTTTTTAATATTTTGTGGGATATCCATTGAGATTTTATTGTTTATGAACAGTTTAATTTTGATGGGTATTATTTTTTATGGTAAATTACTATATTTTATAATAAATCTACATTTAGATCTCCAGTAGCCCAAATGCTTAATTAATATTAGAATGCAGAAAATTAATTGAAAGTTATGTTAACTAATAATTTTAAAAGCAAAAAGAGGATTGTCAAAATAAAATTTGATAATCCTCTTTTTTTATTTATGCTACAAGTTTAAGTTATATTACTTGAAACTATTATTTTGAAATCCACTCTAATACAGCAGGATTTGCGCATGCTGAAGTTTCAGCATCAATCTTTGTTACAAAGATAATATCTCCTCCATTAGCAACAGAGCTTACTTCATCAAATATTTCTTTTGCAGATAATGTATCTGTTTTTACAAAGAATCCTTCAGGCATAAATTGAGCCCATGAACCTAAAGATTTTATTTTTCCAGATATATTAGCGCCGCTGTTTGCGTGTTCATGAGAATGATCTTCTCCGCATCCACAGCCATCACCATGTTCGTGAGAATGATCTTCTCCACATCCACAATCATCACCGTGTTCGTGATGATGGCCATGAGTATCGCTTAAAAAATATGTAATCATATATGCTGACATTATTATATCAATCCCTTCTAGCTTTTTTTTATTTATATTAGGTTAACAAGTTATATTTAAATTATACAGTAATATTGATAGTTGTAAATTATTTCTTTGAAAATGTTAAATGTGGTTAGTATTTCATTAAGTGGAATACTGAACTTTTATTTAAATATAATTATTAATGGGGTACTTGCAAAAAACAGATATTAATTCTATTTTTATGGCAATTAGAGAAGTGAAAATTTGATGAGAATTTTATTGATGTAGAAACAAAACTTAACATAACGCATATAACATAATAAAGCAGAATATTATATCATATTTAAAATTATTTTAAGTTAGAGAAATCTTTTAGTTAAAGGAGGGACAAGTATATGGATTTTGCACAGTATATAACACAAAATGCTCTGATTTTGATTCCTGCTCTATATATTGTTGGTATGGTAATAAAAAATACAGAAAAAATTAACGATAAATATATTCCTGTGATATTATTATTTCTAGGAATATTAGGGGCTGTTGGAATCATGGGCCCTAGCGTAGAATCAGTAATTCAAGGCATACTGGTAACGGGAGCTACAGTCTATACCAATCAACTAATAAAACAAAGCTGTAAGAAAGAATGAGGATTTTAATTTACCAGTAAAGATTTAATGACTACAATTTTGTGGTTACTATATTATATTAAAATTATTTTGAGGTTTACTGCTGACAAGTAAATACTGTCAACAATAAACCTCATTTTAGTTGAATAAAATACAATAGTCCTATATAATTTAAAATACAATAAGAAATGATTTTTAGGTTCATATAAGGTTAAGTGTATATGATTAAAAGGGAAAGTGGTTAAAATCCACTACAGCCCCCGCTACTGTGATGGAAGACTAATCTCTAAAGTATATATAAAAGTGCTCATTAATTAAAAATTAGCTGCTTTTAAATAGTATACTAAAAAATCCACTGAGAAATTTTCTTGGGAAGGAAGAGAATTAGGATGAGGCCAAAGTCAGGAGACCTGCCTAGGAGTTTATAAAAATGCTATTCTTCGGAGGGAAGAAAACTTGCAAATAGCGGGATGTAGTAGAGTATATTCTACATTCTTAATTTGTTATGTATTTCCTCCTTATCTAACGATAAAGGGGATTTTTATATATTCCAAATTATAAATCTTATGAAATATTTATAAATTTATTAAATTAAGGTCTTTTTTAAGACAATTTTAGGAGGAAAATACATGAGGAAAGCTATTTTAGTAGTTAGTTTCGGAACAAGCCATATAGATGCGCTTAAGAATTCAATTGAAAAGATTGAAAATAAAATCAAAGAGGAATTCAAAGATTATGAAGTTTTTAGAGCTTTTACAGCTCATTTTATAATAAAGAAATTAAAGGCAAAGGACAATTTGGATATATTAACACCAGAAGAAGCACTAGAAGATTTGAAATCTAGAGGATTTGAAAAAGTTATAG
This sequence comes from uncultured Clostridium sp., assembly GCA_963524945.1. Classification (GTDB taxonomy): domain Bacteria; phylum Bacillota; class Clostridia; order Clostridiales; family Clostridiaceae; genus Clostridium. Next base: position 17,134 of record CAURJV010000027.1, read on the forward strand.
TGCAGCCGCTTCATATAATTCCAGGAGAAGAATTTGATTACATCAAAGGCGTTGTGGAGCAAAGGAAAAATGATTTTAAAGATCTTAAGCTTGGACGACCAATATTTTTTTATCAAGGAATGAATGGATTACCAGAAGATTATTCTTTATTTATTGAAAGTATTAAAGATGTTTTCAAAGGTGAAGAAAGTGTAATATTATTTGGTCATGGTACAGAACATCCATCTAATGCAGTCTATGGAATGCTGCAAACTGTTTTGGTAGATGAAGATTATGAGAATGTTTTTGTGGCAACTGTAGAAGGGTATCCAACAGTTGAAAATGTAGTAAGGAAATTAAAGAAAAAAGGAATAAATAAGACAAAACTTGTTCCTTTATTACTTGTGGCAGGTGATCACGTAAAGAATGATATGGCATCAGACGAAGATCATTCTTTAAAGACTAGGCTACAAAAAGAAGGAATTGAAGTGAAGTTACATATGCACGGTCTTGGAGAGCTTGATAAATTTGATGGACTTTATATAAATAGAATTTATGACTCAATTGAGAATAAATATATAAACGCTGGAAGGACTAAAAAACTTAGATAATCTAATTTTTACAGTTGCAAAATTCTTTGCAGGTATTTAGGCAGAGTTTAAAAGTCTTTTTAATACAGAAAGGAAAATAATATGAGGTCTATAATTATATCTTCGAATTGCAGCGGAGGAGGAAAAACAACTTTTACTCTTGGGCTTATGAAAGTACTTAAAAGTAGAAATTTTCATGTACAAGGTTATAAGGTAGGACCGGATTATATAGATACAGCATTTCATAAAGCAGTCACAGGGATAGCTTCAAGAAATCTTGATGCTTTCTTAATGGGAGAAGAAGGTGTGAAAAAAAGTTTTCAAAAAGGTTCTGGAAATATTGGTATAATAGAAGGTGTTATGGGATTATATGACGGAATTGGAGCAAGTGAAAAAGGTTCCACTTATCATGTCTCAAAACTTTTAGGAAATATGCCGATAGTGCTAGTATTGTCTCCTAAGGGGCAAAGTGCAAGCATATGCGCTGAAATTAGCGGTTTTAAAAATTATAAGGATGCTAATATTGTTGGAGTCGTATTAAATTCTGTAAGTGAAAAGTATTATAATTTATTAAAGTATGCAATAGAAAAAAATTGTAATATAAAAGTTTTTGGATATATTCCTAAAACGCCAGAAATAGCATTAAGCAGCAGGCATTTAGGGCTTGTTCAGAGTATGGAAATCCTTAATCTTAAAGAAAAATTAGATATATGTGCAAATTTAATGGAAAAGTATGTAGATATAGATGGAATTATAAATGCAACTCAGGAGTATAAAATAAGTACAGATGGTGATCTTAATAATTCTTTTAAAGCAGATGATAAACAAAAAAGTTTTGAAAGTTTAAAAGAAGAATCTAAAAATAGAAATTTTAAAATAGGAGTGGCTTTAGATAAGGCGTTCAGTTTCTATTATAAAGATAATTTGGAAGCTTTAGAAAACTTGGGTGAGGTAGTTTATTTTAGTCCAATCAATGATAAAGAATTGCCACAAAACTTAGATTTTTTATATATAGGTGGAGGATATCCAGAAGTATTTAAAAAGCAATTGGAAAACAATTATTCTATGCGAAAAAGCATTAAAGAAGCCTTAGATAGCGGCTTGAGATGTTATGCAGAATGCGGTGGACTCATGTATCTTACAGAATCAATAGATGGATCAGAAATGGTTGGTTTTTTCCATGGCAATAGCACAATGACTAATAAGCTTCAGAATTTTGGTTACTGTAATGTTAAGATAGATAACAAATGCTTTGATAATAGGCGCTTAGAAGATAATGAATTTGAAGTTAATGCCCATGAATTTCATAAGTCAAAAGTAGAGTTAGATGAGGACAACGTATATGATGTAGAAAAAACTTTATATAATGGGGAAGTATTAAAGTGGAAATGCGGATACTTTAAAAATAATACATTAGGAGGATATGCCCATATAAACTTTCTTGGAAATGAAGAATTGTTAAAAGCGTTGGTTAACTTTTTATAGAAGATGTAATATGAATAAGAAAATATGGTAGATTTGTTGGGGGGAGAGTAATGAGAAAACGTAGTATACTTCTCAGTATAAGCATTATAATTATTATTGTTTTAGCTTTTGGCGGTTGTATTTATATGAATATAAATGGCCTGCCTTGGAAGATCAAGGAAACAGAAGTGTTTACGCAGACGTATTTAAGCAAAAAGTATCCAGATTTAAAATATAAAATTAATAGGGCTTACTATAATTTAAAATCTGGGAAGTATTTATGTAGTGTTAGTGCTGAAGAAGATACCCCAGTAACATTTCGAGTGACAATGCTTAATAAAGACAGTGGTGAAGATAATTATCTTGAAAGCAAGGTTAATCTTGAGGCTAAAAATATGGTCACAAGCTTAATTGAAGAAAATGAACCTAGCATAAAGATAAAACAAATTTCAGTATTAGAAGATGCTGGAGCTAATGCAAATAGTAAGAGTTATGATAAGTACACACGTTTTATACCAGGAGATTCATATCCTCTAAAAATAGATATAAGATGGGAAAGTGATGAAGTTTCTTTAGAAGCTTTTGTAGATCAAGTATTGAGAATTAGGGAAAGTTTAAAAAATAGAGATATAGCAGTATGCGGCCTTGATGTTATTGATGATACCAATAACTATGGTATTGATTTATCAGGAAGAGAAGTAAATGGGAAAAAAGAAGGCAACTATAATTTTACAAAGGATCAGATTATAGACGATAAAATAGCTTATGAAATGGAAAAGTAAATTATTAATGGGTTTATTAAACTTGGAAAGAGGTGAACTTGGTGAGGTGTTTGTTAAACCCCTCGCTAAAAATATATGGAATATTTAAAAAATCCTATGGGAATTGAAGAAAAAAGTTTTGAGATTATTGGTAATGAAATGGGATCGCATTCATTTAGTGAAGAAGAACTGCTTATAGTTAAAAGAACTATTCACACTACTGCAGACTTTGAATATAAAGATTTGGTAGAAATAAGTGAAACAGCAATTGAAACTGCAAAAGGTATTTTTAAACAAGGTGCAAAAATCTATACGGATACTAATATGGCTTTAAACGGAATTAATAAAATGGCGTTAGCTAAAACTAATAGTGAAGTTATCTGCTATGTGAATGAAGAAATAGTTCATAAAGAAGCAAAGGAAAAAAATATTACTAGAAGCATGGCAGCGGTTGAAAAAGCTTGCATGGATAATGTAGATATATTCGTTTTTGGTAATGCACCAACAGCACTTTTTAGGCTTAAAGAGTTAATAAAAGAAGGAAAGGCAAAACCAAAGCTTATAATTGCGGCGCCAGTAGGGTTTGTTGGAGCTGCAGAAAGTAAGGAAAATATGGATGAACTTAATATACCTTACATAAGAATTAAAGGAAGAAAAGGTGGAAGCACTGTTGCAGCAGCAATAGTTAATGCCCTTATGTACATGGTGGTTTCAAGATAATTAAATTTATTAGATTAAAGATAGTTAAAAGTTAATGATGTCAGGAGGTGATTTTTATGTTTGAAATGTACGTTGATGTAGATGGAAAAAGGTTAAGATGTGGATATACAACAGGTTCTTGTAGTGCTGGGGCAGCAAAAGCAGCAACAATTATCTTATTTAATAAAGAGAAAAATCTTAATGAAATAGAGATTGCAACTCCTAAAGGAATTGATGTAACAATGCCTATAGAATTAATAGAAAAATTTGATGATTATGTGGAGTGTACTATTTTAAAAGATGGCGGAGATGATCCTGATAACACTCATGGGATAGAAATAAAGGCTATGGTTAAAAAGATCAAACCAACAGATAATAAAATATTTCAAAATGAAGATTTGCAAAAGTTTGATAGTGTTTTAGTTGAAGATAGCAGAGCAGAAAAAGAAGATGGGTTAGAAAGAGTAGTGCTTAAAGGCGGAACAGGAGTTGGAATTGTCACTAAGGATGGACTTTTTATTCCTAAAGGACAAGCGGCTATTAACTCTGTTCCTAGAAAGATGATAAAAGAAGAAGTATTAAAAGTGTTACCTCCTGGAGAAAGAGTTGAAGTAATAATTTCAGTACCTCAAGGAGAAAAAGTAGCAAAAAAAACTTTTAATCCTAGACTTGGGATTGAAGGTGGGATTTCTATTCTTGGGACAACAGGAATTGTATATCCTATGTCAGAAGATGCACTTAAAGCTTCCATAAAGATAGAAATTACCCAAAAAGCAATAAATAATGAAAGATTAGTTTTAACTTTCGGAAATTTAGGCGATAATTATTGTAAGGAACTTGGGTTTAAAGAGGAAGAAATGGTAACATGTTCAAATTTTATAGGATTTGCATTAGAGACTTGTGTTTCATGTAAAGTTAAGTCTATTATAATAGTTGGACATATAGGAAAGATGAGTAAAATAGCTTATGGATGTTTTAATACCCACAGTAAGGTCAATGGAGTGAGGCTTGAAGTTATTGCATTAGAACTTGCACTTCTTGGATATGATATGTCACTTGTAAAAAGAGTGCTTGAGGAAAAGACATGCGAAGGTGCAGTTAAAATGCTTGGAGATGGATATGACAAACTCTACGAGAATATTGGAAATAAAATAGTCCAAAAAATCAAAGAGCATGTTTATGGAGAGTTAGAAGTTGATGCTGTAATGTATTATGGCGCATCAAATCCGATTTTATTATGGAAGTCCATTAAGGATAATTAATAATAAGGTTCAATATAAATTTTAGGATAGTTCATTAGATTATGGATTGTGTAAAATATTTTAGGGATTAATATTAAAAAGTTAATTAAGCTTTCATAGGGGGACACAAAAATGATTTATATTGTAGGGCTTGGTCCTGGACACAGGGATTATATTATGCCTAAGGCCTTGGAAATCTTAAAAAAATCTAATATAATAATAGGCTTTAAAAGAGCATTGGATTCCTTAGAGTTTGTAGATAATAAAAAAATATATATAAATAAACTAAGTGATATTAACGAATATATATGTGGTGACAAAAATAGGAGTATGATTATTTCGATTGTTGCATCTGGTGATCCAACTTTTTATGGGATAACAAATTATATAAAAAGTAAAGCAACTTTAGAATTTCAAGTAATACCAGGAATAAGTTCTTTTCAATATCTGACATGTAAATTAAATATGTCATGGAATAATGCGTACCTAGGAAGTTTACATGGAAGGAAAGAAGACTTTTTGACTGTGGTTAATAATCACGACTTAAGCATTTGGCTTACAGATAAAGAGAATAATCCTGCTATGTTATGTGAAATTTTGCATAAAGAAAAAGTTAGATGTAAAGTTGCAATAGGAGAAAATTTATCCTATGAAGATGAGATTATAACTAATGGGACGCCAGAAGAATTTATGAATAAAAAATATGATTCACTGAGTGTGTTTATAGTAGATAGAACAAGTCGATAGAACTTATAATGATTTTTGTGTGACGTTGACGTTTGATTAATACCTGAAATAGAGGAGGAAATTTTCATGGTTTTTATAAAAGATGAAGAGTTTATTAGAGGAAACTGCCCAATGACAAAGGAAGACATAAGAATACTTTCAATTGCGAAAATGAACTTAACAGATAATTCTTTAGTACTAGATGTTGGAAGTGGTACAGGGAGCATTACAGTTCAGGCTGCCAAAATTGCAAAAAACGGTAAGGTGCTTGCAATAGAAAAAAATTATGAAGCATATGAAATTACAGAAACTAATGTGGAAAAGTTTGAATGTGATAATGTAAAGATTTTAAATAAAGAAGCAAGTAGAGTACTGGATACTTTGATTTTTCAAGGTTTAAAATTTGATTCCATATTCATTGGAGGAAGCAGCGGGCATTTAGAGGAGATATTACTTAAGGTAAATGCAATCGTAGTAAAAAAAGGCACCATAGTTATGAATTTTATTACCTTAGACAATGCATACAGAGCAATTGAGGTCATGAAGAAACTAGATTATAAAATTGAAATTTCGTTAGTTAATATAAGTAAAAACCGTGAAGATACTTTAATGATGATAGCCAATAATCCAATATATATAATTCAATGTATAAGGAATTAAGTATAATTTAATAAAGATTTTTAAGATAAAATAATACATAGTTGTTATAAATAAAATTGTATAAATAAATATAATATGATATCGGTAACTAGAATTAAAATAATAATATATACATATGTAGTTACTTAGGAAGAGAGGAATTATAAAATGGCAACATTATACGGAATAGGTGTAGGACCTGGAGATACTGAACTTTTAACTGTAAAAGCAGTAAGAACAATAGAAAGGTGTCAAGTTGTAGTCGCACCATCTGCTACTGAAGGTGGGGAAAGCATTGCGCTTGAAACAGCTAGAGAATATATAAAACCAGGTACCGAAGTTATTGTAAAGCATTTTCCAATGGGGAAGAAAGATAGAGTAATAAAAGCATTGGAGGCTTATGAATTTATAGAAGCGAGGCTTAAAGAAGGAAAGGATGTTGCATTTTTAACTATTGGAGATCCTTATATTTATAGTACTTATAGTCATATGTTAAGGCATGTTAGAGATTGTGGATTTGATGTTCAAACAATTCCTGGAATAACATCTTTTTGTGCGGCTGCGAGCTTAGTTAATAGGACTTTAGTTGTAGGTGATGAGAAGCTAGTGGTTATGCCAGCTACTAAAGTTAAAGAAATAACAGATGAAAAGTTTGTTGTAATAATGAAAGTATACAAGCATGAAGAAGAAGTTATAAATACATTAGAAGAAAAAGGCTTTGATTATGTTTATGCAAGTAGAGTTGGTAGAGAGGGAGAGACTGTTTTAACTGAAAGAGAAGAAATACTAAAACTTAGAGATTATATGTCTTTAATAATAGCAAACAGGGAATAAATATAATAAAGCATTAGTTAACTTAATATTAAAAAGGAGTGTTTAAAGTATGGTTTATTTTATAGGAGCAGGTCCTGGAGCAGCTGATTTAATAACAGTTAGAGGTCGTGATTTATTAGAGAGAGCAGATGTTGTAATATATGCAGGTTCTTTAGTTTCAAAAGAGCACTTGGAATACTGCAGACCAGATGTCCAAATTTATAATTCTGCTAATATGACTTTAGAGGATGTAATGGAAATAATGACCATGGAAGAACAAATGGGCAAGTTAGTTGTAAGGCTGCATACAGGTGACCCGTCAATATATGGAGCTATAAGAGAGCAAATGGTTGAACTTGACAGGGTTAGTGTACCTTATGAAGTTGTTCCTGGTGTAAGTTCATTTACAGGCGCAGCAGCAGCTATAAATAGAGAATTTACATTACCAGGAGTATCACAAACTGTCATTTTAACAAGGATTGAGGGAAGAACTCCTGTTCCAGCAAATGAGGATCTTGAAACATTAGCATCTATTGGAGCATCAATGGCTATATTTTTATCTATTTCAATGATAGACAAAGTTGTTGAAAAACTTAGAAGAGGGTATAAAAAGAATGTTCCAATAGCTGTAGTCGAAAGAGCTACATGGCCTGATCAAAGAGTAATCATGGGAACTCTTGATGATATAGCAGAAAAAGTTAAGGAAAATAATATTACTAAATGTGCTCAAATATTAGTTGGAGATTTTATTGATAGCGATTTTGAAAAAAGCTTGTTATATGATAAGAGTTTTTCGCATATGTTCAGAGACGCTGAGGATACAAGTAATGAATCAAAATAATGAAGAACTATCTAAAAAGTCCATAAATGAGGGAATGAATTCACTTAGTAAAAATATAAGCATAATTTGTCCATCACCTAAAGGAAAAGAGATAGCATTGAAGCTTAAAGAAAGTTTCAATGGAAGATTATATATAAAAGAAAATAATCTATCACAAGATCAGATTAATAATGGGAAATCAGAAATAAACACTTTCGTATATGGTGAAGATTTTAATTTAAAGACTATTACAAAAGAAGCTATGACTAATTCAGAAGGTATTATATTTGTATCTTCAACAGGAATTGCAGTAAGAGCAATAGCTCCATTTCTTGAAGGCAAGGATAAGGATCCGGGAATTGTAGTAGTTGATCTATCATGTAAATATGCAATAAATATATTAAGTGGACATTTAGGTGGAGGTAATGAGCTTACTATTAAAGTATCAGAAATATTAAATTCTATGCCTATTATAACCACTGCAAGTGATAATTTAGGGCTGATTGCCCCAGACATTTTGGCTAAAGAAAATAATTTAATTATTGAAGATTTAAAAAAGGCCAAATATATTGCAGTGCTTTTAATTGATAAAAAAGTAATTGGAATTAAAGATGATTACAATACGATTGAAATAAGCAATGGATACGAAAAAATACAGTTCTTAAGAGATGACTGTATTTGGATAACTCATTGCTTAAAAAGCGGCAATGATGAAGAGGATGAAAAAATTGATTATTCTAAGATACTTAGACTTATTAAAAAAGATATAGTTTTAGGTATCGGTTGTAGGAAAGATACAACTTATGAAAAATTATATGACTTTGTAAATGCAAATTTAATAAAATATAATATAGATATAAGGTCAGTGTCAGTCATTGTTTCTGTAGATATTAAAGCTAATGAAGAAGGTATTATAAAATTAGCGGAAAAAATTAATTGTCCATTCAAAACTTTTAGCAAAGACGAAATAAAAACCGTTCAAGATAAATATGATAAAAGTGAATTTGTATTTAAGACACTTGGTATAACTGGAGTTTGTGAGCCTTCTGTTGACCTTGCAGGTGCAGAGGTTATTATAAGCAAAATAAAGCATGAAGGTATGACTTTAGCTATAGGAGTACTTAAAAACAGATTGGAATAAATTCTAAAATTCAGCCTTAAGGTTTATATATTGGAAAAGTATGCTATAATATAGCTGATGAAGCATTTATTTTAAAAAGTAGGGGAGAAGAGAATATGACGATTTTGGACATGCTAAATAAAATGAATGAGAATAATAAATTAATGGCTAAATCATTAGAAATTATTAAAGATAACTATACAAGTTTAGTAAATGATAATTATGAATTGACTCTTGATGAAAATAGGGAATTAAGCGTAAAGATTCCTAGTCTTGAAAGAAGAAATGAATATGTATATAAAAGTGTGGCTGAGTACCCTTATCCATTAATTATGTGCATGAGAATCTTAGAAAGTAGTAATGTTGAAAGATATAACTATATGTTGTCTAAATTCATGGATTTATATAGAGACAAGTTGGATTTGTTATTTAAGGATGTACATATCGTTGATACATTAAAGGCGAAAATAGTAAAAACTAAAGATAGAATAGATTACGTAACATATTATTCAATAGCTACAGGAGCTATTGGTGCAGTATTATTAATTATATTTAATTTTACTAATAATGTAAAAAATGCGATTACAATAGGAATTATAGTTTTTTTTATTCTTGCATTATTCATGCAGATTACAAAAGAAAGCCAAGTGAAAAAGATAGTTGATGCATATATAAGCTTAATAAAAACAGAATGGTATCAAAAAGAATTAAATAAGCAATATACATACCTTTGCAATTTTATAGAATAATATAAATTCATTTTCATTAACTAAATATTCTATGCAAAAAAACTTACTAAAAATTTATTTAGTAAGTTTTTTTGTATTTAGAAAATTATAATGCAATTAAATCAGCGGATAACTTTTATAATAGTCTATTTAACCCTAGTAAAATAGACTATTATAAAAGAATAAAAAATGTCATTCACTATGATTAAATATTTTTTCTTAAAGATGATGATTCAACAAATACAAATTTATCGGGTCTATGACGAGATTCTGTATATTCAAAAAGTTTGCCGGAATCAGTATAAGCATATGTTTTTACGACAGCAACACAATCATATGTACCTAAATCTAAAAATCTTTTATCTAATTCTGTTGCATGTTCAACAACAATAATCTTTTTTGAAGCAAGAATTTTTGTGTTTAAATCTTTTTCAATATATTCATACACGGAATTTTGAGCAATTTCTATAGTCAAATCTTTTGCTACATCAGCACTAAAATAATTTACATCAAGGATAATTGGTTCATTATCATAAAATCTTATTCTATGAAGGTGATATACTTCAGTATCTAATTTTAAAGCAGTTATTCTTGATAAGGATTCATCTATAGTTATTTTTGAAAAATGCACAACGCTAGTAGTGAATTTCTTTTTTGTATGTAATTCTTGTAATCCGAGTAGATTTCCAATAGGAAGTTCTATTGATTCTCTGCTTTCTAATATGATTACGCCCTTACCTTTAACGCTTTTAACATATCCATCTTTGCTCAGTTCATTAATTGCTCTTCTAACAGTATTCCTACTACATTCAAATTTATCAACTAGTTCCATTTCGGTAGGAAGCATCATGGAATTATCATACTTACCATTATCTATATTACTTTTTAATATGTGATATATATCTTTGAATTTTACATTAGGCAAAGTTAACACTCCCTTAAGTTATCTTGGGGTATATATGCTGCAATTGGATTTCTACATTTTATACTTAATTGAGCGTTTATCTAATTAGAATTTTAAATGCAAATTTATCATTGGAGCATATATAAAATATTTGAACTTTTATAGTTTTCAATGAATATATTATACTTTATTTTTTTTAATAAGTTAACTAAATAATTAAAATAATAAAGTGATAAATTACTTAGTGTAATTTATTGCTATAAGATAATGTCAGGTACTTCAATACCTAAATAATTTGCATTGTACATAAATAATACTATATAGATAACCAATTTTAAAACTGAATTTGTATGGTAACTTACCGAAATCATAAATATTTTGGTTACGAAAAGCTATGAAAATATATTTATGATTTCTAGTAAAGATATGAATTTGAAACTTTAGTAGATTTGTAAATTTAAACTTGATTTGATGATTTAGTAAAATGATAGAAAATCTAAAATTTGAATAGGTTATTTGAACAAATTCAAAATATGTTTAAACATATTTTGAATTTGTTTTATGTCATAAGATGGCTTAAATACTGAGTGCTAAACATTTTCAAGAAATTTGTTTAAACAAATATTGAAAATGTTATTGACTATATGTTTAAAATAGATTATGATGATATTGTAAACATTTAAATGTTAGGTTTAATATAAAATTTATTAATTAATTGTTCAATTGGACTAATACAAAACAAAATTGTATTAATATTCATGAACTTATTCTTTAAAGTAATAAAAATCAAATTGGAGGTTTTAATAATGGGGAAATTTCAAAATGATGCAAAAGAACTATTAAAGCTAGTTGGTGGAAAAGAAAACATCTCAGCAGTTACACATTGTGTTACTAGAATGAGATTTGTATTAAACGATCCAAGTAAAGCTGGCGTAAATGAGATTGAAAAATTAAAAAGTGTAAAAGGAACATTTACACAAGCAGGGCAGTTCCAAGTTATAATTGGGAATGAAGTATCAACATTTTATAATGACTTTATAGCAGTTTCAGGAATAGATGGAGTAAGTAAAGATGCAGTAAAAGATGTTGCTAAAAACAATATGACTTTTATACAAAAGCTTATGGCAAATATAGCAGAAATATTTTCACCACTTATTCCAGCAATCATCGTTGGAGGTTTGATTTTAGGATTTAGAAATGTTATCGGAGATATGAAATTATTAGAAGGCGGAACAAAATCTTTAGTTGAAGTATCTCAGTTCTGGGCTGGGACAAACAGTTTCTTATGGTTAATTGGAGAAGCTATATTCCACTTCCTACCAGTAGGTATTACATGGTCAATTACAAAGAAAATGGGGACAACCCAAATTCTTGGTATAGTTTTAGGTATTACATTAGTTTCACCACAACTTTTAAATGCATATGCAGTGGCAGGTACACCAGCTGATAAAATTCCATTCTGGGATTTTGGATTTGCACATGTAAACATGATTGGATATCAAGCACAAGTTATACCAGCTATACTTGCAGGTTTTGCATTAGTATTTCTTGAAAGAGGTGCAAGAAAGATAAGTCCAGCATCAATATCAATGATAGTTGTACCATTCTTTGCTTTAGTACCAGCTGTTTTGATAGCTCATATTGTTATAGGGCCTATAGGCTGGGCAATTGGTGCAGCTATTTCAAAAGTAGTATATGGTGGATTAACATCTTCATTTGGTATGATTTTTGCAGCGATCTTTGGATTCCTTTATGCACCACTTGTTATTACAGGACTTCACCACATGACAAATGCAATAGATCTTCAATTAATGGCACAATTTGGAGGAACATCACTTTGGCCAATGATAGCTTTATCTAATATCGCACAAGGTTCAGCAGTTTTAGCTATGATATATTTACAAAGAAAGAATCAAGAAGCTCAAGAAGTTAATGTACCAGCTTGTATTTCAGCTTACCTTGGAGTTACTGAACCAGCAATGTTTGGTGTTAACTTAAAGCATGGATTCCCATTCTTCTGTGGAATGGCAGGATCAGCAATAGCAGCAATAATTTCAGTTGGAAGTGGCGTAATGGCAAACTCAATCGGTGTTGGAGGACTTCCAGGTATATTATCAATAAAACCAGCGTTCATGATGATATTTGCATTAGCAATGCTTGTAGCAGTAGTAGTACCATTTGTTCTTACAGTAATTGTAGGGAAAAAGAAAGCAATAAGCTAGGATAGGAAGGAAGAAATTATGAAGGATTTTAAGAAAAGTACTATTTATCAAATATATCCTAAATCATTTTATGATACAAACGGCGATGGAATTGGAGATTTAAACGGAGTAATAGAAAAATTAGATTATTTGAAAAATTTAGGTATAGATTATATATGGCTTACTCCTTTTTATCCTTCTCCTCAAGTAGATAACGGATATGATATCTCTGATTACTATAATATTGATCCAAGCTTTGGTACATTAGAAGATTTTGAAAAATTAGTACAAGAAGCAGAAAAAAGAGATATATATGTAATGCTTGATATGGTGCTTAATCATACATCAACAGAACATGAATGGTTCAAAAAAGCTATAAGCGGAGATAGAAAATATAAAGATTTCTATATATTTAAAGAATCAGAAAAAGATAAACCACCTACAAATTGGGAATCTAAATTTGGTGGGAATGCATGGGAATATGTAGAAAAGTTTGATGAATATTACCTACATCTTTTTGATAGAACTCAGGCAGATTTGAATTGGGATAATGAAGAAGTTAGAAATGAGATTTATGATGTTGTTAACTTTTGGCTTAAAAAAGGTGTCAAAGGACTAAGATTTGACGTTATAAATTTAATTTCAAAACCAGAAAAGTTTGAAAGTGATACAGAAGGTGATGGAAGAAGGTTCTATACAGATGGTCCTAAAATTCACGACTATCTCCACGAGCTTAATGAAAATACCTATGGAAAATATGAAGATATTATAACTGTGGGAGAAATGTCATCAACTTCTCTTGAGAATTGTATAAGATATTCTAATCCAGAAGAAAAAGAATTATCAATGGTATTTAATTTTCACCATTTAAAAGTTGATTACTATAAAGGCGATAAATGGACTGTTATGGATTTTGACTTTATGAAGTTGAAGGCGTTATTTAAAACTTGGCAAGAAGAAATTCAAAATGGGTGGAATGCTCTGTTTTGGTGTAATCATGATCAGCCTAGAATAGTTTCTCGGTTTGGAAATGATAAAGAATATTTAAAAGAAAGTGCTAAAATGCTGGCAACTACAATACACATGATGAGGGGGACTCCATATGTGTATCAAGGTGAAGAGATTGGAATGACAAACCCTTATTTCGATAACATAGAGAAGTATAGAGATGTAGAATCTATAAATTATTATAATATTTTAAAAGATCAAGGAAAATCTGAAGAAGAGATATTACAGATTTTAAAAGCAAAATCTCGTGATAATTCTAGAACTCCAGTACAATGGGATGATAGTGAAAATGCTGGATTTACTAAAGGTGAACCATGGATACCTGTTAGCAGTGAATATAAAAGAATAAATGTTGAACAAGCATTAAAGGATGAAGATTCGATTTTCTATCATTATCAAAAGCTAATAAGGTTGAGAAAAGATTATGAAGTGATTTCAAATGGAAGTATAAAGTTCATTCTTGAAGAAGATAATAAGGTACTTTCATATGTAAGAACTTTAGGTGACGCTACAGTACTTGTCATAAATAATTTTTATGGAGAAAGTACAAAAGTAGAGATTCCAGATGAATATGCAAATAAAAGCGCTAAGAGTAAAATATTAATATCAAATTATAAAGATAGTAGTGTATTAAATAAAGCATTAAATTTAAGACCATTTGAATCAATTGTATATCATATATAGATAACCCAACTATAATATATGCTTATAACTCACCGAAATGAATAACATACTTTTGTTCCAGTTTCTAGGTAATTCTGATAGGTGATTCTAAGGCTATGAAGTTGCACCCAAAGTGCTAGCCTCAAAGAACAAGCTTTGAACTAGCACATTTGGAACAACTTATAGCCAAAGAATCACATCTATCAAAATTACCAATGAAACATTCCACAAAAGTATATTACTCATTTCTAGTTAAAATATATTTCATAGTCTAAGTATAGTTTATGAGTGTGTTATCAATAGAAAATCAGGAACTTTAAAATTATATAATATATAGAAATTACAGTAGCAACTGCTCAGCAAATGGGTGGTTGTTACTTTTTTGTACAGAAATTTATAGGAGATTCCAGTGTTAATACGTGAGTTTATAATCTTTTATGTGTGCAGCTAATATTAGGTAGAGAAAATATGAAGTTAAAGTTAGTTATATTAATATTTAACGAAGAGGTTGGTGGTTTTAGAAGATAAGTTTTATAAGTATAGGAATTAATATAAAAGCTATATTAATATATCTTATGAATTAGTATAATAATTAAATAAGATATATTATTAAGAAGGAAGGTGGATTAGCTCTGGGTATACTATTAAAGTATGCTGTAGACTAAAATGTAATTATGAATGAAAAAATTAGTACTATAATAAATGAAATGATAAAATACTATGCAAAAGATCCAAGAAGGATTAATCACTTTTTAAAGGTATTTTCTTTTGCTAAATCTATAGGGGAACTTGAAAATGTAGATAAGAAGACTCAGGAAATTTTAGAAGTAGCTGCAGTAATGCATGATATAGGAATAAAAGTTAGTGAAGAAAAATATAATTCTTCTGCTGGAAATTATCAAGAACTTGAAGGGCCTCCAGTTGCAAAGGAAATGCTTTCAAAATTTAATTTTAGTGAAGAATTTATTGAAAGAGTATGCTATTTGATTGGGCATCATCATACATATAGCAAAATTGACGGTATTGACTATCAAATATTAATAGAAGCTGATTTTTTAGTTAATATTTATGAAGATGAAATAAAAACTCCTCAAATTGAAATTATTAAAGAAAAGTATTTGAAGACAAAGGCAGGAAATGATTTCTTAGTTAATCTGTATTTGTAATAATTGTGAAGAGAAAATTATTTAAGAACTGTTTATAAAATATGTTGCAATAAATGAGTGACATATTCATATTATGTAGTAAATTTATTAATAAAACAATTAAGGGAATGATAATTGTGAATCTTTGCTATATAATAAAAAGTTTTAGTCAAATAGATTTACTAAGAAAATTTGTAAAGAATAATGTTAATATAATTGGGATTAATTCAATTTCGGAGTTAAAAGACGATTATTTATTAGTAATATCTAATAAAGATAGTGACTTTAATGAAGTGATGAACAAATTAACAAATGCTTTTGTTTGGGAAGAATTATATAACTATTTTTATGATTATTCCTTAGATAGATATATGAAGAATTATGATTTTTATCACTTAAAGTATTCATTAAAAAGAGCGCTAAAACCTGATAATGAATCGATTGCAGTAGGTTCATCATATGCCTTATTTGGAATTGAAGAGAGTGTATTAAATTTTCCGTGTGTTAACTTGTCATTAGCATCACAAGACATTTATTACGCATCTGTAATTGGAAAATATGCAATTAGTCAAAACAATAATATTAAAAAGATATTTATTGGAACTGGCTATTATTCATTTTATAATGATTTATCACTTAGCCAAGGTGGCGAATTGATGCGTTTAACAGATGTATACTACCCAATTTTTAAGGATAAGCATAATTGTAAGGAGTTACCTTGTAATAATTCATGGATTTTATTTAAATATGAAATTTTTGACATCGAACAAATATTGGATTTCTTTTCAAATAATTTTTTTGAAGAATCCGGTGGAAGGTATTTTGCTGGGACAAGAGATAGATTTAAATCGAGAATAGTCTTTGGAGAAAAAAAGGATGCTAGATGGTTTGAACTTGATGATAGTTTAAAGGAAAAATCAGCATATGAAAGAGCTGATTCACACAATAAGGCTATTAAGTATATAGATTCATATAAAGAAAATATCGATATTATGAATTCATTTGTATCTTTTTGCAATGAGAGAAATGTTAAAGTCTATTTGCTTGTATTTCCTGGAACTAAATTTTATAAAAAATATCTTTTGAAAGAGTACAAGGAATCTTATGCATCAGCCTTAAGTTTAATTAATGGAGAAATAAGATTTATCGATCTTGACGAGTTTTGCGTATTTGATGATAAAGATTTTGTAGACATGGATCATTTAGATGAAGGTGGTGCGGTCAAAGTTTCGTGGATTATAAACAATCTTAATTGACAGATAAAATATTAATTAGATAATTTTAGGGTCATATTCTGAAGAATAGATATTTAAATATTCTTCAGAATATTTATTGTGAGGAATATTAGAATACAGAACACTTAATCATATATTCTAATTATTCTCTAGAATCGTAACTTGCACATTTAGTTTCTGTATATAATTGGGCTCCATTACCTGCTACTTGTATAGAATCTAAACTACAAAGTTTGTTATAGTTATGATTACATGTTTCAACGTTGCAAGTTAGAGCATCGCATTTTCCTTGAGAATTAGTATTATTAGTTAAGTCGCTATAATGAGATTCTTGTAAAAATGAACCACAGCAAGTTCCTCTTTCACTACTTGCAGACATTCCACCAATATCAACTCTATTTGAATAGCAAACTCCACTATTGTTATGTGAACAATTAGTTACTTCACAATTAATTTTTTCCACAAAAAACACACTCCTTTAAGTTAAATCTTAATCTAGTTATAATATTATTTGCTAAAGTATCTATCAAGTAAGCCTTTAAATGCTTTACCATGTCTTGCTTCATCTTTGCACATTTCATGAACAGTATCATGTATAGCATCTAAATTATGCTCCTTAGCTAAGGTTGCAAGTTTCTTTTTACCTTCGCAAGCACCATATTCAGCTTCAACTCTAGCACTTAAATTAGATTTAGTATCAGGAACAACAACTTCCCCTAAAAGTTCTGCGAATTTAGCAGCATGTTCTGCTTCTTCATAAGCAATTCTTTTATATGCTTCACCTACTTCAGGATAACCTTCACGGTCAGCTTGACGGGACATTGCTAAGTACATTCCGACTTCAGTACATTCACCTATGAAATTAGCTCTTAAGCCTTCTAATAATTCATCATTAAGACCGCCAGCAACACCGATTCTATGTTCATCAGCAAAATTTAATGAGTCATTCATTTCCTTGAATTTGTCAGCACCTGCTTTACAGATAGGACAAAAGTCTGGTGGTGTGTCACCTTCATGGATATAACCACAAATAGTACAAACAAATCTTTTCATTTAAAATTCCTCCATAAACTATTATTGTATTTTTTAGGTATTAAACAACCTTAAAAATAGTATTACCAATTAAAACAAAAATATTAATATATAATTTTTATTAATTAAATTATTCAGGTGTCGTATAATTTTCTAAATATGTTATAATTTATTGGAGTGATTTAAGAGCGATAAACAAGGAGGAATTTTTACTTGAATAACAATTTTGAATATATATTATTTGATTTAGATGGAACACTTACTGATTCTGGAGAAGGAATAACTAAATCAGTTCAATATGCTTTAAAGTCTTTTGGGATTTTAGTTGATGATCTTAAAGAGTTGAACAAATTTATTGGACCACCTTTAAAGGATTCGTTTAAAGAATATTATAACTTCGATGAGGAAAAAGCACAGCTTGGGTTGGTAAAATACAGAGAATATTTTGCTGAAAAAGGTATCTATGAAAATAAGTTATATGATGGAATACCAGAACTTCTAGAGGTGCTTAAGAAAAATAATAAAAAAATTGTACTTGCTACATCAAAACCAGAAGTGTATGCAAGGCAAATTTTACAATACTTTAAAATTGATAAATATTTTGATTTTGCAGCTGGAGCAGATTTTGAAGAAACAAGAGTAAATAAAGGGGATGTAATAAAATATGCTTTACAAGAGGCTAATATTACAGACTTATCAAAGGTTATCATGGTAGGAGACAGAGAACATGATATTATCGGCGCAAAAGAAAATAACATAAAATCAGTGGGAGTTCTTTATGGTTTTGGAGATGTTATTGAACTAACCCAAGCCAGAGCAGAATATATAGTTAAGGATACAGAAGAACTATTGAATATTCTTCTTTAAAAAATTATAAATCAGTTATATAAGGATAATTATGTTGATATCCTCAATACTCTGTAAAGGAATATAAAAATTAATTTTATTGTAACATCAGTTACGGAAGTAATATGGAATAAACATTATAATAAGATTAAAGATAAACAATAAAAACTTAAAAGATAATTTATTAAGATATATGAGAGGAGAATGTCAACATGATAACTAAGGATTTAACAATAGGAGAAATAATTCGTATAAAGGAAAATGCACCACAAATTTTAATGAGCTTCGGAATGGGATGTGTTGGATGCCCATCTGCACAAGCTGAAACAATTGAAGATGCAGTTAAAGTTCATGGAATAAATTTAGAAGAATTATTAGAAGAATTAAATAAATAATATACTTAATAGAAAGGCTGCTTAAAACTAAGCGGTCTTTTTTTGTACAGAAAAATATAATCAAGTCAAACCAGTGAATAAATCTTGTAAGTGGCAGAAACACATGCTCTGTAAAGTAGATTTTTCAATATTCTATTAAATCAATAGTTTAAATGATATAAGAATAATATTTAAGTGTTAGATTATAATATTATTTATAATAAAAAATCGCAGTAAACTATGGTTAAGTGCCGTATTGTGCTTAGCACTTTTTTTTATATAAGTTCCGCATTGTGCTTCGCACTCTTTTCATATGTATGGATTTTTTTGCGCATTTGCTTTTTTAAGAAAATACGTAAAAAATTTAGCTGGCAAATAGATTTGTATTTTATCTTTTGGTTCATTTCAGATTAAGATAAATAGCCTGTTATATAATCCATGTTTTCAAGGGGTATCTCGTCCATAGATTTAACTAAGATATTATTTAAAATTTAAATAATCGAGAGGATTTTATATGAAAACTATAGAAAATGAGTTTGTGGTTATTGCAGAGGGAAAATCATCTGAAACATGTTTGCAAGAATTTAACAGGATAGATATTAATTTAACTCAGCTAAGAAAGAACGTAGATATTTTAAGAAGTAGCTTAAATCCAGGAGTGAGATTTATGGCAGTTGTAAAAGGGGATGCATATGGGCATGGATTGGTTCCTATAGCTCAGGAACTGGAAAAATGTAAATGTGATGCAATTGGAGTTGTGAGGCTGACTGAAGCTGAGGCTTTAAGGAAAGAAAAAATTAAAATTCCAGTGGTAATCTTGGCACCTTTAATGCCATCTCAATGCCAATGGGTTGTAGAGCATAATATTAGCGTAATGGTGGATAATGAGAAGATAGTTTCTGCGTTAGACAAAGAAGCCGTATCTAAAGATAAGATGGTTGACGTGCATATAAAAGTTAATACAGGCTTGAATCGATATGGAATTGAAACAGATGAAGTTGTAAGGTTTATTCATATGATTAATGAAAAATATCTTCATATAAATATAAAAGGTATATATACTCATTTCAAAGATCCAGAATATAATGAGCAGTTTACGTATGATCAAATGATGAAATTTAATAAGGTTTTGAAGAAACTTGAAGAAGTGAATTTAAGACCTCCAATAGCACATGCAGCTGGATCAGCAGGAATACTTATGTATCCAGAATCACATTATGATATGGTAAGATGTGGATTGATATTATATGGGCTTGAACATAAGCCAGATGAAAAAATGCTGCCAGAAGGAGTAAGACCTATTATGTCCGTAAAAAGTAAAATCATAAAATTAGATAAGGTTAAAGCAAATGCATCTGCTGGATATGGTGATAGCTTTATAGCTAAAAGAGATAGTGTTGTTGCTGTTGTTGGAATAGGTTATGGAGATGGCATATCTAGAGGGTGGAAAGAAGTTTTAATTTCAGGAAAGAGGGTTCCAGTAGTAAATTACTTTATGGATGGTATGCTTATTGATGTTACAGATATAAAGGAAGAAGTAAAAGAATTTGATGAAGTAGTTATAATAGGAAAACAAGGAGATGAATCAATCAGCTGGGAAGATGCTTGCCAGAGTATGAATTCATATATGGATGAGCAATTCCAAAGAATTACTGAAAGAGTGCCAAAACATTATTTTATTTATAAATGATAAAATCTAGATTATAATATCAAATAAAGGATTTTAGCTGAAAGGGGGAAAAACATTGACTTTGCAACAATTAAAATATGCTCTTGAAATTGCAAGGTACGGGTCAATAAACGAGGCAGCTAAAAAATTATTTATATCCCAGCCAAGTCTATCTAATTCAATAAGAGAACTTGAGAGTGAACTAGGAATTGTAATATTTGAGAGGACCAATAGAGGAATTAGCATTTCTTCAGATGGAATTGAATTCTTAGGGTATGCCCGCCAAATAAGTGAACAAGCTGAATTTATTGAGGATCGCTATCATGGAAGAAAAGAAAAGATTATGCATTTCTCTGTGTCAACTCAGCATTATGCTTTTGTTGTAAATGCATTTACAAGACTCTTAAAGGAAATTGAAACAAATCAGTATGAGTTTAATTTAAGAGAAACAAAGACGTATGAAATAATAGATGATGTAAAGACTCTTCGTAGTGATGTTGGAATTTTATATATTAATGAAGTAAACTCAAAAGTTATGAATAGAATTTTTAGTGATAGTAATTTGAAATTCACTCCACTTTTTAATGCAAACCCACATATAATCATAAGTAATAATCATCCTCTTTCTACTAAAGAAAGTGTTACTACTAATGAGATGTTAGAATTTACTTATATAACATTTGAACAGGGAATTAACAATTCATTTAATTTTTCAGAAGAAATGATGAATATGGCTAATGTGCCTAAAAGTATTAAAGTTATTGATAGAGCAACACTTTCGAATTTATTAACCAGTACAGATAGTTATACAATTGGAACAGGATTTATAGACTCTGATTTTGATGAAAGCAAACTCAAAGCAATACCAATAGAATGTGATGAAATTTTCACAGTTGGATGGATAGCCCATAAGGATATTAAGCTTAATAAAATAACAACGCGCTACATTGAGATTTTAAACGAAATTATTTCAACAAATTATTTCGACTTAAATTATTATCTGTTATAGGAGTTTAAATGGAGGAAAATATGAGTAATGAGATTATAGGTACAAAGAGAAATAGTCCACCTTTTCGATATGATATAGTTGGAAGTTTTCTTAGAACTGATGAAATTAAGATTGCACGGAAACAATATAATAGTGGAGAAATAAATGCTGAAGAGCTGAGAAATATTGAAGATATAGAAATAAGGAAGCTTATAGAAAAGGAAAAAGAAATAGGATTAATAGCTGTTACTGATGGAGAGTTTAGGAGATCTTGGTGGCATCTTGATTTTTTTGTTGGAATAGAAGGTACAAAGAAAATAACATTAAATCAAGGAGGTAGTGTTCAAGGATCAAGAACAAAAGCTGAAAGTTTTCAAATTGTTGATAAGATAAGCTTTAATAAGCATCCAATGTTAGAGCATTTTAAGTACTTAAATAGTATTGCTAAAGATGACAATATTGCTAAATTTACTATTCCATCACCATCTCTCTTTCATTTTGTTCAAAGTCACAATAAAAATAATGTATATGGCAGTGATGAAGAGCTGATGGAAGACATTATTAGTGTTTACAAATCTGCAATAAAGGAGTTTTACGATGCAGGCTGTCGTTATTTGCAGTTCGATGATACTGCATGGGGAACCTTATGTAGTGAAAGACACAGAAGTTACTTTAGGAGTCAGGGAATTGACGCAGAAGCTCTTTCAAAGAATTATGTAAGATTGATAAATGAGAGCGTGAAAGAAAAACCAGAAGATATGATTATAACTTTGCATGTTTGTCGTGGAAATTTACATTCAATAGGATTTGCATCAGGTGGATATGAACCTATTGCAGAAGAATTATTTTCTAATGCTAAGGTGGATGGATTCTTTCTTGAATATGATAGTGAAAGATGCGGAGATTTTAAGCCACTAAGATTTATAAATGATCAGTTTGTTGTATTGGGACTTGTAACAACAAAGCATGGGGGCCTTGAAAGTAAAGAGCAATTAAAAAATCGTATTGCAGAAGCTTCTCAATATGTAGATATTAATAAACTTTGCCTAAGCCCACAGTGTGGCTTTGCATCAACAGAAGAAGGAAATATAATTACTGAAGAAGAACAATGGGAGAAAATTAAACTTGTTATCGAAACAGCTAATGAAATTTGGAAGTGAATTTGTTTGCTATAGGAAAAAATTATAGCTGGTAATAGTTTTTTGAAGTTACCTTACATGAGGTTAAACATGCTATACTGATTTCAATAATAAAGCAAGGCAATTAAGGGGGATTAAAAAAATGAGTATAGAATTTAAAAATGCAAAGCAAAGAAGTGTTGCGCCATTTAGGGCTGATATTGTAGGAAGTTTTTTACGACCTGATGTTATTAAAGAGGCGCGTGCTAAATTTCAAAATCAAGAAATTTCAAGTAATGAATTAAAAAGAATAGAAGATGAAGAAATAATAAAATTAGTGAAAAAACAAAAGGAACTTGGACTTAAAGCAGTAACAGATGGGGAATTTAGGCGCTCATGGTGGCATCTTGATTTTATGTGGGGATTAGATGGGGTAGAAAAACGTGTACTAGAAACAGGCTATAAATTTAATGGGCTAGAAACTAGAGCAGAAACAGCCACATTAACAGGAAAAATAGATTTTAGTAATCATCCGATGGTTGAACATTATAAATTTTTAAAGAGTATATCTGGAGATGATGTAGTAGCTAGACAGACGATTCCAGCACCAGCACAATTTCTTGCAGAACTTCAACGTGGTGAAAATAAGGAGATTACAGAATCTATTTATAAAAACATAGATGAGTTAATTTTAGATATTGCAAATGCTTACAAAAAGGCTATTAAAGCATTTTATAACGAAGGTTGCAGAAATCTTCAACTTGACGATTGTACTTGGGGTATGCTTTGTGATAAAAAATATTGGGAAGCTAGACAACAGGAAGGTGTAGATACAAATGATATTGCTAAACTATACGCAAAGGTAAACAACTTAGCAATTGAAGATCATCCTGAAGATTTTGTTATTACAATGCATGTTTGCCGTGGAAATTATAATTCAACATGGGCAGGATCTGGTGGATATGAACCAGTAGCAGAAATTCTTTTTGGAACTGTAAATGTAGATGGATTTTATCTAGAGTATGATACAGATCGTGCAGGAGATTTTGCACCATTAAGGTTTATTAAAAATCAACAAGTAGTTTTAGGGTTAATAAGCTCTAAGACAGGAAAATCAGAAAATAAAGAAGAAGTTAGAGAAAGAATTAGAGAAGCAACAAAATACGTAGATATTAACCAAGTTTGCTTAAGTCCACAATGTGGTTTTGCCTCTACTGAGGAGGGAAATGTTCTAACAGAAGAAGAACAATGGAATAAGATAAAGTTAGTAAGAGAAATTTCAGAAGAAATTTGGTAATAAAAATATATGATTTCTTCCTTAAGTGAGTATAATATAATTATATTTATAGGCTAATTTGAAAGATAAAAAGCAAATTAGAAGGAGGATTTAAATGAGAGTAATGACCTTTAATTTAAGACGTGATGTTCCTATAGATTTTAGTGATAGATGGAATACTAGAAGGAGCTTGATTTATAACGTAATAAATGAGTATAAATGCGATATAATAGGGGTTCAGGAAATTAAAGATAATATGCTTAATGATATTAAAGAAAATATTGAAGGATATAATATTATTGGAGCTCCAAGAGGGAAAAAAGTTTCTTCCGAAAGGAACAGTTTATTAATCTCTAGAAATTATTTAATTGAAGATTATAAAACTTTCTGGCTATCTGAAACTCCAGATAAGATAGGAAGCCGCGTATGGTACTCATATCTTCCAAGAATTTGCACAACAGCCATTTTACAAATGGATAATGGAAGAAGAGTTAGGGTTTGTAATACTCATTTAGATAATCTGCTTCCAAAGGCAAGAATGTATGGTTTAAAAAAGATTTTAGAATTTATAGAAGATGAAAAACTTCCAGTTATATTAATGGGGGATTTTAATGATAGACCTAATAGTAAGTTGATTAAAAGTCTTAAAGAGGGGAAAATATCAAGTAAAAAATTATTACCAGTACAAGACGTAAACATGGGTTTATATAATGAATCTACAATAGGAAATTTCAAAAGGTCAGGAAAAGGGCTTCATATAGATTATATATTTGTATCGGAGGAAATAGATGTAGTTAATGCTGAAATAATTAAATATAATGATAATGGGAAGTATCCCTCTGATCATTACCCTTTAATGGCAGATATATTAGTAAAATAGATTACATCTTAAGCAATGAAAGTAATAATAGAAAAGTTGTATATTTAGTATATAAATAAAGAATATATGACTTGGATTCATATTATAGCTTACCGAGATTATAAATATTTTGATCCTAAAAGCTATGAATATATTTATTATTTCTAGCGATGATGATTCTAAAGCTTTAGCAAAATTGTAGGTATATTTATCTAATAAGTCAGATCTTTAAATTGAATATATAAAAATTTAAATAAAGCATTATTAAAAAAACTTGGAATTCTAAGATTATGAATCCAAGTTTTTTTATTGTCTAGGAAAGTATAAAAAATTTGAATTTTGAAAGCAAGTTATATCAATGGTTAAGAGGATGTTGGCTTATAAAAATATTATTAAGAATGAGCGTGGCGCAGCCACTTTTTTCTTCACTAGAATTTTATATTATAGTGAAATCTCAAGCTACACAGTCGGCTGGGATTTTGGTGTTATGTGATTTTTAGTAAATTAAGAGGTTAAAGTTATACTTTATGTTGATTGTTTTGGATATAAATACATAATTAACCAATTAACTTTAAATTGAAGAAAAAGTGTTATATAATAGTATATATTGTAAATAAATTAAAAATAAAATAAAAAAATATATTATCTATATAAAGGAGAATAAATTTATTGTCGAAATTAGAGAAATGTGTATGCGTAACATACATATGTTTAGCAATTGTATTAGGTGGGCTTGCAGCTTATTATAAAGTAACATTTGGTGAAATAAATTACAGCAGCTTAATAGCTAGAAAAGATAAGAAGCCCTCTGATGTAAATGTGAATACTACTAATAACAATGAGAACATAGAAAAAGTATTAACTGCCGCACCTAAAGTGCCAATAAAAGCAGAATTAACAGCCTACTGTAATTGCGCTATATGCTCAGAAGCTTGGGGCTCAGAAACTGCAATGCAGACTCATACTAGAGTTGGAACTATAGCTGTACCTAAAAATATTCCGTTAGGAAGTAAAATATATATTCCGGATTTAAAAGATTACAAAGATGACGGTATTTTTGATGCAGAAGATAGAGGTGGCGCAGTTAAAGTTAAAAGCGATGGCACCTATATAATAGATGTGTGGCTTCCAACCCATGAGCAAGTCAAGGAATTTGGAAGAAAAAAGACTACAGTTTATTTAATAAAATAATAGTAGCTTGAAGTTTTTCTAATATTCAATTAAAATTATGTTAGTATGAGGAAATAAAGCAAGAAAAAAATAGAATATATATATTGTAAAAATAGTCCTTAATCATAATTCTAAAAAATATTACAAAAATTTTAGTTGTAATTGTGAATTGTGAAATGTGCATTGTGAATTGCAATATATATTACATATATTTTGTTAAGAAGAGTCTTTTTTTAGACTAAGGGGGACAATAGGCTTATGGGTCAATCAAAAGAAAATGATCAAATATTTTGGGACAGTAGAGAAAACATTATATCACCAGAATTAGTTGAAGAAAGAATAGAAGAGATGAATGAAACGTTACTTGTTTATAGATCAGCAATAAAGGAAGTTAAGACTAAATTAGATATTTTAGATGATGAACTTAAGATAAAGAGAAAGAGGAATCCGATTGAATACATGAAATCTAGAGTGAAGACTCCAAGCAGTATTATGGATAAACTTAAACGTAAAGGGTTCGAAATGAGTATTGAATCTGCTAAAAAGAATTTAAATGATATTGCGGGAATTAGAGTTATCTGTTCTTTTGTAGGTGATATATATGATATCGCCAATATGCTTATAAGACAGGATGATATAACACTAATTGAAGAAAAAGATTATATAAACAGTCCTAAGCCAAATGGGTATAGAAGTCTTCATTTAGTTATAGAGGTTCCAATATTTTTTTCGGATCATGTGGAGCCAGTCAGAGTTGAAGTTCAAATTAGAACGATAGCTATGGACTTTTGGGCTAGTCTTGAGCATAAATTATATTATAAGACATCTGGAGATGGACCAATGCATATTACGCAAGACTTAAAGGAATGTGCGGAGCTTATAGCATCTACAGATATGAGGATGCAGGATATACAAAGAAAGGTAGAAAAACTAAGATAGGTGGTTTGTTAAAATGATAAAAGAGCTTGTATTGAAAAATAGATCATATAGGAGGTTTTATCAGGATAAGAGCATTGATATGAATACTTTAAGAGACTTGGTGGATTTAGCGAGGCTATCACCATCAGGAGCTAATAAACAAGTATTAAGGTACATTTTATCAAATGAAAAAGAACAAAATGAAAAAATAAGTAAATGCATATTTTGGGCAGGTTATTATAAGGATTGGGATGGTCCTAAGGAAGGCGAAAAACCAAGTGCTTATATAGTAGTACTAAAAGATACAAGTCTTGGCCAAGGTGCATCACCAGATGATGGCATAGCAGTACAAAGTATGTTACTTGGAGCTGTTGAAAATAATTTGGGCGGATGCATTATAGGAAATATAGATAGAAAGAATCTAAGAGAAGAACTAAATTTAGATGAAAAATTTGAAATTGATTTGGTAGTAGCTCTTGGTTATCCTAAAGAAGAAGTAGTTATAGAAAATATAAATGAATTTGGAGATGTAAAGTATTGGAGAGATGACAAACAAGTACATCATGTTCCAAAAAGAACATTGGATGATTTGATTTTATAAGTAGTGAACTCAAATCTATTATTCGATGTGAATCAGTTATGCAGACATCTCGAAAGTGATGCTCCAAATCTTGCATTTGGTTATAAGTGAAGGGGTCTTAATTGCAGAATAGCTGTTTAATTTATAGGTGCAGAACTTTCTCTGTGAGCATCTATGATTTAATGACGGTCGCTTAATCTGTGAGTCGAGTTTCCTTATAAAATATTAATATAATAGTGTGGTTTTGAACATACTATACTTGTTACTTTGTAGAAAAAGGAGAGTGGTTATATGGAAAGAACACACTATAATGTTGATGGACTAGCAAACGAAAATATGAAAACACAAGTTAAAAATGCACTGGAAAAAATAGAAGGTGTAGATAAAGTTTGTGTAGATCTTGCACGAGGAAGCGTTGAAGTAATATATAATGCTCCGGCCACAGAAGAAGAAATTAAAAGCTGTATAGAAAATACAGGACATGATGCTAGATAAAGAACGATATTTTTTTAGATTTATTGCTAAAGAGGAATGTATTAAAACGTACATTCCTCTTTAGCTTTTTTATATAAATATAAAATTCAATTAGAATTAGCCTTCGAGTATTTTTACATAAAACATTCTATCCCTTGGACCATCAAACTCGCAAAAATATACGTTTTGCCATCTTCCTAAAATTAGATTTCCATTATTTAAAATAAGAGTTTGTGAAGCACCTACTGTTGAAGATTTTAGATGAGAATGTGAATTTCCTTCAAAATGCTTATAATTAGAATCAGTGGTTGGATAAATTTTCTCAAAACCATATATTAAGTCGCTAACTACATCTGGATCTGCATTTTCATTTATGGTTATTCCAGCTGTAGTGTGAGGACAATAAACTACTATGATTCCATTTTTAATATTACTGTCTTTAATATCTTCTCTTATATAAGAAGTTATATCAATCATAGTTTGCCTAGGGCTAATTTCGATGGAATGTTTAAATAAATTTGACATGATAAAGCCTCCTTCACATTGTTTTTACATAATATTATAATATACCAGTTATGTAAATATATAAACAGTTTTATGGGGCTGATAGAAGAAAGTTATATTGCAATAAGAGATTT
Organism: uncultured Clostridium sp.; assembly: GCA_963524945.1. Taxonomy (GTDB): domain Bacteria; phylum Bacillota; class Clostridia; order Clostridiales; family Clostridiaceae; genus Clostridium. Next base: position 45,812 of record CAURJV010000027.1, read on the forward strand.
ATATTTAATATGGTAATGAGCTAGATAATTAAGAATATGATATATATACTTAACTGAAGCATATATACAGCAGTATAATTACACATTTTTTTATTTTAAAATCATAAGTCTATTTTATAAATTATGTTAATAAAAATAATAGTAAGCATAGATTTTTTTGATTTAGAGAGGATAAGAAAATGAAAAAAATTAGTATTTTAAAATATATATTAATGTCAGGAACTTTATTAGGTATGATATTTGCACTGCAATTAATTAATGATGCAAAGGCAAATGCAGAATCAAATGGATGGGTATATGTTAACAATAGCTGGCGATATTATAGTGGTTCTGAAGAGAATACTGGCTGGTATAAATACAAAGATAATTGGTATTATTTAGACGAAAATGGTATGGCGAGAACTGGTTGGCTTAAAAGTGAAGGCAAATGGTATTATCTAGACACAGTTACAGGAAAAATGCTGACTGGATGGATTCAGAATCGAGGGAATTGGTATTATTTAAACAATTCTGGAGAGATGATGACAGGCTGGCTTAGATATAATGGAAATTTATATTATTTAAATTCCTCAGGGGTAATGGTTAAGGATATTTATATTGGAGCTTACTATTTAGGACCAGATGGGACATGGGAAGAAGGATAAAGAGATAAAATAAATAAATTTATGAATGGAAAATAAAATTGTTAAGCTATAGGCATTGGAAAAGTTTAAGAATAAAAAAATACTATTTCAAAATGTATTAGTAAAGGAACATTTTGAAATAGTATTTTTCTCGTAATAAAGTTAATATCTAAAAAGTAATAAAGGCTTGTCTTGAAAAATGTTAAATTGTAAGTTTTATTGCCCTATCAACTTATCGTTTTCAAAGATATGTTCAATTAACCAATCATTTAGAAGCTGCAATAAGGTAGAAATTGACTCATCTTGATTTTCATCAATGCTCCTAAAATCTACTTCATTAATTCTTTTTATAAAAGCTTCGTGTTCTATCTTTTGAGTGAACATTCTTTTGTAGTTAATTTTTTTCATATATTCTTCTTCTGCTTTAAAATGGAATGATGTATAATCACGTAGCTCATCTACTAATTCTAATATATTATCATATTTATCAGTTGTAAGATCATTTTTTAATAGATTATAAGCTTTATCCGCTATTTCGAAGAGAACTCTGTGTTGTTCGTCAATAAAATCAATTCCAGTCTTAAATTCTTCTTTAAATTCATACATTAAATGTTACCTTCTTTCTTATAATTATATTATTGGTGTATAATTACATATAAAATAATTATATATCATTTTTGTAAAATTTACTATATAACAGATAAAGATAATTCTTATCAATAGAAGTAATGAGTATTCTTATATATAAGAAATTCTATAAATACTACTTAATTAATGATACTCTGTAGTATTAGATAATTTTGCAATGGTTATTAATATAAATGATACATTGTAATTACGTCTTTTCATTATAGAATTAATTGAGCTTTTGGCTTACTAAAGTTTTAAATGTAAATTTATTATTGTAAAATATAACTATAAAAATATAAGAGAAAAGGAATTTGAATTTATGGAAGTGATTCAGAATATAGATAATAACATTTTGGAATTTATACAAATGCACATGAGGAATCCTATTTTAGATAAAGTAATGCCGCTAATAACTACTCTTGGAAGTAAATTGACTATATGGACGTTGATTGCTTTAATATTTATAATAGGAAAAAGATATAGAAAGTATGGTGTTATGATTATATGCTCTTTGATATTGTGTTTTGTTGTAGGAAATTTAGGGTTAAAACCTTTAGTGGCTAGAACTCGTCCTTTTAATGCTGAACCAATATTAAATATGCTTCTTATAAAGCTGCCAACAGATTTTTCTTTTCCTTCAGGTCATACTATGTGTTCATTTGCACCAGCAATTATAATTAATTACATGAATAAAAGAGCTGGAATATTTGCATTAACTCTAAGCACATTAATTGGAGTTTCAAGACTATATTTGTATGTCCATTATCCATCAGATGTTTTTGTAGGGATGGTTATTGGGATTTTAATAGGAAATTTAGTTATTGCAGTTTTTAATAATATTGAAACTATGAATTTAAAATTGCTTAACAGAGATTGATTATAAAAATTTATGCAGGTTTGCTCTATTTAATAACTTTTAAAATAATTTCTTATAATTAGTAAATTATTATTTTGAAAATTAAAGATATACATTATAATAATTATGTGGAAGATTATTATGAAAATAAATTAGCGAAAATGACATTAGAGATTATTACAAGGGGGAAGAATGTGAGTTGGTATTATGCGGTATGGCACTGTAATAGTGTTAAAAGTAAAGAGGATGCAGAGAGTCTATATAAAAGACTATGTGAAGGAGATACTTCATTAATTGGGCCCACACAAAAAATACAAGATTTCTATGAAGAATTAACAGCTAAGCATCCTGAAATTGATGATATAAGTGAAGAGGAGATTGGGGATTTAGATTTATGTCCATGGGATGTAACTTTTGATAAATCAGAAGGACACATTATAATGTCATGTGTCCTTGATAAGGCTGATTATGTAAGCGATTTAGTGAGCGAATTAGCTCAAAAACATGAATTATCTTTTTATGAACCTCAAAATACAATTTTTATTTATAAATAAGAGTACATAAAATAATAATCTTTGCTGTTTGTGGTTAAATGTGGTAATATAGAAAGGTGGTTTTTAATTATAATTTAAAATTTCGAATTTAAATTATAATGGGATATGAGAAAAATAAATTGGGGAGGGATATTAAATATTATATGGTCAAAGTAAAATATTCTGCTATATATACTGATAATTCTGGGTGCGAGCAGGCAGAACTATATTTTCTAAAAGGAGGACTTCAATTTAGAGTAAGAGATTGCGTCTTTTATGATGATCATTTTGATTTTGATTTTTATACTAAGAATCCTAATGAGTCTGGAAGACTTTTTCATTTAAAGGATGATGAATTAATAGAATATGTTATAGATATAAGAATTCCATTGATACTGACATATGATAATGAGGAATGTGTAAGAGAATCTATATTATGTATTAAGAGACAGAGAAATTCTTATAATAATATGTTTTCACTTAATCTAGGCGGAAAATCTTATATGGTTGAAGGCTATAATTTACGAGAATTATTATATAAAATGAAGAGAAAATTGCCTGAAGAATATACTATGGAATGTGATTTTTCATGTATGCTTGGGGCATATTCTATTGAAACCAATAAAGAAAATGATTTTTATTATTTTAGAAATATTGAAGAAGAAAGTGAAAGTGCTTCTAGCAAAGGTTTTTGTTTAGAATCATCTGATTTTGGAAATAAAGATGCTTTTGATGGACTTAAAAAGTATCCAATCACTTATATATTCAATGAGTATTGCTTGAGTAAAATTTAATAATTTATATTTATATATAATAATATAAAAAAGAGATGGCGCATACAAAATGTGCTATCTCTTTTTGGTTAACACCACGATTTATAAGATCATGTTCATTAATAGTATAATCAAAATTTTAAAAATTATTCCAAGAGTTAAAAATTTATATTGCTTGATTTATTTTTTCCTTTGACTCTAGCGTTAGTGAGGAATTTAATTGTGTCATTAAATTTGGATCTAGAATTTGTTCTAATTCTTCAGAAGTTAATATTCCTTTAGCTAGAACAAGTTCCTTTATAGAAATTCCGGATTTTAATGATTCTTTTGCAATATCAGCAGAATTTTGGTACCCAATGTAAGGGCAAAGAGCTGTTACAATTCCAACACTATTGTCTAAAAGTTCTTTGCATCTTATTTCATTAGCAGTAATACCTAAAATACAATTATCAACTAAAGTTGTAGTAGCATTTTGAAGCGTTTCTATTGATTCAAATAATTTATAGAATAGAACAGGCTCAAAAGCATTAAGTTCTAATTGACCGGCTTCTGCTGCCATAGTTATTGTTAAATCATTACCTATAATGTTAAAGGCGACTTGTGAAACTACTTCTAAAATAACAGGATTTACTTTACCAGGCATAATAGAAGAACCATTTTGCATTGAAGGCAGGTTAATTTCAGCAAAACCTGTTTTTGGTCCACTAGATAGCAGTCTTAAATCATTTGCCATTTTAGACAAATTAACTGCACATGTTTTTAGAAGTCCTGATACACTTACAAAACAGTCAAGATTTTGAGTCGCATCAATTAAATCATTTGATTGAGTTACATTAAGACCACAAACTTTTCTTAAATTAGGAGTTATATTATGAAAATATTCAGGGCTTACATTTATTGATGTACCAATAGCTGTACCCCCTATATTTAGAGCAAGCATATCTTTTTCAGCCTCTTTTAAGCGTTCTATATCACGTTTTATCATCGATGCAAAAGCATTGAATGATTGTCCAAGTCTAATTGGAACTGCATCTTGAAGTTGAGTACGTCCCATCTTAATTATATTATTAAATTCTAGCGATTTTAATTTAAGAGTGTTATATAAACGTTGAAGTTCTGCAATAGTTTTTGGAAGCATTTTTAGAACTGTAAGTTTTCCTGCAGTAGGAAATACATCATTAGTAGATTGAGCCATATTTACGTGATCATTTGGGTGTACAACATTATAACTGCCCTTAATTTCTCCAAGCAATTCAATTGCACGATTAGCTATAACTTCATTAGCGTTCATGTTAGCAGAAGTACCAGCACCTCCTTGAATTGAATCTACTATAAATTCTTCATGTAATTTTCCACAAATAATCTCATCGCAAGCATTTATTATAGCATTGGCAATCGTTGAAGTTAAGAAATTTGCATCTCTATTTGTAATAGCAGCAGCTTTTTTTATTTCAGCAAGACTGATTATAAATTCCTTATTTAATTTTCTTTCAGTAATAGGAAAATTGTTTTTTGCTCTTAATGATTGAATACCATAATATGCGCTGGCTGGTACCTCCATATTTCCTATTGAGTCTGATTCCATACGTATTTTCATTTAAAAATTCCTCGCTTTCATAACTTAAATCATTTCAAAAAATTAGAATAATAGATTACTTAAAATAATTTTTAATAGTAAAAGATAAATTTATAATCAAGATATATCTACCATCATTTTTTTATTAATCTCTATGACTGAAGATTATCATGCTTTAAAATCAATGTAAATATTAGAAACGAAATTGTGAATAAAAGCTAAAAATGAGTATAATATACTTAAATAAAATTATAGGAGATATAAAAATGCTTAATTTTATTAAGTTTAAAATTTTGAAGAAAATACGAATATAAATATTAAATTATATTTATAAATTCGTAATATTACTAAAATTGCAGATAATGTTTCACTTAATTATAAGCAATAATTTATAAAGACAATAAAATATTATAAAAGTTGAGTATAAATAAGGAAAATTTTAGAATATATCAGGGCGATAACAATCGATATTAAAATATAAAGTTAATTTTTTAAACCAAAACCTCAAAAAGTACTTGTAAATTTCTAATTAGCACCTTAAAATATAAATAGAACAGATAGACAATTTGAATAAGTATACATGAAGGACAAAGTGTTGAAAATTTAATAAGAGAGCGCAAAGGGGCGTATCAATAATCAGAAATTATTAGGATTATTTGATATGTTTTTTTATTCTTTAGGAAATTATAATTAAGTTAAATCTGTGGACAACTTATATAACAGGTTATTTAAGTAGGATTGAAAAGAATCGAAAGAATAAAAAATAAATCTATTCGCCTGCCAAATTTTTCTCACATTCGTTCGAAAAGGCAGATGCGTGAAAAAATCTACGGCTCAACAGTCGCCTGCGATTTTTTATTCTCAAGTTTTGCTATTATAATTAATTCATAAGGAGATAGAGGTATAGTATATGGACAAGATTGATTTTAAAATTATTGAACTTTTACAAAAAAATGCGCGTTATCCACTAAAGCATTTAGCAGAGGAAGTATTTTTATCAACTCCAGCAGTATCAGCACGTATTGAAAAATTGGAACAAGCAGGTGTAATTACAGGATATTCTGCACATGTTGATCCATTAAAGTTAGGATATAATATTAAGGCATTTATTAATTTGGAAATGACTCCCAAACAAAAAACTGAGTTTTACCCTTTCATATCAAACTGCCCAAATGTACTTGAGTGCAATTGCGTAACAGGTAAGTATTCCATGTTAATAAAGGTAGCTTATCATACAACTTTAGAATTGGATGCTTTTATTGGAGAACTGCAAAAGTTTGGAAATACAGAAACCCAAATAGTTTTTTCTACAGCAGTTGAGCATAGAGGAATAGATGTCACATCAGAAATTGGTGATAAATAGATTTAAGAAAGCAAGAAGACTGTTCTAAATATAAACACATTTTATATTTAGAACAGTTTTTATAATTACAACATAAAATATAGAATAATCTGGATAGTTATATCATAGAAATATAATAGTATAAATATATGTCAAGGAAAGTTTCTATAAGAGATTAATTTTGTGGTTATATATATGTATAGTTGGAGGGGAATATTGTGAGTGAATATGAAGAAAAGTTAAACGAAAATAAGAATATAATATTGAGAAACATTGAGCAAGGTAAAAAATCGGGTGTTAATAAAATTTCAGCCGTTTTTGCCATAAGTAAAAGAGATGAGCTACGAAAAAACATGGTTACAGATTTAGCTACATGGCTGATTACTGATGGATATAAAGTTTCTCTTAAAGAAGGAGAACTTGAGATATTAACTATTGAATGGGAATAGAAACTGAAATGTAAACTAACCCTCCCAATAAGAGGGGTTACATATATGCTATATGAAAAGTATACTATAAACGTACTAACATAGATAATCAAGTCTTTTATAACAATTGGATTTAAAAGGTCCAAAAGTTGCAGAAATATTTTAAATATTTAGAGCAATAAAAAATTTAAATTGATATTTTCTTTTACTTAATATCATTGAGTTAAGCACCTACAGGTTTAGGTGCTTTTTTTTATTCTTTAGGAAACCATAATTCAGTAAAATCTGTATATAGCTTTTTGAACAGATTAATAAGAATTAATTCAAAAATATTGTTGTTTTATAGTCATATTTGTACGTTTAGAGTAAAAGGTATTTTTATAGTTTGAATATTATGATAACATTTACAGCAAGAGAAGAGAAATACTTAATTTAAATTTTTTCTTTAGAATTTGCTACACAAATTTTAATAACTTAATTGTATTCTATAAAATATTAAAGGGGATGAGATGTGTGGGGAATATAATTAAAATAAACATATATTATGCAGAATTTACAAGAAAAAATAAAGAAAAATTAAGATTAGAAACAGTAGAAAAGTCCATTTTAAAGTATGATAAATGGATAAAGGATACAAATAGAAAAGATAATATAGAAACTTATGAGGAATTTTTACGAGTTAAATAAGAATGCTAGAGGATGCTAAGTTATATGAATAGTGCTTATCATTCTCTAGCATTTCTGGTATTAATTTGTTTATCATATATCGCCTAATATGATAGAAAACAAAATATAATGAGCTTTGTTATGCAAAGTAAGTAGTGTGGCTAAAGAGACTATGTTTATTACTTCTACTTGGTTAATTGGACAGTTCAATCCAGATATAGATGCTTTAAATGTAAGAAAGATATTTTTTAGAAAATGAAAAGAAAAATGAAAGTATTGGAATGGCAAATAAAATATATAGACATAAGTATCAGAAATTTTCATAAATATATTAATGTGGATACATATAAAGATAGAATAGAATAGAATATCAGAAATAATCTATAAGTTCAACAACTATAAGTCGTGTTGAAGTAGAAATAAAAAGATGGAGTATAAAACTAGAAAAATGGAAATTTAATATAACATTAATAAAATTAATAATCTAAATAAGGGAGAGGTTGAAATGCTTAAAGATGAATTTAAAGGTTTAGTAAAAGAGTATAATGATGAAAGTTGTTCATGGTGTGAGAATGAATCGAACTGTTTTTATAAGAGAAAGGCAATGGAAGCTACTAGAGAAGCTATAAAAGAAATTATGATTTGTACATCTGCTTATTGTAGAGGAAAAGTTAATTGTGACTATTATAAAAAGAACAATGAGAAATATAATCTGTATAATGCTTAAGAATGTTAGAAATAACTGATAATTTGATGCGAGGCGCTGCGTTTTATTGTGGTGCCTTTTTAATTGAACAGAAATTAAGTAATGAAGTGTTTAATACAGATGTTAAATGAAAAGATATTTGAATATTAAGCTAAAATATATGATAGTTATGAATATAATTAAATATTACTCATATACATTTATATTGTCTGACAATATTATAGGACTAATATATGTATGCGTTATGGAGGGCAATATGAAATTCGACTATAATTTATTAATTTTACTACTAATTAATTTCTTTTTGTTATTCATAGTTATAGGGGTAATATTTAAGGTAGTTAGAGGTTATAAGGCACATATAGACAGGAATAAAAAGATTGAACAAAAGTTTGATGAGATATTGAATGAGTTTATAATAAAAACATTAAATAATAAGTAAAATACTAATAAGAATAGATTTGTTTTAAGAAAAAAATATATCAATGAATGACATATAATAAAGCTACTAAGAGACATATACTAATATTAACTAAAACAAGCTATCAATACTACTTTTGCTAATATTTTTATAGATTATATTTTGTGTTATTGGTTAATATATTACTGCCAAACAAAATTAGAATAAAAGGAGGTAGATTCAAATGGCATCAAATAATAGTGGAAGAAACAGAACATTAGTACCTGAAGCAAAACAAGGTTTAAACAGATTAAAAACTGAGGTTGCATCAGAAATTGGGCTACAAAACTACGAAAGCATCGATAAAGGGAACCTATCTTCAAGACAAAATGGTAGCGTTGGTGGAGAAATGGTAAAAAGAATGATAGAAAGCTACGAACAAGAGTTATAAAAGATAACTAATACAAAAAAAGGCATTCATAGAAATATGAGTGCCTTTTAATATAAAAATATATTTTAGGTTATCTATTAAAAAATAATTTCCTCTTTTTTATATAACTGGTTATATATTTGATTTGATTATATATATTTAATTATATATAAAGGAGGGAGATTTATGTTAGATGGTAAAAAAGAGATATTAACAATGTTTAAAAATAAAAATGATGGGTTGACGTTTGAAGAAATACACACTAATAAAAAGTTTCAACCAGAGGTATATTTCAAAAATGGAACCCTAACTAAAATAAATATTTTCTTAGTTGGAGCACTAAATCAAATGGTGAATAGTGGCATACTCGTTTGGAGACAAGGAAAGTACTACTTAAAAGAAAACGATATAAGTTAATTTTTTTATGAAAAGTAAGCAAAGAAAATACGCTTATATTAAATTTTCTTTGCTTATTTACTGCTTTTTTTTATTCAAGGTCAAGCCTTTCCTACAACTTTATATAGAAATTCTGTAATATCTGGAAAACTTAATCCGTCATGTCCTTTTTCAGGTTCATAGCGTAAAATTATTTCAATGTTATTAAAGTCACCAATATTCTTCATACGTTCCATTCGCTCCAATAATGGTACAATTTGGGTTGAGTTATCTGCATGAGAGCATAAATTAGCATGGATATATAATTTAGGCACGTAATTGTTTTTTTCAAAAGCATCGACTACGTTAAATCGTTCTTTGTATTTTAAGAAAGGTTTATCATCATCAAAGCAAAGAGTTACAACAGTTTCAAATGCTTCCTTAACAATCCAATTAGAAATGTCAAATTGTGAGTTGTCGACAACTACTGATGATCCTCTAAGATATATCCCCATAATTACTGAAAGGTAGCCACCTGCTGATGTGCCGTAGATAACTGTATTTTTGAGCTGAATCTTCATTTTTGCAATAATTTGCTTTAGTATTAAGCTACTATTTTCAAGATAATAATTTTCATTTTTTCCGACACCCCAGGCAACTTGTAAATATCCATTTACATAAAGTGTAGGATCCATGCAAAAGATGGAAGATGTTTTCAGCATCTGCGACCAACTATGCCTTTGGAAAATTGGTACATTAACATTGCCACCAGCTACAGCACCATTGTTAAAAACGATAAGTTTATCATTTCCACTTTTTCTGTTTATTAAATATTCATAAGGAACACCATTTTGGATAATTCTGAGTACATATATATAATCATTTGGTATCTTAAGTTCATTTAGATCAGAATAATCTATTGTGATTTCTGGATATGGAAGTTTTACATACTTTGTATTACTTGTTTTTTGTATAGTGTTATCGATTATTAATTCAGTTTTCTTAACTTCTGTCATAAGATCATACTCATCACCAATATTAAAGACGCCATTGTATCTGTAAGGATTGTTTAAATACCAAAATAAAATTCCAAATAGTTCTTTTTCGTCAAAGTTAATTATAGTACCGCATTTGTATTTCTCTACCAGTTCTTTTGCTACACCAACATCTGTTGAAATAATAGGAGTATTTAATATTACGCTTTCAACTAAAGCAAGAGAAAAACCTTCACTAAGAGAAGTTAAGATTGTTGCTGTTGAGTTTTTTATATAAGGATATGGATTTTCTACATATCCTAGTAGTTTAACATTTGTTGTGAGATCATTGTCTTCTATATATTTTTGAAGAACTAATTTGTAATCCCCATCTCCTAAAAGATAAATTATAAAGTCATCACGATATACCTTGAGCTCTTTTGCTGCTTTTAGCAGCAGCATTTGATTTTTGTTAAAGTCAAGTCTAGCAACAGATGTAAAGAGCATTTTGTTAGGAATATTAATTTTTTTATTACCTAAAGTCTGAATTTTTTCTCGATTAACAGAGTTTGAAATTTTAACAACATTTTCGGTTATTCCAAAAAGCTCAGACAAAGATTTCTCTACTACATCTGAAATCACTACTATAGAATCAAAGCGCTTTAAAACTGAAGCTTGCATTTCATGTTCTTGTTTTACTTGTCTATATTCTTTTGAATTTTTATCAAACCAACTATAGTCAAGTTCACGCATATCACCTCTAATCCAAAGTATTTTTGTTGTGCAATTTAAATATGAGGCAAAGTAAGACGGAGCACTGTGATTACAAGCAATGACACAATCATATTTTGCATTAATTAGTTTATTGAAAAGTAGAGGAGATACAAGTAATTTATAATAGTAATCAAGGGAATCTTTTTCATTATAACCTTCCTTTGTAGAATCAATAAGAGCGTCTAATATCTTAATATTACTATTATAGACATGAGCGTTGGAAGTTTTAAATAATGGTAAGATACTTATATCATATTTATATTTATCTAATAGATTTAGAACATCTGCTAAAGATCTTTCCGTTCCATAGCCAGAAGTTATATTCCAAGTTATAAACAATAATTTTTTCATTAGTTCACCTTCTTGTTAGATTATATGTTAAGGTAACAGAATTCAGCTTTCCTACTAATATATGAAAAGCAACATAGTTTTGTGAACTACATAATTAGATTAACGTATTAGAATATTATGATATAGTGATTTAAGTCAAAGAAAAAGTAATAGTTACAATTCTTATTAATGCATAAATCAAATTAAGTGCTATTTTATTGATTCAAATGAAACTTGTACCAAGTGAGTATGTGGTATAGAATAATATCATATCAATTAATATAGGAGATGGCGATGTGGGAAAAGAGTACATAAAGAAATTAACAGTATTTGGTATAATAACTACATCAGTTTTTGCTTTAAATTCAATTAGAGCAAGTGCGGAGTGGAAATATGATGTGGATACTGGATGGCATTACGAAAAAGAAGATTCGTATGTTACTGAAGTTGAAAAGTCAAAATTGAGTGAGCTAGCTAAGAATTCAATAGGACAAGAGATTTTGAGAAATGTCAGTATTCAAAATTCATCCTTCAATATATATAGTTTAAGTAGTGAGATAGACATAAGTAGTTTAAGTTATGTAATTCAAGATGAGATAGATAAATTAAAGGTTACAAATCCGTATGAGATGCTTAATTTAGCTGATTACAACATAAGTATATCAGGGGATAACTCTGGCAAGGTTGACGTAGGAATTTATTGTAATTATAGGATGACAAAAGCGATGGCTAATGAATTAGATGCAAGAGTGAGGTCTATAGTTGCAAGCATTGCGCCAGATAGTATGAATCAAACTGAAAAAGAACATGCTATACACGATTGGATAATTAATAATACACGATATGATCAATCTCACACAATATATGATCCTTATAATACACTAATTAAACATGCAGGAGTTTGTGAGGGATACTCTTTGTTAGCACAAAAGATGTTTACTGTTGCTGGAATTAAATCAATCATTATTGAAGGTGTTGCAGGTGGAGAATCTCACGCTTGGAACATGGTTTATATAGATAATAAATGGCGTCATGTTGATTGTACATGGGATGATCCAATATCATCCCATGATATTTTGCAGTACAATTATTATAATCTGACAGATAACGAAATCGCATTAGATCACTCATGGAATGTGAATAATTACCCAAGTGCCAATTAATTATAGTAGTTTTTAAGTATATTATCAGAAAATATCTTGAGAGAGGTGTATGGGGAAATTATTAAAGATTCTTATATAAATGAAAAAATAAATTTTTTTAGTAAAAACAAGTGGTGACAAAGTAATAGTGGAATATATACTGATAGAATTTAAAATTTGGGTAGAGGATATAATCTTTATATTTGATTATAATCCTCTTTTTTTGATTTTTAGAGTAAAATAAAGTATAATTAAATATGTATTAAAAAGGAGGGCGAAATTTGTGGAATTGTTTGAGGTAGGGAAACCATTTAAGGATGGTATTACAAGGTATCCAGAAGGAATAAGTTTCGATATAAATAAAAATGGGTGCAATTTATTAATTTATACTACGAAATTTGCAGAAAAATCTAGACAAGCTATTATAAAAGGTGATCTGAAATACGGATATTTCAAAGAAGATAATGTTATTATCATGTTATTCAGGTTTGGTAATCACCAATGGATAGAAGTTCCGTATTCTATACATATGTGTAAAAATTCCGTTCAATTAGAAGAAGTTACAGAAACTGAGGGTTTCTCTCTTAATATATATATTATTAATTCGGGAACAGGGGTTTTAGAAGATACTAGACAAGTTGAACTTGATATTAGATTATCTAAAATGTTAAGTGATGATGTCTTAGAACAGAAAAGTATGCCATATAGTGGATTTAATATTAGAGTAAGTGAATTTAATAGAAAATATTCAACTAAAGCTTTAGTTAGCATGTCCAGAGCATTAGTTTAAAATAATTTTAGGTATGTATAGCTAACTTATACTTCAAATTAAGATATTTTTAGTAAATAGAATTGTAAGATATGTATATGATGCAATAATAAATTTATATTCAAAACGCTGGTAAGTTACGTGTTAAAATAAAAACTAGAATGTAGAAATTTAATTGCAACATATACATACATAAATATTAAATTATAGAACGGATAAGTAAGTATAATATTACTTTCATAAGCTAATTGCTATTCATAAGTCTAATCCCTAGATTTTAGATATTGAAATAATAATTCTTAATTTATATAATTTTAGTAACAGAAAGGGGTGGAAGCTATGAAGGTTGAGTTTTGTCTTGTAGAAAGTGATGATATTGTTTTTACAAAAGAGTCTAAAGATTTGAAGGATATAATAAATGTCATTACCAAAGTAGGTACAGAGATCAATTTGTTTTTTAGCAAAGATGATTTCATCCATGGGTACGTACAAAATGTAGCATATCAAGTTAATGCAGAAAGTAATGATGAGAGTCTAATAATATATTTTTCAAATGATTATAAAAAATCTAAGAACACAGAGAGAATATCAGCTGAACATTTAAGTACTACGAAATTAAGTGCTAAAAATAATGATAAGGCATAATTGGAAAATAATAAGTCCATCTGCTGAGTCCATTTCTCATTATTTCGCGTCAGCAGATTGTCATAGTAATTTTGCTATTAGATCAATCTACTTACGTGTAAAAGAAGAATAAGACTGGTATTTTATACTTGTTATTTTCATTCATATGCCTAAATAAAAATTAAGGTGAGATAGTAAATTTTATAATTGTATTTACTATCTCACCTTAATTTTTTTGTTGCATTACAAAAAGTAATTAAATATATATGCAACAATTGGATTTTTGTGTTGAGTTCTCAATTGAAGTGATCTGGATGCTAGAGTATTAAGCATAAATTTATTATTTCAATTATATTGAAATAATAAATTTATAGGTTTAAGTTATTTGAAAATAATATATTTTAGGATTTAATATATACATATTTTATAAATGTTGCCTTGTGTGCTATAATTTATATGAATTTTTATTTATAAGTTGTAACTTTTGTGAAGCATATTGAAAATAGTGAAGGTTACAAGTAAAAGCGGGTGAACTTTGTGATACATATAGGCTAAATATGAAAGAAATTATATATGAATAAAATTAAATTTGTAACTATAAAAAATAAAGTTTAAGATAAATTTATGCTTTATATTATAAGGAGATATATTATGAAAGAAAAAAAGAATAGAAAAAGATTTAATAATAGCAGGAGACGTACTTTTATAAAATTAGTTAAAATAGTATCACTTTTAGTCGTGATTGGAATAATTGCTTTTATTGGGATTAATAAAGGAATAAATTCTTTTGCTAATATGGCTACTAGTCAAAATAGTGATAAAAAAGATGTTATCGAAAACCCATCAGAGGATGAGAAAAAAGAGTTTGGGGAAGTTCCGTTAATAAATGATAATAGAGGGGTGCCGGTAATTTGTTTTCATTCTATAAATGATGATCCTTCAGTAAAAAGCCCTATTATTATTTCAAAGGATAAATTTAGAACACAACTTCAAGCTATTAAAGATAATGGATATACGACATTAACAATGGCTCAGCTTAACGATTACCTTTCTAAGGGGAAGGCTATTCCAGAAAAAAGTGTTGTTCTAACCTTTGATGATGGATATAGAGATAATTATACTAACGTATTTCCAATCTTAAAAGAGTTTAATATGAATGCAACAATTTTTGTTATACAAAGTTATTTAGATAGAGATGGATATCTAACTACTGACCAAGTTAAAGAATTAAGTAGTAGTGGAATAATTGATATAGAATCTCACACAGTTTCTCATATTGATCTTCCGACTATGTCATATGAAGATCAATTAAAAGAACTAAAAAATTCTAAGGACAAGTTAGAAAGTTTAATTAATAAGCCTATAATTTCGATTGCTTATCCAGAAGGAAAATATAATGATGATACTAAGAAAGCTTTTAGTGAAGTTGGTTATTCAATGGGATTTACCACTGAAAGGGGATACGCTGACAGAGATGATAATTCTGCAGAGCTAAATAGAATATGTGTAGATTATACATATAAGCCTAAAGATATTCTGAAGGTATTAAAAAACTTGAAAAAGTAATATGAGATTTTCTTTTGAATGAGATTAACAAAAATCCGAACGAAAAGAAAAAAAATTTACAAAACGTTCTCTTAAAATTGACAAAATATAATATAAATTATAGAATAAAGAGAGCAATAAAGATGTTTATTAGATATTATCCAATTCAATTAGAATTGGATAATATTTTTAATAAGGATCTTAAAAATAACTTATGAATGGAGTAGATAAGCATGAAAGCAATATTAACAGTAATTGGGCGGGACAAAGTTGGTATTATAGCAGGGGTTAGTCAGAAAATGTTAGAATATAGTATCAATATATTAGATGTTAATCAAACTATAATGCAAGGTTTTTTTACTATGATAATGGTATTAGACTGCAAAGATATGAATGCGACTTTTGAAGAAGTTCGTGCAGGACTTACAGCAGAGGGTGAAAGACTTGGGGTAGAAGTAAAGATTCAAAGAGAAGAAATATTTAAGTCAATGCATTCACTATAAT
>CAURJV010000028.1:0-61532 GCA_963524945.1 uncultured Clostridium sp.
TGAATAATTTTACCTTTACTAATGATAACTGTAAAGAAGAAACTACTTCCACTTGGCTGATTTCAGTAATGCAATTCGGATTGAAATCTAATATTTTCAAACCGTTTGAAAGCTTTAATCTTAAAATGAAACAAGTAATATATTCTATATATCAAAAACTTATTATTACTATGATGTCTATAGTGATTGGTTGTGAAACAACCAAAGATATCAATGAAAAGCTTGGTGTAGAAAAATTAACTCTTAATATGTTTGATTAAGATATCATAAATCAACTACAAAATATTCACCATGATCTTTTCATGCAAAATAGTAATTCCGCTCACTCTCCGAAGAGAGTGGTCGTGGATATCGACCAAAGCGGTTACCAATTAGCTGCTGCATTTACTGGCAAGCATTCAGAGACAGTTGCAATGTTTTTGAATTCTGGTAATTCTCATTGCACTGATCATTATAATGATTTATTAAAATCTATAATATCCAAATACAAAGATCAACTATCTAATTATAATTTAATATTAAGAACAGATAGCGGATTTGGATCAGCTGATAGTGTTGAAAAACTACTCTCAATTCCTAATCTAAAATTTGTTACAAAAGGATATTCAACTAAAACAGCTAGCAATCTTGAAAAAGATATAGATTATGCTGAATATATTCAAACCGATAAAGCTGCTTGGATTTATGAATTGCCATAAAACAATGGGGTTAGGTATATTATAGTTCAAATATTGTCCTCAAAAGGAAAACTAAAGTATTCTTTACTCATAACAAACATAAGTAGTAATGAAATGAATCCAGTAGAATTATTTCACTTTTATAATGGACGTCAAACTATAGAGGCATTCTTTAAAATGATTAAAAATATATATCATATAAGAAATCTAAGAACATCAAAGTTCTATGGTATATACGGGTTTATGTGGCTTGTATTTATAACATATAATCTTATAAGCTGATTCAAGTCTACAGTTCTTTACGGTACTGACTAGAAAATATGGAAATTAGAGCTCTAGTAAAAACTGTTGGAAATATAAAAGGTCTTGTTAAAAGAACTTCTGTTTAAATTAAGTTAAATATTCCGCCGCTGACAAAGTTAGCAAAGTTGATTGCTGATGCACTTTCCAATCCTAGGTATGTTCAATTAACTTTTGATATTTCAAGTTAAAACAATTTTTACTCTTTTCAGTGCGGTAATTTTTAAAATTTGCATATTATCCCACAGCATATTTACTATTACTTGGATAATTAACAAAACGCTATGGATAATAATAAAAGGTAATTATGTGCAAATATAACTTTTATCTTTGTACAAAATCTAGGTAACTAAGAATATAAGTTTTTATATTGAGTTTATCTTATTATCTTAATTACAACACCACTATACTCATTGATTTTTTTACGCTTACAAATCTTCCATCAAATAGTATGAAAAGAGCCATGCATAATTTTTTTAATGCGATGGCCCATTTTCTTATTTTTCTTGTAGTAAACTTTTCCATAGACTGATGTTATATACCTTTGCGCAGATAGCATCAAAATATATTTCTTCTTTTTTTATTTGCTTTGCATATTCCTCGATTTTTTCACTTTGTCCTTGCAACTCTGGTGAAACCAAGCAAATCTTATATCCCAATTGTTTCATTTCATTGTATATCTTATTATTAATAGGTAATTTAGTAAAGCAATCTACCCAAATCCAATCAACTTTACCAGCTATTGCTCTTACTGTATCCATTCCCTCAAATTCTGAGTAACGAATTGCAATGTTTTTTTCTCCATTATCAGATAATAGTTTTATCATTGGAAAAGTAGAATCTAAAAAGAAATAATCCTTGATATTATATTTTCTTAGTAATTCTAAAATCTTATGTTCAATTCTCTCACTTTTTACATTTAAAATTATTGTCCCATGCCTATATACTTTTAAATATTCTTCAAAGCTTTCTCCATCCTTGAAAGGATCATGTTCCATATATACTCTTCCTGTTAAATCATCTCTTAAGTCAATCTCCACTCCATATTCAGTGGGTAAATTAGTTAGTTCCTCTCTTCTATTTACTCTATGACTAATAAACTTCATTATCTGATACCTCCTTTTTTTAATTTAGTGCTAAAATCAATAGTTCTTTTAATAAATTTCCACTTTGAGCTTAATCCAGTATTCCAACTAGATGAACCATGTATTCTTTCTGGAAACAATACGTTAAAACGAATTAACTGTAATTTTTGTGCTTGCGCTAAATATAAAGCATATAAATCGAGAGAAAAATCATAAGGTGGATTCTCCCAAGTCTCAAAAAACGTTCTAGAAAATATATTAGGCTGTGCATTAATATCATAAAGTTTCTTTCCTAAATAAATAGTTTCAAATATGCTCATCCCACTAGTAAAAAATTGATCAAATGGAGATCTATTTTTTCTATTCCCTTTTACAAATATATCTTTATTTCCTTTTGAATTTTCTATAATATCTAATGCCTTTATAACATCATTAGGATCTGTCTGCATATCCGCATGCGTCCATCCAATATATTCACCTTTACATACATTTAACCCCTGTAATATTCCATATCCATATCCTTTATTAATAGGGACTAAAATAGTTGTTGCAAAAGAATATCTAGGCAATAATTCTTCAAGTACTTGTTCTGATGCATCAGTAGACCCATTATTAACTAATATGACTTCAATATCGCTTCTATTTATAATTTCATTGAATTTTTTTAAAATAAGTGGAATATTCTTTTCTTCATTATAACAAGGAATTACTATTGAAAGTTTCATATTCTTCCCCCCTTTTTTTCTTAAATACAAAGAACTTTTGACCTAAAAAATTTAAAATTGTGCTTACCCCAGTAGCACATAAAAACGCAAGCCCTTGAAGTGCAAATATATATATAACTATGTTATTTATCCAAGCATTAACACTAGCTGTTATAGCATATAAAATTGTGTATTTAAAAATCTCTGCTTTAGAAAATCTTTTACTTTCAAATGTCCATAACTTATTTATTATAAATCCTACAATTGAACCGCATATAAATGAAATTGACTTTGCAACTGAGATATTTATGCTGCCTAGAAGTAATAGCTTATATATAACATAATCAGTAATAACAGCACTTCCTCCACCGACCAAGAAACGAAGTAATTCCTTTAATTTAAATCCATCCTTCATAAATTACCCCTTATTTTTTTCAAGTATATTAATTATTTCATTTATTTCTTTAATTTCTTCGAACCTAATATTACTATCAGTACTCTTTTTATTACTATTAATCCAAATCGGCAAAATTCCAACATTACTTGCACCAATTATATCCTTTTTAAAACTATCACCTAAATAAAAAACTTCTTTAGAATTTAGTTCTAATTTTTCAAGACATAATTCAAACATTATAGCATTTGGTTTTTCTAAGCCTGCTTCTTCGCTAGTTACTATACAATCAATATATTTATCAATTGCAAGTTTCCTTAATTTTCTATGTTGAATATGAGCAGTTAAATCTGTACAAATAGCAATTTTTATTTTATTGTTTTTAAGATATTCAAACAGCTCTATAACTCCCCTATTAAGTTTCATTTCATTCAGCATAGTATTCCAATATGCATCATACATTTCAAGAGCATAAGATACGGGATTTACCCCCAACACTTCTAATGTTTTTTGGAAGTATATAATTCTATTATGTTGTGCTGCACAATCATATTTCATAGAATTTTTAGTACTTTCTTTTCCGATTTTAAAAGCTTTATGAAAAGTGTCTTTATTAATATTTAATTTCTCACAAGTATAATTACACACTTTCTCTATCGCAATGTCATTTATATCCTTGTAATTATAAAGTGTGTCATCTAAATCAAAAATAGCACCCTTAAACATTATAAATCTCCTTGCATTTTGTGGCTAATCAATACTAATAATACTAATTTTATAATGCCACTAATATTATTTTCACAATTTAAATCTTGTGTTGTAATTTCATCAATCTGAGTAATAACGTTATTAGCAATTTCATCAAATTGAATAATTTTATTTTGTAATGAAGCGCCATCAAATATGATAGTCTGCTTTTTCAAATCTTCGCTATAATCATACCTTATATCAATTTCATACTTTGAAAGTTCTTCTATTATTGGTTCTAAGTTAATAGCTGCACTAAGTGTTAATTTTAAACTCATAACTACTTTATGATTATCTACACAACAATCTAATAAATCCTTATCAAAATATTTAATTACTAAATCAGCATATTCCTTTTGAGGATAAATATATTTATATGCATCTGACATTCTACTCTCAATTTGCTCTAATATCTTTTCTTTCGTATATCCGCGATGCTTTGTATCTCGTTGTATTTTCCAATAACGTCTTAATGATTCATCTGCATCCATATAAATTTTTAAATCTAATATCTTTCTCATTTGTGGTAGATACAAGGAATGTAAGCCACATAACAAAATAAACTTTTTAGGACGTATTTTATTTTCACTTGAGAATTTCCCAGTATTATGATCATAATCTACACGCTTTACATAGTCACCTTTTCTCAATGTTGCAATGTCTAAAGCTTGTCTGTATAAATAATTTGCTTTTGGGTTTAAGTGAGTATAATATTTCCACATTTCTTCTCCTCTCTCCCATTTATGATCTCCGTCACCTTCAATAAAAAGCAGATTTTGACTACCTAAGCTATTAGTAACAACTTCAATTAAAGTACTTTTACCACTTCCACTATCTCCTGCAATCCCGATAGTAAATGGTATGTTTCTTCTTTTATAGACTGAATTACTTGCCACTCCTAACTTATGCATTATGTATATAGTGAATATAAGAATTCCTGTTAATAATGTAAACATAATATTTCTTATAATTTCATTATTAGCCTTTAAAAAACTTAAATCACTAGTCATGAAATACAAATCAATATTTTCAGTCCTATGAAAAAACATAAAGTATACAATATAGAATCCATTAAGCAATACATAAATAACTAAGCTTTTATATTTATTCTCACTTACACTTATAAAGAAAATAGTTATAAATGGAACAATCCATACATACCACCCTGGCATTGGAGGCACAAATGCTAAAAATATAGCAAACAATACCCCACAAAAAGTAATCATTAGTTCTTTGTTAATATTTGTCATATTAAATTCTTTTAAATAAACAAACATAACTGCAATAATAGGTATGTATAATTTTATATTTACATAAGGAATAAATACCTTAGTAAGCACTGTTTGATCATTATTAAATAGTACACTATTAATAAATCCATTGCTTAGGAAAGGTAATATAATAATTACTACAAATACAATAGTAAACACTAATAGCTCTAGAGCTTTTTTTAATCCATCTTTTTTATAAATATAAATAAATACTATGGGTAAAATAGCAATAATATGAAACTTTGTTAATAATGCGGCTCCTAAAAACAGTACAAATAACTTATCATTAGAATTTCCCTTTTGTACCAAATAATAGATTGCACCAGTAAGTAATGTCGTCGGAATTATGTCTAATTGTCCATGCATATAAATAGAATATATAATAATTGGTGATGCAAAATATAAAACTCCTACATATTTTCTTTTATTGGGATAAAGTTTCATTAGATAATAAAGTCCCATAAAGTCAAAGAGCAAATTAGGCAGCTTAAATATAATATTCTTAATAAATAGTGGAGCGAATGACAACACATGTACTCCAATTCCTCCAATGCTTTCAATCAAAAGCATAAGAGGCGGATATGGAAAAGATGGAACTAAATTATTTATATAGTAATATTCATAAGTATTTATATGATTTCCACCCATAATATTAGTGATAAATTGCTCTACAAATGGCATAAACATTTTATTTTGATAATCAGAAGAAAATAATCCCATTAGTATAATCTTAAGAATAGTGATTGCAATAATAAATATATGAAAATTATGTAGCTCTATTTTTAATCTATTACTTCTTATTGTCATTATTATTCTCCTAGAAACCCTTCTCCATTTACAAAATCCATCCAGTATTTTATTGTTGCAGTGTATTCTTCATAGTCTTTTGGTGTACCCCATCCGATATACCTATCTATTTCAAAAACTCTTGCATCATATCCTAAATCCAAAATATGTTTAATAGTCTGATCCACATAGAATTCATTATTGATTCTATCATTTTCATTAATCATTTTTTCTGTTGCCTCTACAAACATACTACCTTTTTTAAACCAAAACGTAGCAACAATTGCATGATCATTCATAGGAGTATTAGAAATTGCTTTTTTAATAGATAATCCTGTTATTCTATTTTTATCATCTACTTTCACCCATCCATAAGCGTTAGGTTTTTCTAAAACTGCCTCATTATTTCTATATGTGAACACAATAACATCACATTTTTTTGATAGTTCATCAAATTCTTTATCGTTCATAACCATCCCATTGTCACAACCTGCAATAAGTAATGGCTCGTCATTATTTATAATATCTTTAGCCAGCATACATGTAGATGCTTGTCCTTCTGTTAATCTTTCTACTGTTATAAAATTACACTTTGGATAATATTTTAATATCTCATCTTCTACACCATCTGTTTTGTGAAAAGTTCTATCTATATAAGTGATATTACTACCGCTATCTAATACGCCTGGTAAATCCATAGTTGCACATACAACCATAGGTAATTCTCTACCAGTTCTTCTATCTATTGTTGGAATAGCTGGTTTGTGTATTTTATATCCTTCATCTGCAAATCTTTGACCTGCGCCAGCCATTGGTATAATAATATTCATTATTTTTTCATCCCCCTTGCTACTTCAGTCCAAAATAAATATTCATTCATATCTTCTGGTGTACCCCATTGACAAAACTTATCTACAATAGTAGGAATCCAAACCTTCAAACCATCCTTAACCATAAAATTGTATGGTAAACTTGCGTAGTATTCACCATTAATCGCTTCATTACTTTCCACCAATTCCTTACAATATTTTTTTAATACTTTTCCTGATTTAAAAAAGTAAGTTCCTGGTGAATGTTTTGCTTTAGTTTTATCCTTTTCAAAAGAATATTTTTCCCTAATTTCAATTAAATCATCATTTGCATCTGTCAAGCAAGATGCATAATAATTTTTTTCTGGCAATAAATTAGGATGGAAACCAGTATAACATGGCACGCAGCCATCACAATTTCTTTTTAATATCTCTTCCTTAAATTTTTTCCAATCCCATGTCATATAAAAATCACAATAATTAATAATACATGGTTCATTATCATCTATCTTTTCACTAGCGCGCAAAACATCAAATACTGGTCCCTTTTTAACCCAATCTGAAATTTCAAATATTTCTGCAGTTGGTGCTATTTTCAGAAGTCTATCCCTCATAGTTTTATCACTATCCAAATGCTCTTTACGACATATAAACAAAATATCTTTTTCATTTGGATACATACCATCTACAATCCACTGTATAATAGGCTTTCCTTGTACCTTAATAAATGGTTTTAAATCTTTATATCCTGCAGCAACAAATCTTGAACCGTAACCAGTCATAGGTATAATTATTTTCATATCGATCACCTTCTATTTAAAATTTTGTCTATACTTTTCCGCCTCCCAGTTAAGCAGAAAGTTTTGTTCTTCTTCACTTAATAAATCCATATTGAAATCTTTATTCAAGCATGCTACTTGCGCGCTAAAACTAAGAACACTTTCTATTTCTTTAGCTTTCTTAACACTTGAAGCATGAATGTAAATATTCCCTTCATAATATATTATTACTGGCTTTCCATAGTTATAAACGTGATTTTTAATATCATCTATATGAAAATCTCTTTTTAATACAAGAGGTCTTTTCCCGCAATAAACTAGGCAATCTGGACAAAACCAAATTTTCCATAATTCATTCCCAAAAATACTTATACTATTATTTATATTTTTATCATTACTTAAATATACAATTTCGCCATCATTAAGACTTTGTTGTAACTTATTATAAATTAATGTTGAATCATGATATTTCTCCATTTCAACAGATAAATATTTTTCAACTGTTAAAAGAACCTCTTCTGTCTTTTCTATGACCTCTTCTGAACTTTTTCCACTTACAATTAAGCCATGATTTCTAAGAAAAATAATATCAAATATATTTTGTGATTCAGTGCAATTTTCTTTATACGTTTTAAAATATTCTTTAGCTAGTTTTATCCCTGGTGTAGCATAGTCCACAATCAAAGCTTGTGGAAATAAATTCTTTAAAATATTCATACCATCTTTTCTGGCTGCAAGCACATTAACTACCATAGGATGTGTATGTAATGTAAATATATCTGTTATCGAATGTAAAAATGTTTCAATTGATGGTCTTGAGCCTTCTATTAAAGAATCATCAAGTAATTTTTTTTCATACTTCTCAGTTATTTGATCTAAAGGAGTATTATTAAAAAATTCTACAATTACAGTATGATCTATCGTTGAATATCCTATTTCTGCTGTAATATCTGCTAATTGAAATCCAGATGCTTTTATGAGCATCCTATTCTTATCAATCTTTACTGATGAATTCCCTCCACCTGCTTGAACCAAATCTTCTCTTTGCCCTGCATATTTTGACATTTCAATAAAACTTTTAACTATATCCATTATAAACACTCCTTGCTACTAAAATTTTTCTATTCCTATATACACCTCAGGTTTAATCCCAAAGTTAGTACCATCGTCGTCAATAAACTTAATTTTTGAAACACCGGAAATTGGTTTATCTAAAATAAATCCTAATTGTATTCTATCATTTACTGGCATTGCATTAACTCTCTTAAGTTCTTCGCCATACTTATCCAATAAAATCATAGTTATATTGTTATTTTGTTTTATGCCATATTTACTAACATATACAGATGTTATTGATTTTGAATTGAAATTTTCTATGTCTCCTGTATCTATGTTATCTGTGACCTTAATCTCATTACTTAATTCCTTTACTAATTTTCCTCCGTAGGTGTAGTTCCAATAACTTTCATCTACACGATCCTTTATACCTATATATAAGACTTCGCCATTCTTCTCTATAAACCTCACACCATTAAGTGGAATAACATAACTTTCTTTTTCTAGCATCTTATAATAATTACCCCAATTCGATCTCTCCCATACATTTCCAGGTGAATATACTGGAATAATAGAACATTGTATTGTCATGATACCTAATATTGTCATAATTACAATTTGTTTTATTTTTCTATTTTCTATTAATGAAACTGCTAAAAAAATACATATTACAACTGATATTATGGAAAAAACAGTTGTCCTTGAACATATTATAGGTATACTATCACTCCAACTAACTTTTGTTTTAAACTCATTTAAAGTTAAACAAATTAGCAATAAACTACCATAACCTAGCATCAATGTGCCTAATAGAATCATATGTACTTTATTTATCTTGCTATTTTTTAAGTTATATAAGAAATATACCAATAATAATAACAATAATATTATTCCTATACTGTTAAATATAAATCCATTTAAGACACTTTTAATATCATATGGAATAATAACTCTAGCTATTGATTGTACATAGTAGTATAATGCATTAATAAAACCAGTTGGTAATGTATCCACAATTTTTTCATTTCCCATTCCCCACGATCCCATATTTTTATACAAATATAGTACTTGTGGTGAAACAAAAATTAATACACTAATGGAGTATAAAAACACACGTTTATTCCTTTTTAATAAAGATATAACAATTGCAAAAATCATTATTGGAACTATTACCACATATTGCCCTTTAGATAAAACAATTATTGATGTAACCAAAATATATATAAATTGTTTTCTACTTAACTTATTAAAGTCTATAAGAAAATTGAATATAATCAATAAAATGCCCACATATGAAAAATTTATAAATTTTGTTGTTTGGCCATATACTATCAATCCTGATAATCCTATCACCAATGACATTAGAAATCGTATTTCCTTCTCAAAATATTTACTATAAATTTTCAAACAAAATCTTGAACATACCATAGCTAAAAAAATTGTAGAGCAAAATTGCATCATAACTATTGCATAATGGTTCTGTTTTAATATATAAATTACAAACATAGAAATAAGCCTTGGAAATAATGGCCAATATCCTGCATCATCTAAAAATAAGCTTCCCCTAAAACCTCTTTCATAAGTCTGTTGAAAAAAATTACTTCCAGTTTCGTAATATGGTTCTGCCCAAAATGTATCTGCTGGATATTTTATACATATTGTAAGAACTATTATTCCAATTGAAATTAAATATAATTTGAAGCTTGATTTTTCTTCATCATCTTTATAAATATACTTTACTGATAAACAAAACAAAATAAAAATGATCAAAAGTATTCCAATACGCATATATGTCAGTGGGTGTATAGCTTCTGTTTCAACGTTTATAACAATATTTTTATTTTCAGCCTCATTATTGATATATAATCCACCAAATAAACATTGATTTGTCATTAACAATGATACCGATGTACCTCTTTCACCATCTACTCCATTTACTAATATACTTGCTCTACCTTCTTGCAAATTTGATACATCTATTTCATACCATTTTTTACTCTCAATTGTTGACATATCCATATATGTTTTATATTCATTTCCATTTTGTCTAATAATTATTTCTATTTTTCCATTATTAATTCGATTAAAAGTATCAAATTGCATTTGTAATTTATTTATTTTACTATCTATATTGATTTTTTGTTCAATATGCACATTTTTTGATATCTCTAATGTATCTTCTGTTCCATTAGATTCTGAATTATACGTTTCTCTAATACTTCTGTTGCGAAATACTGCATCCAAATTTGGCATAATAACCAAAATAGCTAGTAAAATAACTATATACATTTTATAGTTTTTAAACAAATTAATAATTTTATTTACTATATTTATAACATGATTAACTTTCACATAAAATAGGTAATATGATAATAGAATACTCCATAACAATGTAATCTCAAAAATTATTGGCAACCATGTAATTTTTAATTTATGCAAAGCCAGCACAATTATAGCTGTGCTTATGAATAAATCAATTAAAAAAATAGTTTTTTCTTTTATTATAAAATTTAATATATATTTAGCCTCTTTTATATAATTAATTGCAAGTATAATACATATTATACTTAAATTAACTAATATAATTAAATAAGCCAATAAAGCACTAATATAAGTAAAACTACTACTGTATATATTCATTCCATTTAATTCAAATTTATAAACATCATTATTAGTTGAATCTCGATAAAAATCAATATTCTGAGTTTTATTTCCTATACTTATCGATGCAATGCCTCTCCATTTGTTGCTTTCAAATTCAATACTTCGTACTCTTCCTGATGGTATTGTTCCAATAACTTCATTGGTTATATCATCTGGAACTTTAAATGAACGCCATCCAACTTTATCCCCTTCAGTTAACCAAGTTGTATCTTTAAATATTTCGCTTGCTTTATAATAAGTTCCATCTATATTTATTCCCTTTATCCATATTTCATTTCCCTCTGCCTTAGGGCTTTGATTGTTTAATGCTTTAATTGTAATAGCTGTTTCATCTGAAATTGTATATTTTTTTACAATATTATCATTGGTAAAAATATATAGGGAAATCGCTGTATATAGTGAAACTAATAAAATCAATGATATATTTTCTTTATCAATAAATTTTCTAATAAACCACACACCTAATGATGTAATTAATAAAACAAATAACAACAATATTACTATCATAATATCCCCCTACACGATACACATAAACTAAAAAATTCATATTTATGCTCTTTAAAATATAAATACCTTAGTTATTATCACTTAATATTTATTAATTTTATTTTCGTAATTTTTTCAATTAATTCCTTTTAAAAAAGTAACTACTACTTAATTCTTATTTCTTCACTCAAACTACTAATTATATCTTGCTTTATTCTGCAACCACATTGACCATCAAAATAGGGAATGCATTTCGCAAATGCCATATCCCTTTCATTTTTTTTAGGATCTTCATTTTTCTTAATCATTTCAATAAATTTAATCATATCACCACAAGTATTCCCTTGATAATAGCTTTTAATTAGTGGTTCTATTGCTTTTGTTATCGGCTCATAATAATCTTTATTACTCATATATAATACTGGCACTCCTACAGTGGAAGCCTCAACCATTATTGCACTTCTATCAGTGATAATTGAGTCAGCATTAAGCAAACTATATCTATAATCATCATCTATATCAACATATATATTTTCAGATGTTTTAGCTAGCTCAAAAAGACTAATTGATTTTTCTTGAATTGTTTCACTTCCATTATCTTCACAAAATCTTGGATGTGGCATAAATATGAAAAATAATTCTTCATCATCCTTAATGTAGTTGAAAAATTCTATATATTCGTCAATATATGGAGTAACACTCTGAAGTTCTCCATTCACCAATATTTGTTTTTGAAAATGCAATTTCCATAATACAATTTTTTTCCCATTAGCCTTTTCTTTTATACCTTCCAAAACCCGAAATTTATCTTTATGATATAATCCATCAAGCTTGGGAATTCCAATAGATTTAACTGCTTTTATATTTTTACAGTGTTGTTTATATTCTTTTTTCATAGCGTTTGATAAGGTATATATTCTCCAACTATTTCTTATTACATCTTCATTGAAATGTGCATAATGAGCGTCATCTGTATCCGCTATTTCTATTCCATAGGGAATGTACACTATTCTAATTCCAAGTTTTTTTATAGATTCTGACCACATTGATCGTGTCCTGTGCCACTTATCATACGGTGTTTGATATACCATAATATGAGGTCTGTAAGTTTCAATATTGAAATCATTCATCTCCATATAATCTAACTTACTCTTTTCCAAAAAGCTTCTTGCTGTTTTCATTTGTGCTTTTTCTATTACAGTTTCATCTAAGAATAACAATTTAACATCAAATCTATCGTCATTTAAGCATTGCCTATAAAAACTCTCCCAAGAAGGCCAAAACGATGCAATTTGAAATAAAAATACTATCCTTATTTTTTCTCCATACTTATATTCTATCAAGTTATCATTAAAAATTTGCTCAATTAGAGTATCTTGTATATTATTGATTTTATCATCAAATTCAGACAAAAGATTCAATTCTGCCTTCCAAATACGTCCATCAATATTCCCTGTTATTATTTCCTCTGCCTTCCAAACACGATTATCAATAACTTCTAAAATATTGTTTTCAATACAAGTTAATTTATTATTAAATTCATCATATTTCTTCGAAAGACTATCGATTTTTACCAGTTTATTATCTATCTCTTTCTCTTTTAAATCAATAACTTCAATCAATCTTTGATATCTATCCCAAGTTTTCCATTCAATATGATTTAATATATTCATTTCTGAATTATTTAACAATACTTTAATCCTATTGTAAAATGGTCGACAAATTGGTCTAATCAAAAACTTGCAAATTTTTTTCATCTTTGATTTCATGCTTTTATTATGCCGAAAAAATTGCTTTAATCTAATAGAATAAGACCGTTTATAATTCTCATCAAATATTTCGTTTAATTCATTGACATGTGTCAAATTATTCCATGGCTCATGATATTTAGCCCATCTCCATTTTCCCGCAACACTATTCAATAAAGACTGACTATCATAAAATTTAACTTCTTTATTCTTTTCATATATTTTTATAAGTATATCTTTAAAATCATCAAGCATTGATTTTCTTTTAGTCTCATTTTCTGCGTCATCAAATGGGTTTTCCCATCCTTGAAAATAGATATGTTTTTCCTCTGGTATTTCTAAATTTAAATTTCTCTTTAAATTATTAGCCACAATATGTCCGCTTTCAATATTAAGTTTCACTTTTTTAGCATGAGTAATGTTATCTTCACCTATGCGATATTCTCCTAATATTTCAGGAATATTAACAAAATCTGTAATCCTCACCGCCCTAGTCCAAAGTTCAAAATCTTCAGCGAGAAAATTATTATCATAAAACAAATCATTTTTAATGAATATATCCCTTCTTATCATTAGAGTAGAATGACATATATCACATCCAAATAAAAAGCTACTTCTACACTGATCTATAGTTGTAGGCGTTTTATGTACCCAGTCAACATCTTTCCCAAAATGGTGTTGATATGTACCACATACACCTATATTCCTCATCTTATCCATCAAAGATACTTGCTGTTCAAATCTAGTAGGATGCGCAAGGTCATCAGCATCTAGTCTAGCTATATATTCCCCTACCGCTAGCTTAAATCCCTTGTTAAGAGATTCTCCTAGACCTAATCTAATATCATTTTGTACTAATTTTATTCTTTTATCCTTTTGAGAATATTCACTAACAATTTCTGCCGAACCATCATTTGATCCAAATTCATTTATAATAAGCATTTCCCAATCAGTAAATGTTTGCGCTAAAACACTATCAATAGCATCAGATAAATATTTAGCACTATTATAAACTGGCATAACTACAGATACTTTTGGCATTTCTCTCTTCCTTTTCTTATTATTTTATAAATTAAATAAATATAATGAAATTTAATAAATATATTCAAGAAATTTAGATATTTTAATCTATACTTCCTGAATATATTGCTTTTATTATTTATCAATTATATGCTCTTTCCCACAAAGAGTTTTGTAAAAAATACTCATAATCATATGATCAAAAATCATATGAATATCTTCAGTTATTTGCATACTATTAATTGGTGCATGTAAAGAAATATCAGATAATTCTCTAAGTTTTCCTCCACCAAATCCTGTCATTCCTATTATTTTATTTCCTTCACTTTTTGCATATTCAACAGCATTAATTACATTCTTTGAATTTCCGCTTCCTGAAATAGCAATTATAATATCGCCCTCTTCTAAATGATTTTTTAATTGAAATCTAAATACTTCTTCAAATCCAATATCATTGGCAATTGCCATTAATGTAGCAATATTATCATTTAAGCAATGAAAATTAAATTTTGTTTCCACATATTCAGAAATTCCTTTGTTGAAATCATTTTGATAATGAGATGCTGTCGCAGAACTTCCTCCATTACCAAAAATATAAATTTTCTTTTTTGTTTCATATGCTTTCATAATTAAATTCATAGCACTATTAATTGCTTCAACATCTAAACTCTTTAATACTTCTATTTCAGTTTCAATATACTTATTTATTTGATTTTTGTAATCCATTGTTATTTCTCCTTTATAATTTGCTTTACTGCTTCTAACAGATTATCACAAGCAATATTAGGTTTTATATCAAATTTCCCGTCATTTCCGCTCTCACCAGTTAATACAAGTGCAGTATTTAAACCTGCATTCTCACCAGTTTTTATATCAATGGTTGTATCTCCAATCATCCAAGAGTTGCTTATATCAATATTAAATTTATCAACA
The DNA here is from genome assembly GCA_963524945.1 of uncultured Clostridium sp. Classification (GTDB taxonomy): domain Bacteria; phylum Bacillota; class Clostridia; order Clostridiales; family Clostridiaceae; genus Clostridium. Next base: position 15,460 of record CAURJV010000028.1, read on the forward strand.
CATAAATCTATCATGCCTGTCTCAGGTTTTCTACATTTACATGAAATCTTATACAAAGGATTTTCCTCTGGATACCCTTTATCTGGGTGATGAGGACAAAATACTACATCATCAAAATAAGCCCCATCCTTTCCCAAGATAGTCTTCATTTTGTTATGTATGTTCTCAACGTCTTTAATATCACATAATCCTCTAGCAACTACAGGCTGATTTGTAATTACAATTGCTAAATAGCCAGACTGGTTTATAAGTTTAATAGCATCTTTTACACAATCTTCAAAAATAAAATCATCTTCCTTATATACAAGTCCTTTATGTTTATTAATAGTTCCATCTCTATCAATGAATATACACTTTTGTTTGTGCTTTAAATTTCTTTTTGCAACAAATCCGCTTTTAATTTCTTCACTAGCTTTTTCAATTCTATCTACTGTTCCAACATCTTTTATGTATTCTGGTGACGAATATGCATATATTTCTTTATTATTCTCAGCTAACTTCATCAAAATATCTTTTTCTAAATCTATTTTTACCAACTTAATAATATCACTGCATATATTTTTACTCAAAATATAAAATCCAGCATTTACACTATTATCATACCAATAATCTCTAATATTGTTTTTTGAATCAAAAGAAACAACTTTTCCACTTTCATCAGAAAGAACTAAATCAGAATCAAATGGATGTGAATTAGGATGAACAAAAAGTGTAGCAATAGATTCTTTATCTACATGATAATTTTCCATTCTTGTAATATCTATATCAAATATGACATCTCCAAAAACTAAGAGAAAATATTCATCATTTAAATACTCTTTCAAAAAATAAAATGCACCTGCAGTTCCTAAAGGTTCTTTTTCTTCAATGTATTTTATAGTAACTCCAAACTTCTTACCATCTCCAAAATAATCTATGATTTTGTTTCCAAGATGACCAACAATCATAATAATTTCATTGATTCCATTATCTTTAAGTCTTTCAACTTGCCACTCTAATATAGGTTTTCCTAAAATAGGAGCCATTGGCTTTGGTATTTCATCTTTAGTTATCGAAACAAGTCTTGTTCCCTTTCCTCCTGCCATAATTACCGCTTGCATTATAACACCTCTTCAACTGTATGAGCAACCGTTTCATCTGAAGTATAGTTAGCTTTCCACCCTGCATTGTGAATCTTATTAAGATTATAAGCGAAGACTGGAACATCACCTTTCCATCCGCCTCTTCCGCCTGTATAATTAAATGGAATACTGCCTAATTTCATTTTTTCACAAATAATTTCTGCAATTCTTGTAACACTAGTTTGTGTTTCAACTCCTATATTATAAAGTGTAATACCTTCTTTTTTAACATCTTTAAACTTCATTATTCCATCAACAAGATCAAATACATGCATATAAGGCTTTGATTGTGTGCCATCCCCAAGTATTCTCAATTGTGTTGGATCTTCTTTTAATCTCTTTACAAAATCAAATATTACTCCATGAGTAAGTCTTGGTCCAATAACATTAGGGAATCTAAATATTAATACTGAGAAATTATTCATGTAACTATATGAAGAAATAAGCCCTTCTGAACCAAGTTTTGCAGCACCATAGTATGAAATTGGCTCTAAAGTTGTGCTATCTTCTGCCACACTCACTCCCATTTTTTCTCCATATACGGCTGAGGTCGAAGCAAAAAATAACTTTTTCACTTCATGAATTCTCATACATTCTAATAAATTAAATGTAGTTGTATATGTATTTTCATATTCAATTTTAGGATTTTTAGCACTTGCTTGAATATCTGAATTAGCCGCTAAATGAAATACATATTCAAACTTTTCTTTTTCAAATATATTTGATATAGCATCTAATTCACATAAATCTTGTTCATAAAATTTAAATTTTTTATTTCCGCTCAGATGTTCAATATTTTTTCTAGTCCCAATAAAAAAATTATCGATACAAACTACTTCATGCCCTTCTTTTAATAAAGCATCTATTAAATGACTTCCAATAAAACCTGCTCCACCAGCAACTAACATTTTCATAATCTTACATCTCCTCCAATATTTATCTCCAATATTTATCTCCAATATATACTACCGAAGTACCATCTTGTTCAAATTTAAAATCAAATTCTTTTAAACCAATTTCTTTTCTTAATCTCTCTTGATTTTCTTCTTCGCAATAAAATAATAGGAATCCACCACCGCCAGCTCCCAATAGCTTACCGCCTAATGCACCATTTTTCATTGCAATTTCATAAGCTCTATCAATGTCCGGATTTGAAATTCCTGATGCAAGTGTTCTTTTCAATTCCCAGCTATCATTTAATATCTTACCAAATGAAGACAAATCATTATTTTCTAAAGCTTCCTTCATTTCATATGCCAAATCACACATTTTAATCAAATTATTTGCTTTATCCTCATCGCTCATATTTTTCTTTTGTTCACTTAAAATAGAATTCGCTGAACGAGTTGTGCCTGTATAAAACATCATCAAATTTTTTTGTAATTTCTTATATGTATCTGCCTGCATCACAACTGGAGAAACTGACACTGTTCCATCTTTGTTAAATTTAATAAAATTCAGTCCTCCAAAAGCCGCTGCATATTGATCTTGTTTTCCAATTGGGGCACCTAACTTTTCAATTTCCACTTCACAAGCCTCATCTGCTAGTTTAGCCTTAGATGCGAACTTTCCTTTATAACAGTATAATGTATTCAGTAAACCCACTGTAAATGTACTAGATGATCCTAATCCTGTTCCTCCAGGAACATCTGCTGTGCTACTAATTTCTACTCCATCCACTTCCATTGTTGTAAGCACATGTTTAAATATTTTATGATCTATTTTAGAAACATCATCCACAAGTTCATTCTGTGAATATTTCAATAATGTATACTTAGGATCAAAGTATGGATGTATAGAAATATACATATACTTATTAATTGATGTACTTAACACACATCCTCCATGTTTTGCATAAAAAGACTCTAAGTCACTTCCTCCACCACAAAAGCTAATTCTAAATGGTGTCTTTGTTATTAACATTTTCATCCCTCATTTTCAATTTATAAATCTTTATTTTTCATATACTCAGCACAAACCTCTTCGGCTGTGCCTAACATCATAAGCTTACCTTTATTAATCCATGCTGCATTCTTGCATGTACTTAATACTTGTTTAATTGAGTGAGAAACTAAAACAAGTGTTGTTCCCTTACTTTTTAGTTCCTCCATTTTATTTTCACATTTTTCTTGAAAATGCGCATCTCCTACCGATAAAATTTCATCAACAATAAGTACATCAGGTTTTACTTGAGTCGCAATCGCAAATCCCAATCTTGCCTGCATACCTGATGAATAATTTTTCACAGGAACATCAACAAAATCCCATAATTCTGCAAAATCAATGATTTCCTGAAACTTCTCCTCCATAAAAACTCTTGAATAACCAAGTACGGCTCCATTAAGATAAACATTTTCTCTAGCAGTAAGATCCATATCAAATCCTGCACCAAGTTCAATCATAGGCGCTATTGACCCATTTACTTTGATATTTCCTTTAGTAGGTTTATAAATTCCGGAAATAACTTTTAACATTGTACTTTTTCCTGAACCGTTTGAACCTAATATAGCAAAGGAGTCTCCTTTCATAATCTCAAATGATACATCTTTTAATGCATAAAACTCATCAATCTTTACCCTATTTCCTTTAATGAAGTTAACAAAGTATTCTTTCAAACTCTCAACCTTTTCTGTTGCTAGATTAAACTTAACAGAAACATTTTCAACCTTAATTGCAATTTTAGACATAATTCACCTCTATAAAAACATGACAAAATTATCTTGCTTTTTCTTAAAAATCAAAAGACCTATTACCACAAAAACTATCCCCATTCCAAAGCATATAGCATTAGCTCTAAGAGTAGGTATATTACCATATAACACTATATCTCTAAACATATTAACAATATGAAATAAAGGATTAAATTTTAGAATTGTAACTGCATACCCAGGCAATGCAGTTACTGGATAAAATATTGGAGTCAAATACATAAGTGCTGTTAAAAAAACGCTATATAAATGAAGCATGTCTCTAAAGTAAACAGCTATTACCGATAATATCAACCCAATTCCAATACATATTAAAAGCAAATAAAATAATGGAAGTGGAAATAACAATATAACCGGCGTAATTTTTGTCTGGGTTATAACAAGCATAATTACTATAGCAGCAAGAGAAAATAACAAATTTACAAATGCTGAAAGGGTTCTTGATATAGGAAATATATATTTGGGCAAATATACTTTCCTTATTAATCCTCCACTCCATAAAATTGAGGTCATTGATAAATTAGTAGCCTCAGAAAAGAAATTATATATTAACTGCCCTGTAAGTAAATAGATTGTATAATTTTCTATATCAAATCTAAACATATGAGAAAATACAATCGAAATAACAATCATCATTAAAAGCGGATTTAAAACACTCCATATATACCCAAGTGCAGATCTCCTGTACTTCACCTTTAAATCTCTTGAAACAAGTTCTTTCAAAAGTTCTTTATATTTCCAAAACTTTTTTAAATACTCCATAATACAATCAAAATTCCTTTCCTTACTTCAATCTTCTTAAATTCCTTCTTTTAAGTGTTCTTTTAATCTTCTTAACACATAATAGAATATATGCAATTGGCATCATCCCAATAATCCCTGTAAGTATATATAAAACCTTAGCAAAAGCATAAAAATTCGCATTCAGCATATACCTAGTGTCTTTAAATATTTCTTTTGCTTTATATCTATCTTTTTCTGGCACCTCATATATAGTAGCGATATTTAGAATATACTCAAACAAAAATTTCTTTATCATAAGTTCTTTATACAAAAACAAATCACTTTTTAGTATATCCTCTACACTATTTTCAATAATTCTTATTGTATCATTTACACGCTTTATGTTAACTATATCCATTAATGAATTTTTTCTCCCAACCCGATAACAGTAGTACGGATTATGATAATAAATTATATTCTTTGTATTCATAAAAACTTTTGTTGTATAATCTATATCTTCGCTTAAATAATTTTCCTTAAATATGATTTCATTTTTATCTAAAAACTCTTTTTTATATATGTATCTCCAAACGTTCCAAAAACATTTGTATTGTTTCATAAAACTTTCAATATAATTATAATCATTAATTGGTTCTTTTGATTCTTCAATTTGACATATTTCTGATATTAATTTATCATTCTCATTAACCATATAATAATCACTTACCAATACATCAATTGATTCTTCTTTAAATAGTCGCAATTTATTTAATGTATCAATGAATTTGTCACTTAGAATATAATCGTCACCATCAACAAACATAACAAACTCCCCATTTGCTATATTCATCCCACAATTTCTTGCATCAGATAGACCTTTACCTTCTTGTTTAAGCACAGTAATATTATCATATTTCTCTTCATATTCTTCACAAATCACATTACTATCATCATCTGAATCTCCAATTACTAATATCAGCTCTAAATCCTCACCATTCGATTGTATCAAACTATCCAGACATGTCTTCAGGTAAGTCTCGATATTATAAACAGCTACAATTATACTTAAAAACATAGAAATACTCCTATTTTCATAATTAACTACATAATATTATGCAAATCTATTTTATTATAACATACATGACTCAATAACACAAAAATCGTTGAAACAGAAAGATAAGTAAAAAAATCTTTATTATTCCACTACAATTTTAACCAATATCACTACATCATCCTACAAATTAGTATTATTTTGATTCTAAACAATACTAATTTCCAGAAAATGTATTTATTCTCAGCCTTATAATCACATCTTAAATATTTTATATATGATAGCTTTTATTGCAAATTTACATGTAAAATGATATTATACAACTAAAATGAGCATTGTTTTATATTAACACATAACTAATATTTATTAATATATTTTCTAACATTTTAAGCAGCTTTACTTTTGCTCACAATCTATAATTATAGTATAAAGGATGATATAAATGATAAAAGAAAATCAAAATTTGCTAAATAAAATTAATGCTATATCAGATATTGTAATTCTATTTATCTCAATGACTCTAGCGTACTTAATTCGTTTTCACCTATTCTCATCTGATACAGATTATATTAGACTAAATACATATATGCAATTTTCATTTATTATAATTCCTATAAATCTTGTAGTATTCAATTTTTTTAACTTATATCACTCTTTTAGGACTACAGCCTTTATTAAAGAATGTAGTCAAATAATAAAATCAAATACTATTCTTACTGCTATTTTATTATCTTTATTATTTATTTTTAAATTGGTGCATATTTCTAGACTGGTTATTGTAATTTTTTATTTTATAAATATTGCGTTGATTATAGCCAAAAGATTAATTTTAAGAAAAACCTTATCCAGAATGAGAACTAACGGCTTAAACTTAAAGCATGTTATTATTGTAGGCGCTGGTGAAGTTGCAAGCGAATATTTAGAAGTTCTTAATAATAACAAAAATTTTGGGTATAGTTATTCCGGGTATGTTGCCAACAGCTCAGATTTTATCGGCGAAAAACTAGGAGAATATTTCAATTTATACGCAGTTTTGGAAAAATACAAACCTGACGAGGTAATCTGTGCGCTTGATTTATCTGACGCAAAATATTTGGAAGGAATAGTTTCAGATTGTGAAAAGAGCGGTACAAAAATCTCTATAATACCATTTTGTTATAAATACATTCCAAGCCAGCCATATATAGACCAAATCGGAAGTATACCGCTTATTAATATCAGAAGAATCCCCTTAGATAATTGGGGTAATGCCTTTATTAAAAGAATATTAGATATAGTTGGCTCATGTATTTTAATAGTATGTACAAGCCCTATTATGTTGTTTACTGGTATAATTATAAAACTAACTTCAGCAGGACCTATTATTTTTAAGCAAAAACGAGTCGGCCTAAATAAGAAGTTATTCACCATATATAAATTTAGATCTATGAGAGTTAACTCTCAATACGAAACAGGTTGGAGTACAAATTCAGATCCCAGAAAAACCAAATTCGGATCTTTTATTCGTAAATTTTCTATAGATGAATTACCTCAATTCTTCAATGTTTTAAAAGGGGACATGAGCTTGGTTGGTCCAAGGCCAGAATTGCCTCACTTTGTTAATAATTTTAAAAATGAAATTCCTTTATACATGATTAAACATCAGGTTAAGCCTGGCATAACCGGCTTGGCTCAAGTAAATGGTTATAGAGGAGATACATCAATAAAAAAGCGTATTGAATTTGATATATATTATATTGAAAATTGGAACATATTAATGGATATAAGCATACTATTTAAAACTGCGTTTAAAGGTTTTAAAAATAATGAGCAAATTATAAAAAATAATAATTCTAAAAAACTTAACAATAATGAGGTTCAATTATGAAAAAGATACTTTTTGTAGCTTCGACTTTATCACATATTGAAAACTTTCATATTCCATATTTAGAACAATTTAAAGAATATGGATATACTGTACATGTTATGGGAAAGACCAATAATAAGTCCGAAATTTTATGTGCTGATAAAATTATATCTATTCCTTTTGAAAAAAATATGTTTTCATTAAAAAACTTTGCTTTTGCTTTTAAAATATCAAGAATTATAAAGACCGAAAAATATGATATCATAAGCATTCATACATCTCTAGCCGCATTCTTTGTGAGAGTTGGAATAATGCTATGTTCTAAAAAACCAAAATTAGTCGTCAATACAGTTCACGGCTATTTATTTGATAGTAATACTTCCTTTTTTAAAAAAAATATTATGCTTCTAGCTGAAAAATTCACTAAATATGTAACTGATGTTTTAATCGTAATGAATTCAGAAGATTATAGTATAGCAAAAGAAAATAAATTATATAAGAAGAATTTATTTTTAATTAATGGAATGGGAATAGATTTAACTCGATTTCCTTCAGTTTCATATGAGTATAAAATGCTACTTAGGCTTAAGCTCAATTATAAAAGAAATGATTTTATTTTAATTTATGTTGCTGAGTTCTCTAAAAGAAAGAATCAAAAGTTCCTATTGGATTCAGTTAACCAATTAACAAAAAGCGGTTTCAAAAATATAAAACTACTTTTATTAGGAGATGGGCGTTTTTTTAATGAACTTAAATCATATGCTAGAGAATTGAATATTAGAGACAATATTATCTTTGCTGGATACACTAAAGACACTATAAAATATTATCAAATCTCTGATGTATGTGTGTCTTCAAGCAGAATTGAGGGATTACCATTTAATATAATGGAAGCAATGTCCGTAGGATTACCTGTTATTGCTTCAAAAGTGAAAGGTCATACCGATTTGATTATTCCAAACGAAAATGGCTTTTTATTTGAATATAATGACGTAAATGATTTTTGTTCTTATATTAAAATATTATGCAAAAATAAAGAATTAAGAGATAAAATGAGCATAAAAAGTAAGAGCTTTTCAAAAAGGTATTCTATAAATTCAGTTTTATTAAATACTGTAGAAATTATTCTTAGCGAATATAATAAAACATTATAAGAAATAAGTTACTTTAAATTAATTATATGTTTCAATAATAAATTTACATCTAAAATTCTAGCAAATCAAATACTCATTGAGGATAAAATTCAGAAACTTAATTGCCAAAACTTAATTACAATATATATAATAAAGTTTTGGCAAAATTGCAATGACTTATGTAGAGTGTTATAATTAAAATAATTTGTATCAATAAATTACAAAAATAAATATATTAGGATGTGTGGAAATTGGAGAACATTAAAACCTTTTTCAAGGAAAAAAACATTAATTTTTTCTTCCCAATTGCATTTGTACTAACCATAATACCTTTAATTGTCCGTATGGCAATTACTAATGCAGATGAAAATACTTTGAATATTTTTGGAGAAAAAGCCAAAAGCGAGTTATTCTCTCAAGATAAAGCCTTCGTTCTAATGATTTTCTGTATAGCATTAGTTATCATTAGTATTATCTTTTTTAAGATAATATTCAAAAAGAAGGATAGAATTGTTAATTCCATGATAATTGCAGGCAGTATATTTCTAATTTTCACTTTGCTTTCTGCAATATTTTCAAATTATAAACAGGTATCTTTTTATGGTATATATGATAGAGCTGAAGGTTTTATTACAATTACCTGTTATTTTATTTTATTTATTTATTCTGTTTATACATTTAAAACTACAAATGATTATAAATATGTAATTACACCTATTTTTATGTTGATTGCCATTAACTCATTCTTAGGTATTTTTCAATATGTTGGACAGGATTTGCTAAAAAGTAAGTTAGGTATGTCTATTGCTATTCCTAGTGAATATCAAAGTCCAAATCAAGGAATAAACTTAGCCTATGAAAAAGGAAAATTATACGGAACTTTATTTCATTATAATTATGTAGGAAGTTTTGTTGCTATTGTTTTACCTATATTATTTTGTCTGACTTTGCTTGAAGATGAAGACATTTTCCACAAATTAAATCTTGGATTTTTTTCGCTGCTTTCTATGTGGTTATTATTCGGAAGTACTTCTCGTGCCGGAATTATTGGTATTGCAGTTGCAACTATTTTTGCCTTAATTATATTTTGGAAATTAGTTATAGAAAAATGGAAGCCTCTTTTAATATTCTTTTCTTCTATATTAGTTATAGCTGTTGGGGTTAATCTTGCTACCAAGGGCTCTCTTTTTGAAAGAGTTCCAAGTTTAATAACGGATACGCTTAGTGTATTTAAAGATACTAGCAATTTTGATTACAGAGATCACGTGCCTGTTAGAGATGTAAAACACATAGATAAAAATGTACAAGTTGTATTGCAAAACGATACTTTAAATATTTCTTATGAAAATAATGATTACGTATTTAGAAATTCAAAAAATGAAATTATTAGCTATGTTAAAGGAAATGTTAATGGAAATAAACTCTATACAACTAATGATGAAAATTTTAAAAACATCTCCTTTAAATACGGAAAATTCTATGCCAATTCAAATAGAGATGATGGTTTACTTTTAAATATAGATAATCAACCAATTTTTATGTTTAACTTAAAAAATGATAATAGCATTCATCTAATAAACTTAAATAGCAAAAAAGATATTGATGTTGAATTCCCTCCAACTGTTGGCTTTAAAGGTAAAGAAAAATTAGGATCTATGAGAGCTTATATTTGGTCAAGATCAATTCCAATGCTTAAGGACAATTTAATACTAGGCAGCGGTCCTGATACTTTTGTTTTTAGATTTCCTCAAAATGATTTAATAGGCTTATATTATGCATATGGTTCTCCTAATACAATTGTGGATAAACCACACAATCTTTACCTACAAATTGCATTAAGTGATGGAATTATTGCACTGTTAGCATTCTTATCTGTTATGGTTATTTACATTATTGATAGTATGAAACTTTATGCTTTGAAAAAGGATTTTACTAAATCTCAAAAACTTGGTGCCGCAACATGCTTAGGTGTTATAGGATACTTATTTGCGGGAATCTTCAATGATTCAGTTGTAAGTGTAGCTCCTGTATTCTGGATAGTTTTAGGTGTTGGTGTTGCTCTTAACTATATCAATAGAAAAGAACTTAATAAAAAGTTAAATAAATAAATCTACTAAAATTAAAAGGGCTATCTAAATTGATAGTCCCTTATTCTTCCTATAAATCACTTCAATAAACAATAATTAGTAGAGCCAAACTCCATCAGCTCCGATTTTATAGTTTCCAATCACAGTATTTACAGCCATTGTCCCAGATTCATTTAGGTAATACCATTTACCACTTGCATCTTTAATCCAACCTGTTTTCATTTTTCCTTGAGAGTCTAAGTAATACCAGTTAGCTCCAAGTTGCTTCCACCCTGTTACCATAGCACCACTTTGATCTAAATAATACCAATTCCCATTACTTGATAACCATCCTGTGGCCATATTACAATTTTGATCAAGGAAGTAATATTTTCCATAATCTCTATCAAGATACCAGGTATTTTTTATAGGATTTCCTGTAGAATCGTTATATTGCCATTTTCCATTTACATTTATCCATTGATTACATTTACTAGTATTTGAACTTGCAGTACTTTGTGAATTATTACTTCCTGCTGCACTAGCATTTTGCTCATTACTCGCATTTGCTGTTGAACTAGTTCCTTCACTTGTTCCTCTATATACTGTTAATGTATATATTCTTTTCTCATAATCTTTATCATCATCATCTTCATCACAATCTGTATTCACCTGTATCTCTATTACATTTTTTCCTTTAGTTAAAGATACTCTTTTTCTATTTTTAGAATCTGCTGTAGTTCCATTGATCTTAACTATATTTGATCCATTTTCCGGTTCACCTTTTACTATTATGTCTTCTGATGTTTCTGGGACATCAACACTATATGAAGTTATTTTTTTATTAAAATTTGGAGTATATTTTACGTCATCGTCGTCTAAAACTATATCATCTAAATATATCGGATCCTGATCATTGTCAAATTTAACATTGGCATTAGTATTATCTTTTGATGGATTTTCTCCTCTATATACATTTAAAGTATATGTCTTTGTATTTTCATCATCTTCATCATCTTCAACCTCTATTGAGATTGAATTTTCGCCTTCACTAAGTTTTACTTCTCTTCTAAATTTATCATCGTCAGTAACTTTAATCCCATCAATTCTAACTATATAGTTATTATTTTCCGGATCAGCTTTAATCCTTAATTCATCAACATTTTCATCAACATTCACATCATAAGACGTAACATCTTTTGAGAATACTAAGTCACCAAAATCTAAGCTAATATTGTCTAAAAAAACAGAATCGGAATCACTCGATTGTTTTCCTCCTCTATCTATTTTTAAAGTATACTCTCTTTCTTTTTCCCCATCCTCACTTTCGACCTTTATATCAAAAGTATTAACACCTTTATCTAAACTCACTGTTTCTTTAAATTTTGTATCTCCTTGTTTTTCTGGATTACTATTACCATCAATTGTTACTTTATCATTCTTATTATTAGTTGTAACTCTAATTGCAACTTCTGTGTCCACATTAGGTACATCTGTACTGTACGTTTTTTTAGAGCTATTTAATTCTATGGGATCACCATCCGTAACGCTTATGCCTTTTAAATAAATATCACTATCTGCGTAAGCCTTTATATTCATTACATTAATGTATCTCCCTGGTTCTAGTACAGAAAATATCCCTATGATAAGTGTTGCTGAAATTAAACATCTTATACCTTTATTCATTTTTATTCTTCCTCCCTTTTATGACTAGGAATCAAATATCTACTACCATAAAATCTTAATATATAGATAATAATTTTATTTGATTTTAATGAATATTATTTTTTCCAAACTCCATCACTTCCTAGTTTATAATTATTTATAACAGAATCATGAACCATAGCTCCATTAGATTCATTTAAATAATAATATTTTCCATCTCCATCTTTAAACCATCCTGTTTTCATTTTCCCATCATAGTCAAGGTAATACCAATTACCTCTAATTTGTTTCCAACCTGTCTCCATAGCTCCACTGTCATTTAGATAGTACCAATTGTTATCTAATCGTAACCATCCTATTACCATATATCCATCTGCATCAAAATAATAATTCTTTTTATAATTATTATCATAATACCAAGCATTTCTTATTGGATTACCAAATCCATCATTGTACTTCCATTTGTCTAAAACTTTAACCCAGCTATTTGGAGTGCCTGAACTTCCAGCACCATTACTAGTATTAACGTTAACACCTACATTTTTATCCCCATCATCACTTTGTTTTTCGGTATTAGTATCTTTCGTCATTTTGTTTGAATCTTCAACTCTATTTATATCTACTACATAGGTTCTTTCTTTCTCATATTCTTGAGAAAGGGTTATTTCAATCCTGTTCTCACCACTAACTAAATTTATATCTTTTTTATATCCATCACTTTCATCAAGAGTCAAGTTGTTTATTTTAACAGTGGTTGCTCCATCCTCTGGTTCAGCTTTAATTGCTAATGTTTTGACATCAGAATCTACATTAACATTATAATTTGTTTTCTCTCTATTAAAACCTATCGGTATATCTCCATAATCTAATTCAATGGTTTTTAGATATATCTCGCCTTGATCATCAGCTTTAATTTGTTCTTCTTCATCACTTGTATACTTTTTTACAATAACTTTATATTCCTTTTTAAAATTATTCTTGTTATTTTCATCATATTTGTCATAAAGCCTTACCCTAAACGTAGTTTTTCCAGTTAAAACTTGTATGCCTTCTCCAACATCATAGATTTTTGAACTTCCATCCTTAACAATTTTAATATCACCATTAAAACCACTTGCATCAAATGCTATTTTTGATCTATCTGCTGAAATCTTAGCATAGTAGATTTTTTTTAAATCCTTGCTGTTATCAAGTTCCTCAGTATAATTATCATTTTCGTAAAGATTTATATCACCACCACCAACAGGTTCCATCTTCAAATCGGTCAATTGATAACTAGATGCATATACAGTGGTAATTTCAAAATTTGACGAACTTACGAATTCTGCCATTGATAAAATCATAACCGTAAATATTATATTTCTAACCCTAATATTCATACATTACCTCCATATCAATACATTACTTATTCAAGCATTAGGACTATCAATTCATAATCAACAATGCTATACAATTTTTCACAAAGTCTAAATAACTTTAGATTCTTTATTATATTTATCTTAAAATTGTTCTATACCCTTATATAAGCTTCTTGCTACATTGTACATTATCAATTATTAATTGTTGTTAATCATATAAAAATAGACGAGGCCATGCCTCGTCCAATTTTAAATTGTCAATTACATAAACTTATTAATAAGTCCAACTGACATGATCCGGTTTTGAGTATTATTTAACCCAAGCTCCAGATGCTCCTACATAGTATCCATCAGGAGTTGTTGTGTTAGCTAACATAGCACCTGATGCATTTAAGTAATACCAGTTTCCACCGTCATTTATCCAACCAGTAGCCATAGCTCCTGATGCATTTAAGTAATACCAAGTACCACCAACTTGTTGCCATCCAGTAGCCATAACACCGTCAGCTTTTAAGAAGTACCAAGCTCCACCAACGTTAACCCAGTTATTAGCAACTTTAGCACCAGTTGCATCATAGAAGTTCCAAGTACCATCTGCTAACTTGTCCCAACCAATTTTAGCTGGAGTAGCAGGAGTTACTGCTGCTGCATCATCTTGTGCTTGTTTAGTTCCTTCATTTACATTTGTATATGCATCTCCGCCATCTTCCCAAGCAAGTAAATCTTTATCATCATATACATCTATTGCATTAAATGATCTATCTACAGTATAAACAGTTTCAAAATTTCCGCATTTCTTTGACTCTAAGATTTCTCCATCTTTAAGTGCCCATACGTTTCCTTCAACGTCTACTGAGAAACTTTCAGCGTTTTTACTAGATCCTTGATCTTCAATTTTTTGATCTTTATCAGTATCTTTAACTACTACATGACCATCAACTTTTGAATTGTCTGAATTATCATCTAATTTAAGTTTTTGGCTAGTCTTTAAGTTCATTTTAATAGTCTTAACTTTTTCACCATTTCTAAATGTAGTATATAGTGATCCGTCTACAATATAGTATAATGCTTTTGTATTATATCCAGAGTTTGAATCTGTAATTATAGCATCATATGCATCACTAACGTCACCATCACCCATTAACTTTTCTGATCCTAATTGATAAGTTTCAGTAGTCTTTGGTATATAAGCGTCTTTTTCTGTAGTTCCTTGTTCTTTAGAAATCTTTTGAACATAGTATGATACTTCGTTTGATAGCTTATCAGTTCCTACTGCCATAGCTCCTGTAATATCTATTTGAACTAATCTATATAGATATTTATCATCTTGACCTAAAGTTGCAATAGGTGTAATACTGTTTAATTTCATGAAATGACCACCAGTATTATCTTCATCTCCAAGACTTTCTAATTTTATCATCTTTGTACCGTTAAATGCGTAAACATTAACTTCTTTAGAACAATCAATGTAAGTTCCAGAATTATTTACATATCCACTATAAACTTCTGCTGCATCTGCTGTAGTTGTTCTAGTTGTTGGTTGTGTCTCGTCTCCTACTGATTTAGTTGCAGCTGAACTTGAAGTAGTTGCAGTATATTCATACCATACATCTCCAAATTTATTTTGTGCAATTTTGTTAAGATATAAACCTTTTATATCTGTATTATTATATCTGTCTGTCTTTTTTAATTTAGTGTTTATTTTAGTTCTTGCAGTATCATATGAATCTTGTACTGTATCATCATCTGATATTTTACCAGTACTTAAATCTACGATGTAGTCATCATTTCCATCTAATGCAGAAACATACCTATCACCATATTTTCCATAAGTAGTATTTATTTCTGATGCATCATCTAACTTCTTGTCCTTGTCTCCTGCATTGTAGTATAATCCACTAGTATCATCATCAGTTCTGTATCCTTGGTAAAGATACTTTCCATCTTTGAATGCTACTCCATTTTCTATTGTACCGTCTTTAGTTCCTAATTTTGTTGCAGCCATTGCTGGTACCATTGCCATAACAGATGCAGCTGCTACTAATAAAGCTGTAATTTTGTTTGCTCTTTTAAACATAATTTTTATTTCCCTCCTAAATTTTCGAATTCAGATAAATTATAGCATTATTGTACAATCATGTAAAGTTATAATGCTTTATAATGTATATTTTTGTATAAATATCATTTTTAACAATTAATATTATATGTAATTTATTCCAAAAACACATTCATCATTATATTTTAGCATACTTATTAATAATTGTAAATAAAATGCACTTAAATTAACAAATTTCATTAAATAGTAAGTCTTTCCTATAACGTCAATAAATAATACAATTTAAAATTTCATTTTGGGTACCTTTTTTAATAATTTATATTTTTTATATATTATTATGATATAGTTTTAAATATTTTAGATAGTAGGAATTAATATTATTTAATTCCTTATATATCCTTAAATACATTATATTATACAATAATATAAATATATTTAGGTACCTTTTACTCCATAAATTAAAACTTAGTGTAAATTATTCTATTAATTTTATTTATACACTAATCTATATACTCTTTTCCAAAAAATTAATTTAACTTCAAAGTATTCTAAATTCTCTTATGATGTAATTAAATAAGTTATTCATTCTATCTTGTCCACGCTCCATCATTTCCAAGTTTATATCCACCAACTTGTGTATTCTTAGCCATAGCACCATTATTCTGCAGATAATAGTATCTTCCATTCACATCTTTAAGCCAACCAACTTGCATTATCCCTTCTGAGTTAAGATAATACCAATTTTCATTAACATTTATCCATCCCTTCTGCATAGCTCCGCTGCTATCTAAATAATACCATTTTCCATCATTAAAAAGCCATCCTACTGCCATTGTTTCATCTGATTGTAAGTAATAACTCTTGTTTGTACTTTTATCATAAAACCATGTATTTTTCAAATAGATTCCTGTTGAATCCTTATATTTCCACCCATTGCTATCAAATACCCATTGATTATATTTAGCATTTGTATTTATAGCCTCTTCTTCTACTTTCCCGACATTAATATTTAATGTATAGATCCTCTGTTTATTATTCTCTAAATCCTGAAGCTTTATAGGTATTGTATTTTTCCCTTTCCTCAACTTTACTGCATCTTTAAAGTCATCAACAGCTTCTACAATCTTATCATCAATCTTCACTGTATATTGTAATTTTTCAGGTTCGGCCGTCACGTCCACTTGTGAAGTATTTCCTCCTACATTTAAATCGTATACAGTTTTATTTTCATTAACATTAATCCTTTTATCATCAACTTTTATGTAATTTAAGTATATATCATCCTGATTATCTCTATTATCCAATGAATTCTCTCGGTTAATATTTAAGGTATAAGTCCTCTGATCATTATTTTTACTATTCTTCACTTTTATTACTATTGGATTTCTGCCCTTAATCAAATCTACAATCTGCTTATACCCATTTTCTTTATTCGCTTTCGCTCCATCTATTGTAACATCATACATGTCCGAATCCGGTACTGCTCCTATAGTCATCTCATCCACAGATTCTTTTACATTAATATCATAGCTTGTAGTATCTTTAGAGAACTTTATAGCGCCATCACTTAAATTAATCTTATCTAAATAAATATTATCTTGATCAGCTTCTCCTCTTACAATATTTAATGTATAAACTTTGTAATCATCATCATTAGTAACCTTTATTCTAACTGTATTATTGCCTTTTTCCAAACTTATTGCTTTCTTATAAACATTATTTTCATCTTTATCTACGAAATCATCATTAATAGAAATTGCTACATCTTCACTTTTAGGCTTTAGGGTGATTTTTATTTCATCTGTGTCTTTGTTCACTTTTACATCATAATAAAAAGTATCTTGATCAAAATCAATATCACTCTTATTTAGGGATATATTTTTCAAATAAACACTTTCTGTTTCTGATGCATACACTTTGGATTCTATTGCTAAATTATTAAATATATTAAAGCTATATAATCCATTTATACAAACTGTAGCCAATACAATAGTTGTTATTTTTCTAATTTTCATATTCATCATCCTCATTCCTCCATTTCACTCAAATTATAACTCATATTATTAATTCTATCATATTTTATAATATTTTATAAATCCTACAATATTCTAATCTTTTTAAAGAAAAAGAACGCCCTGTTAAATGAGCGTTCTTATAATCACATTAACGAACCCAGGCACCATCAAGCCCTAATTTATATTGGCCAATTGAAGTATTTGAAGCCATAGTTCCATCAGCAGATAAGTAATAATACTTACCACCATCCATTATCCAGCCTGTTTGCATACCTCCATCTGAACCTAGATAGTACCACTTACCACCATAACTTAACCAGCCAGTAGCCATGCTTCCATCAGCTTGTAGGAAATAGTTTTTAGCATAATTTCTATCGTAGAACCAACTATTTTTTACCGGAGTTCCTGTAGAGTCATTATATTGCCATTTTCCATTAACTTGTATCCATTGATTAGGTTTTAAAGTTGATACATTATCAGCAGTGCTTGGTGAAGAATCTGTTGTTGTAGTTCCACTGCTTGTACCAGTTGAAGACGTACCACCTCTAGTTATGTTTAAAGTATATACTCTTTCTTCATTATCATCATTTTCAATTTTTACTTCAATCTTATTTGTTCCTTTATCTAAAGATACATCTTTCTTGAAGTTATCATCATCTTCATCTACTTCATCACCATTAATTTCAACTGTATAATCTTTATCATCTGGTACTGCCTTAATCGTTACTTCATCTACATCATTAGCAACATTATAACTATATGCTGTTTTTGATTTTGATAATGAAATACTATTACCATTTATACTAAGCCTATCTAAATAGATATCATCATAGCTGTTTGAATCATCACTGTCATCGCTATCACTGCTATCATTTCCAGTATATTTCACTTTAATTATATAGTCATTCGCCTTATCGTCATCATCTCCATATTTCACGTCAGAATCAGGTTTATTATTATATACTCTTACTGTAAGAGTTGTTGATCCCGAAGATACATCAATATCATCACTTACACTCTTTCCCTTGGCAGAGCTAGAAGTTCCTTTAAACACTTTAACATACTTTGACTTAGGTCCATCTATATCTATATTAATAGTCTTTGCTGATGTTTTTGCGTAATATTTATCCCCCGCTGATACATCATCGCTATCCACTTTATCATCATTCTTATAACTATCCTCACTATATAGCTTTATGGTGCTTCCACTTGATGTTTTTAATTCTAAGCTGTCTAAACTTGTCTTATCATTTTCATCATCATCATCTGTCGATGCATACGCCTTAGTAGTTAGTAAATTTATTTTAGTAATTGGCGATATAGCAGAAACAGTACCAATTGCTAACACCAAAGCAATTATTCTTTTTAAATTCTTATTCATAAATTTATTCCTCCATCTTTTTATCCTTTATCGTCTTTAATATATTATATTTTACCACTTTAGTAATGTTTGTCCATATTAATATTACTAAATTTTCTAATTCTTATCCATATATATGTTTCAATAATGAAATTATATTTAAAATTTTGGAATACAGTGGCTGCACCTTGCTCTTTGTTAATCGCATTTTTACAAAGCAACATCCTCTTAGTCATTCATATAGCTGACTTTCCAAATCAATTCTTTTTATACTTAGCTAGGCATCAATCCAAGTTTTCAATTAAAACTAGAATATATAAATTTAATTGCAACATATATTACTTATTTTTAATATTTAAATCTCTAAGTTCTAGCAATTACAGTGTCTTTAATCATCTTCCCAGCCGAATCTAAATAGTACCATTTTCCATCAGAATCCTCTATCCATCCGGTTTTCATAGCTCCACTGCCATCAAGATAATACCAATTTCCAGAAGCATCTTCTAACCATCCCATTTGCATTACTCCACTTTTACTTAAATAATACCAGTTCTTATCTAGGCATATCCATCCAGTTTGCATTTCTCCGCTTTCACCTAAGTAGTACCAGTTATTATTATCATTTAACCATCCAGTGGCTAGATAGCCATCATCTTTTAAATAATAATTTTTGCCTGTATTCTTGTCAAACCACCATCTGCTTTTTACAGGTTGTCCAGTTCCATCTATATATTGCCACTTTCCATTAACTCTTTGCCATGAGTTAAATTTTCCTACATTGTTAGAGGTTTCAAAAGTTTGATTTTCGGAAATTGCATTTGATTGTGTTGCAGATGTAGTTGATGTCCCTGAATTTCCCCTATATACATTTAGTGTATAAGTCTTTTTCTCATCATCACTTTCGACTTCTATATTTATTGTGTTATTCCCTTTATCTAATTTTATTGTTTGTTCATAATCCTTATCCTTATCAACTGAATAATCATTAATCGAAACTGAATAATCGTCATCTTCCGGAGTTGCCCTAACAAGTATTTCTTCAACATTATCATTAACATTTACATTATAAGAAGTTGTATCTTTCGAAAAATTAATACTTCCATTACTTAAATAAATACTTTTCAAATATGCATGTTCTGCAAATGCTTCTTCATCAGAAACAACTGTTGGTTTTTTTAAGTGAAGGATATAGGTCTTTTCACAATCAGTTACATCATCATTACTATAAGCCTCTTCATAAGCTGCTTCACTTTTATATGTCCTTAAATAAACATCTTCATATGTTGAATCTACATTAATGTATTCTCCAACATCTTCACCTTTTTCGGTCTTACTTCCTGATGTAAATTGTTTAACTATATATCCTTCTCCCTGTGCACTTGCAGATATTTGAAGTCCATCTGCTCCTGTTAGCTCAACGTAATAATCTTTCTTTCCTGTTAATGAACTATCATCGCTACTGTAAGTATCACCAAACTTTATTTCACTTCCAGTGCTTCTTGTTAGGGTTAATGAATTTAACTCTCCATTACTTGCCTCTTTATATGTTGCTGCATAAGCTCTAATACTTCCTGATAATAAATTATTTTCTGGTAAAAATCCTGAAATTGCTCCAATTACAAGAGTTGCAGCAATTAGACATTTAATTTTTCTATGCACACTCTTCCCTCCTCACATTTTTTCTGATTGTATAATATTTATTATTTTATCAATTTTCTATTAAACTTGTTTCAAATATCAAATACAAGTTAACTATACTTATATAATACCACAATATTAATTAGTTATAAATATATAACTAGTGTACTATATAAATCTAATCATACCACATAATTCTAAAATTTCTGTTATCTAATTATTAATATTTTCTAAACTCTTTTAGGTAAATATAGGAAAAGTGACTTGTACATCTTTTGAGTATGATGACAAGCCACTTTTTTCAAATTATACTTTATTGAAATAATTAACTTTATAAGATTGAAATATGTCTTATAAATAAACTTTTATTCATAAACTTTTGTTTTAAATTTCCTTAATTTATATTTAAATCCTACAATATATTTAGTATTAAAACCTAATAGATTAACACTCTATATTATCAAAGCTCCATTGTTGTTAAACTTATATTCCTTACCATTGATTGTCTTTGTTCCTATAGCCATAGTTCCATCATCAGTCAAATAATATTTTGAGTTATAATCTATTAGCCATCCTCTCTGCATTGTTCCATTTGCATTAAAGAAATACCATTTTCCATCATATGATAACCAACCAGTTCTCATAGAACCATCTGAATTCAAGTAGTACCAGTTTTCAGCATCTTTATCATTATTATTTGAGTTTGCTGTATTATTACCTTGTGTAGTTGAAGTTTCTTTGTACCACCCTGTAAACATTGCTCCATCTGAACCCAGCAAGTACCATTTGTCATTAACTTTCTGCCAGCCTGTAAGCATTGCACCCTTTTCATTAAGATAATACCATTTGCTATTATCTTTAAACCATCCGGTTACTCTAAGACCATTTTTATCTAAGTAACAATACACCTTTTGATCTTTATCAAAAAACCATGAATTTTTTAACACATTTCCATTTTCATCATAATACTTCCATCCATCTGATGTTTGGACCCATTGTGATTTTGGATTTGTTGTAGTATTATTTGATGATCCTGAATTCGGATTTTTTGTATCATCATTATTATCATTATCCTTAGACTTACCTCTTTGTACTGTTAGTGTATATGTTCTCTTTTTATCCTTCACCTCATCTTTAACTACTACTTTAATAGTATTTTCACCTTTATCCAATGAAATCTTCTTTTTATAATCATCATTAGACTTTACTTCATCTCCATTAATAGTTACTAGATAATCTTCATCTTCTGGAGGCGCTTCTACCGTTATCTTATCTACAGATTCATCAAGATCAACATCATAATTTGAATCATCCTTCGAAAAATCTATATCTCCTTCACTTAAAGTAAGATCGTCTAAATATACATCATCCTGGCTACTTGAAGAACTGCCTCTTGTTATGTTTAAAGTATATGTTCTCTGATTGTCTTTATCGTCTGTAATTTTTACTTTAATTTCATTTTTTCCATTATCTAATGATACAGTCTTTTTATAACTGTCGCTAGAGTCCACTAAATCTCCATCTATTCTAACTCTGTCACTTTCATCTTCTGGTTTTGCTGTAATCTTTATTTCATCCACAGAAGAATCAACCTTAACGTCATAAGATGTTCTTTGCTTTAAAAATGTTATATCTCCTTTGCTAAGCTGAATATTATCTAGATATATAGAATCTTGGCTTCCATCTTCATTAGAGCTTGCCTTAGTTTTTCTTATATTTATCTTATATTCCTCTTTACAAATTGTAACATCTTTCTTTTTATCTTTAGCATCTCTAAAATCCGCTAATGATTCATAAGTTCTTACATAAATAGTTGTATCACCTTTCCCAAGTGAAATTTCATCTCCAGGCTTATAAGCTGTTGCATCAGCTTTATCAGAAGTGAATATTCTAACTATATAATCACTTCCTTTTACCTCCGAATCGATTTTAATTCCATCACTATCATCTGTAAGTTTTGCATAATATTCTTTATCATCACTTAGTTTTACTGTATCTCCATTATAACCATCACGTAAATCCAAAGTATCCCCACTTGATGTTTTTATCTTTAATGTTTTCAATTCTCCTGTACTTGGAGAATATGAAGAGGCATAAGCTGTTGTAGTTAAAATATTAAAAGGTTTGTTCGATGTTATAGCTGAAAATGTTGAAAATGCACTAATAGCTAATGTGAGTGCGATAATACGTCTAATATTTTTATTCATAAAATTCCCCCTAATTCCAATATAAAATAATTCTACCACTATTATTACATAAAATCCAAATTTTCAATGAATTAATACGACTCTTTTTTCAGATAATAAGATATAACTAAGTTTTATTTACTTTAGTTATCGCAAAGTTTTAGGCATTAAGTGCTATAAATAATTTCAAAATTAAATATGTTAGGAGTGATTACAATGAATAGAGAAAGAACACCTTATAATCCCACTCCAGGAGATTATGATGTTGAGAAGTTATCTGGTACAAGGCCTGAATCTTCTGACAGGCAAGAAGGACGAGATGACATTGCGCCAACTAGAAGTTTAAATCCCCTTTCAACTGACGGTCCTAATAAAAACATAACAAGTTCAACATCTTCTAAACCACATCCAGTAACAGGACCTGTTGCTATGAATCATGAAGATGCCTTTGAATATAAAAATCATAATATTTTAAGAAGTTAGGAGTGATTATTAATGAGCAAAGAAAAAGTATCATCTAATGAAAATGAAAAATATTATTCTGGAGAAGAATTAACTGATTCACATCCATCAGACCCCAATAATTCTGAACTAAAAAAAATAAAAAGTATGTATCTTCCAGACTCGAAAGCTGACCATGCACCAAGCGAAAAGAGTATTGAAGATGCTAATGGATTAGAGCATCCTGAGCCAGTCAAACCAAAATCGCTAATATAAATAGCATGAATATAACTTTATTTATAACAAGTCAAAATCTGTTCTAAATCTATATTTATATTGTAAATAATATTAAGCAAAAGATAGGAGTGATTTTTATGAGTGAATCAAAAATTCCATTTAGTATAAACCCTGGCGATGATTATCCAATGGAAGAGTATAGTAAAGAAAGTTCACCAAAATCAAAGACTTCTGACTCTGAAAATGTAGGAAAAACTACTAACTCAGGAGAAAGAAATGCTAAGAGTTTAAATAATGCAAATATATCTAGAACAAATCTAGATACAGAGCTTATTGATTTGAATGCTGATGGCGATGATGATGAATCTAAATATAGCGATTTAATATAGATAGCTAAGATAATTTATTAACATTAGGAGTGATTTTTTATGAGTAAAGGTAAATATCCATATGTCCCAACTCCAGAAGATGTTCCAGCTCCAGATTTAAGCGATATTTATTCACCAGAATCAGAAAATTCTAGTAATAAAAATTATAACAGAAATACTGATTCACATAAAAGAAATTCTCAAGCTTAAACAAAGATATTGCAACACGAATCTATATAATAAAAATAATTAAGTTAGGAGTGATTTTCATGAGTAAAGAAAAAGAAGTGTCTCACACTTCTGATGTGAGAGATGATAATAAAGAAGCCTTTACTAATTCCTACTTGCCAAAAATGAGAACTAATTATCATCCAAGCAGGGATGATGTTGAAAGCGCAACTGGCGTGGATTTTCCTGTAAATATGCCTAATCCTGCAGTTGACCCTATTGTTGTAAATAATATAGCTAATCAAGAATTTGATTACACACAAGATATGCTTTCTCCTGATAACTATGAAATAGATGGGGATGATTAGTTTTATATAAATTAAAAATTTCAATTTAACTATTTTGTAAATACTTATAGAACCCCCAGTAAAAAGTATAATAAAAAATTTATTATACTTTTGAATAAATTTCCCGCTGTTGGTAAGAATAATATTCGTACCCCATAATACTCAGGCACTAAAGTTTATCATTTTAATTTAGTGCTTATTTCCAAAAAGTCCACCATAAATTTAATGTTTATGGTGGACTTTCATTTTATCTTCCTCTTAAATAATAAAGTATTTTAAATTAACTAGATATTAGCTAAAAGTTCATTTTAAACTATAAGGCAATTCGAACTATTTTAAATTGTCAAAAAGCCCTTACCTCTAACTTCAGATATATCAATTATTGTTATAAACGCTCCTGGGTCTATCTGATGTACAATGCTTTTTAATTCAACCATTTGGTGTGAACTTACAATACAGTAAAGCATTTTCTTTTTATCATGAGTATACTCACCTTCCGCAAATAAAGATGTAACACCACGGTTAAGATCTTTTATTACATAATCAATAATTTCTTTTTCTTTTCTCGTTAAAATAAGAAGAAGTTTTTTACTGCTAAATCCTTTCAATACTCTGTCAAGAACTGTACTTTGAATAAACAAAGAAATAAGAGTATACAATGCTTGTGGGATACCAAATATTAATGCGCCTATAATAACTATTATTAAGTTTAGAGAAAATCCTAAACTTCCTATATTAAAATTCGAATATTTTTTTCTAATAAGCATGGTTATAATATCTGTTCCTCCTGTGGAACCATGTCTTAAAAATACCATTCCATAACCAATACCACATAAAACCCCACCATATATACAAAAGATAAGTAAATCACCATTCATATCAATTAGGTGCGAAAGTGGTTTTGTTATAAGCAGAGAAGCTGAAAGACTAAGCATCCCTATTGTTGTATAAATCGTAAATGATCTGTCGAGTTTTTTATAACTCAATACAAGTAGTGGTAAATTAATTATTAAGATTACTACTCCAGATGGAACTTTAAGAGTGTACTCTAAAATCAGTGCAATACCAGTGGCACCACCACTTAAAAGTTTTGCATGTACTAAAAATAGATTCACCCCTAAGGATGCAATCATGCAGCCTAAAAATATGAAAAACACATCAACTATATTATGCTTCAACTTATAATATAAACTCATTTGTATACTCCTTGCAAAATGGTTATTTGGGTTTCATTTCATTTTTCAGATATTATTCTATATTCAATCTTTAGTATTTTCAACAGATTTTTTACAGTTTCTACAAAAAGTTTTTACTATTTATCAAGTAATTATTAATAATTTATGTGATATCGCAAATAAATATCAATATTACTATCATAATAGTAACATGATATCTATTTACATTGAGAATTTATTAAATTTTGAACTTATCAACTTCCATTTCTAAACGCTCAGCTTTTTCTTTCAGTTTTTCCACTTCTTGTGATACTTCTAAAATAGCTTCCGTTTGAGTTTGAATTGATGCTGTTACTTCTTCTGAACATGCCGCTGTTTCTTCTGATATTGCTGCTATATTATTTATCGAATTAACTACTTGTTCATTTTTGTCATGCATTTCTTCAACAAAGCTTCCCATATAGTCTATAGCAGTTGTTATTGTGTCAGTCGCCTGCGTAATATTATTAAAGGCTTCATTCACTTCATTTACTGAAACGAATTGATCCATAGATACTTCTTTTACTTTTTTCATATCACTTACGCTGCTTAATATATCTTGCTTTATATTCAAAATTATCTCTGCTATATTTTTAGTTGATACTGCTGAATTTTGTGATAATTTTTGAATCTCTGTTGCAACTACTGCAAAACCTTTTCCTGCTTCTCCCGCTCTTGCTGCTTCTATAGATGCATTTAGCGCGAGTAACTGAGTCTGCTCTGCAATGCCCTTTAAAACTCCAAGTATATTTTCTATATTCTTAGATTTATCACTTAAGCTTTCTATATTTCCTTGAGTTTTTTCTACAATCGAAATTGTTGTTTGTGCTTTTTCTTTTAAATCCTGAACCTTATTAATTCCATTTGCAATTGCTTTAGATGAATTAATCGATTCATTAATCATTAGATCAGTCTTTTCCTCCAGCTGATTGAATTCCCCTCTCATGTCTTCTCCGAGTCTTGCACTCTCTTCTGCTCCGCTAGCCTGATTAGATGCTCCTTGGGCTATTTCTTGTGATGTAATATTTATATCTCTTGCCACATTAGTTGTTTCTTGAGATTTTTCAGCTAAAATTGCAGAACTCTCTTTCATATCATGAGTCAAATCTTTTGTTTTGATTAATAAAGCTGAAACCTTACCCATCATTTCATTAAAGCTTTCACCTAGTAATTTAATTTCATTTTTTGCTCTAGTAGAAGATTTTACTGTAAAGTCGCCAGTTGATGCTACTGACAGTAAATTTGATATTTCTATTATAGGCATTGAAATTCTTTTTGATACATACATAATCACTGCAGCTGCTAAAAGTAATATTATTAATCCTGCAATTAATGAAATTTTTGTTATTTTATTTATAATCGCTTTTGCACTAGATTCCTTTTGAACTGTTATAACTGACCAATTAAGTGAATTACCATCTAATTTTATGTTCGTATAAGATGCATAGTAATTTTCACCATTTTCTTTATATTTAATACTTCCATCGTTTCCAGCCATTAGCTGAGCTATAATTTCTTTCAATCCATCCGATACTTCTAACGGCTCTTCCTTAGGATTCCCCTCTTTAACTCCAGTAGTTCTAGTTTTATTTTTATAATTATATAATTCTTCAATTACTTCAGTATTGGGATGTGCAACAACAACACCCTCTCCATCTATTATGAAAGAATATCTTCCTGATGCTTCATCTGAATATTCACTTACTACTTCCTGCAATTTTTCTAAATTAATATCCGAGCCCATTACTCCAACAAACTTATTATCTTCAACCAAAGGAACAAATATTGAAGTTACTGGATTCTTAGAAGAAACTGAATAATATGACTTTGATACAAATGCTGATAAAGAACTTTTCGCTTGCGCAAACCACCATCTGTCTGATCTATCAGCAAGATCCCCTGATGATCTCCCAGTCTGCATTCCTTTTTCATCCTGCATATATAGTAATTCAAAATATGTATTTCTGTCTTTAGTTTCTTTAAGTACTTTTTCCTTTGTATCTTTACT
Organism: uncultured Clostridium sp.; assembly: GCA_963524945.1. Classification (GTDB taxonomy): domain Bacteria; phylum Bacillota; class Clostridia; order Clostridiales; family Clostridiaceae; genus Clostridium. The sequence goes on from CAURJV010000028.1 coordinate 43,169, forward strand.
TCCTTCTCTTACTTCTGAATTATATGCCAGATCTTCTGTCACTTTATATGCCGTATCCATAAAAGAAGAAACATTTTTTGATATAAGCTTAGATAACATTTCGTTCTTACTATTTATTTCATTATCATAATATCTTGATAAAATAGTGCTTACACATAAAATAATTCCAATAGTCAGTACAACGGATATTGATAACATTGTAATTAAGAGTTCGCTTTTTATGCTCTTTATTTTCATAGACCGACTTTTATCTTTATTATTCATTTGCTTGTCCATTGTCTTTTCATATTGTTTTTTAATCAATCCCATTTATTTTCTCCCCTTATTAATATTTCTTATAAAATAAGTAGTAGCTTTAGAATTATTTTTAACACTATAAAAATTATGTTTATTACAATAAATATACTTATTCTTTTACAAGTTATTCTTATTTTTCATGTATTATTGATAAATTATAACATATTACTAGCTATTATCAACATTTATAATGCTTTTTATATAATAAACTGCGTATTTAATAAAATTTTAAAGAAAATTTACCCTTAGACTTAATTTTATGAATAGATTTACTGCGGCTACGTAATAACAATTTCATGGTAACACTCTTAACTTTTCATACTGATTAAATCATTAAAATCACTTGTTATATATATTGCAAAAATAATCCTTCCTCATAATTCTAAAAATATTACAAGAATTTCAGCCATAACTGTGAATTGTGAAACATGCATTGTGAATTCCAAAATGTATGAATAGAAATCTCTATACTTTTCTAAAAAACAAAAAGCTGTATAAGATAATTATAAAATCATCTTATACAGCTTAAATTAATTTACTCTAAATTCTTAAATCTGAAATCTATACTCATTTTAAGTATACAAAAACTTCTAGCTTACCGCCGTTTCTTGGAATAAGTTTATCTTTCATCACTTCTCCATTTACAACTACCTTTGTAACAACTTGATTATCACCATTTTCTGAACTATAAGGTATGGATGTTACATCACTTTGATAATTATTATTTTGCTCATTATTCTTAGTATTTACGTTTAATCCATTTTCATCATTTGATCTAAATACTTTTATAGTGTAATCTTCTTTTTCATTTGTAATCTTTATTTCAAATTCGTTCCAAGATTTTGGTATACAAGGATTTATAGCATATCCCTTGTCTTGAACCTTTCTAAGTCCCAAGATATTTTCAACGCCAACTCTGTACATCCATCCTGAAGCTCCTGTATACCAACTCCAGCCTCCTCTTCCTGCATGAGGCTCTTTTATATACACGTCTGCCGCCATTACGTAAGGTTCTACTTTATATGTCATACACTCTAACTCTGTTTTTGCATGATTTATAGGATTTATCATATTAAAGTAGCTTACTGCCTTATCACCAAGGCCAAGCTTAGTTAAAGCGAGTATTACCCAAACCGCAGCATGAGTATATTGACCTCCATTTTCTCTTACACCTGGTACATATCCCTTTATGTAACCTGGTTCTAACTTAGAATTACTAAATGGTGGTGCAAGCAATAGAATCATTCCCTTATCTTTCTTTACAAGGTTATTATCCACTGCTTCCATTGCTTCAATACTACGTTCCTTCTCTCCTGCACCTGATATAATTGCCCAGCTTTGAGCCAATGAGTCAATTCTGCATTCTGGATTTTCTCTTGATCCAAGAGGTGTACCATCATCAAAGTATGCTCTTCTATACCAGCCGCCATCCCAAGCGTTTTTCTCTAAGTTATCTCGTATAAACTCTCTTCTTTCTTCAAAATGTTCTTTTGTTTTCTTATCGTTTTGTTTACCTGCAATTTCAATAAAGCTTTCTAATATTGAATATAGGAACCAGCCAAGCCATACGCTTTCTCCTTTTCCTTCGTTTCCAACAGTACTCATTCCATCATTCCAATCTCCACTGCCCATTAAAGGAATATTATGAATACCAAAATTCAAACTCTTTTCTATAGCTTTTAAACAATGTTCATATATAGTTCCTTCTTTTGATGATTGATTCACTATTGTATATCTTTCATCCTCACCTTCTCTTAAAGGTTCATCTTCTAAGTAAGGTGCAGTAGAATTTAAAATCTCGTAATCTCCTGTCGAATTAATATACTCAGCAGTTACATAAGGAAGCCATAATAAATCATCGCTAAATCTAGTTCTTATTCCCGAATTAACAACAGGATGCCACCAATGCTGAACATCGCCTTCTACATACTGTCTTGAAGCACTTCTTAGTATTTGCGCTTTTGTTATTTCAGGCTTTACAAAGCCAAGTGACATGGAATCTTGAAGCTGGTCTCTGAATCCATAAGCACCACCACTTTGGTAAAATGCGCTTCTGCTTAAATATCTGCAACTTAAAGTTTGGTATAAAAGCCATCCATTTAAAAGATAATCTAAAGACTTATCTGGTGTCTTAACTTGTATATTTCCTAGGAAATTGCTCCAATATTGTTTTACTTTATCTAATTCACTTTCTGCATTTCCAAAAATCTTATATTTACTTATTAATTCATCTATTTTTTCTTTTTTATCTTGACCAAATAGGATTAGCAGTTCCTTTTTCTCACCTTTTCTTAACATAATACTTGTTTGTGCGGCTAAACAAGGGTCATAGATGCCACCAGACTTATTACTTAATCTATTATGTTTTAGAGCCTCTGGACTGAAAGTTTCTCCTCCAATACCTAAAAACTCTTTATTATCTCCAGTGAAATTCAATTCTTTCCCACCTATAATAGTTAAGTAAGCATTTAACTTTCCAAAATATTCACTGTATGGATTGTGAGCACCTATAAATTTATTTTTGAATGTAAAATCTTTATTACCATTTTCAATTCTATTTCCATTTACTACATCTGCTGTTTCTTTATAGTTTGATTCATCTCCACCTATATATGTTGAAATATATCTTGAACTATCATACTCATAAACACCCAAAACAAGTTTTGCATAGTAGAATAGTGAAATACTTCTATCTTCATTACTTAAGTTTTCTAGCGTAACCCTCTGAATTTTTAATCTTTCATTTTTAGGAGCAAAAACTTCTAATTTTCCTTTTATATTATATGCTGTATGTCTGTATTCAGAGTATCCAAAGCTATGTTTTATTAAGTAATCCCCTGCATCTCTTACAGGTTTTGGTGTTATTGAAAAATAATCATCTGAGTCATTATCTTTAATATATAATGCTTCTCCTATAGGATCTCTAATATAATCATTACTCCAAGGTGTTATTTTATTTTCTCTAGAATTTCCACACCAAGTGTATCCTGATCCTACTTCTGATATGTGAAATCCGAAGTCATCATTTGAAATAACATTAATCCAAGGTGCTGGCGTATTCCTGTAATTAGATAGTTTTATTATATAACTATTATCTTTTTTACAAAATCCACCATAACCATTAAAGAAATCTAAATCACTTACATCAGGATCTTTATCCGTATCTTCGCCATAATTATTAGAATCTTTTGATACATCCAAATCTAAATCAACTAAACTTGAAATTTCTGAGTTATAAACTAACTCTCTTTCCTTTTTACTTTGATTAGATTTCTTATCTATTTCTAATTCATCATTATCATCTTGATACTCTGGCTCATTAATATTCTTTATTAAATCATGAATATTGATTACTTCCTCATCATTGTCATATACCTCGTAAGGTATGTTTTCACCATCCGTATCTTTACTAGTATTTTCATTCTTATATTTATCTTTAAACCTTGAATTATTTCTTAAGGCTATGCGAGAGTCTAATCCCTCATTATCTAAGTCCATATATCTATTGAAATTCTTCTCATTATATGCATATGAACTTAATGGATTCTTATTATCTACATATATTCTAGAAATTCCTATTAGTAAATTTTTAATTTCAACATCCATGGTTGCCTTATTATGAATAAATATTCCGCCCGCTTTGTTAAGGTAATTACCTACATTAGATGATCTTATTACTTCCATTACATTTTTTTGAAGTGGTTCATCATAAGAAACTTCTTCATTATTATATATAATTAAATCTAACTTAACTCCTTTGATTCTTAAGTAATTATGGAATTTTACCATAGTATATACTAGATTTATATCTTCTTCATTTTCTATTGACAACATTATTATAGGCAAATCTCCTGAGATTCCATATGCCCATAAATCCTTTTGATGCTTTGAAATATTAGTAATATATTCTTCTCTATTTTTTCTAGTATTAGTTAGAAAGAAAATCGAACTTGCAGCACTTTGGAATATATTGGCTATAGCACTTCGTATTCCTAAAGTCTTTAGTTCAAGCTGTGCACTTATGCTATAATTTTTGAATGCTCTCTCTAGCTTATTATTATCATTATTATGTCTGCATATTTCAAATATTTGTTCTTTAGATTCACATATTCCAGTTATATAATAAATTTCTTTCTTAGAATTAGGCTCTAATCTAATTCTCGTTCTTATGCTCATTATAGGATCTAAAACTGTTCCAACCGTATTATCTAAGGCTTTATCATTATCCATAGCTTTGGGATTTTTCAATTCTCTATTTCTTCCTATAAAATTTATTCTTGAAGTCTCATATGAAATACTTCCCTCTAGGTCGCCATTAACAACTGCCTTATGGAAAATATATGGAACTTTTGCATTCTTAACCCTACCTCTTCTGCTTCCTATAAGAACGCTTTCTTTTTCATCATACTCTGTTTGAACAAATAAATTAGAGAATGTTGGATGAACTACGTCTGCACTAAAAGTAGCTAAAGTCACTTCCATATAGCTTGTTATTTCAATGCTTCTTCCCTTATCTCCTTTGTTATTTAAAGTTAATTTTCTAACTTCAAAGTTTTCTTCTGAAGATATTGAAACCTCCATTGAAGTTTCAATATTGCCATCTTTTCTACTAAATTTGGCTTTATCTAAATTAAACTCAACTGAATACTTATCTCCAGGATCCTTACAAGGCTCAAAGGTTGAACTCCAATATTCATTTGAATTTAAGTTCTTTATATAGAAGAACATTCCACTATCATCACTTGTAGAGTTTCCCTTCCATCTATAAAGCATAGTATCATTCTTTTTTGAATATCCATTTCCGTTTACTGTTAACATAGATGAATATTCACCATTGCTTAATAGTAATACTTGTGGACTATCCTGATCCACTTTTTCAAATACTCTTGGAATTAAAACCGCTCCTTCAAAGTATCTATTCTTAACAGAAAAATCCTCATTTCTTTCAAAGACAACATTTTGCGGAATTTTCTCTTTTAGTAAAAGTTCTGTAGACTTTATCTCAGGAAGATCATGAAACCTATTTATCAAAATATCATTACATAGAATATTATCCAAAGCCATAAGTGACATTCCTAAATGGTGTACCATATAAGTTGCAACTTTATTAACCTTCTGTGGATAACTTGAATTATCATAATTGTTCTCATCGCCATTATTCATGTGAATCCTACTGATTTCATCATTTTTATCCACATTATTCACATTATCAACATGCTTACCATTCATATAACTTGTATTTTTATCCTGTGTATTATCCACTATTTTTTCGTAGTTATCCACATAATCCTCATACTTATCCACATTTTGTGTATAATTTTTTCCATTTGTTGAAATATTCTGCTCAAGAAGATCACTTTCTGAAAGTGTCATTATGTACTTATCTTTTCTAGCTTTAGTATAATCTAAAGCTTCTATGAAACCATATCTTCCTAACGCGCCTAACTTTTCAAGTTCTTTAAGATTTTTAATCCCAGAATCTTTGTCAAAAGAAATAGCCATTAATGTTGAATATGGAGATATTACAAGATCATCTTCAAGTCCCCTTTTAAGTCCAAGACCAGGTACCCCAAATGCCTTGTATTGATAGTTTTCTGCTGCATCAAATTCATAAAATGCAGATTCTGATATCCCCCAAGGAGACTTCTTTTGTTTTGCAAAGCTTTTTTGTGCCTTTATGACAGATTTATAAGTTTGACTAAGTAAAGTTTTTGGATAATTCCTCATTATTAATGATGGCATAAAATACTCAAACATAGTTCCACTCCAAGATACTAAGGAATGAGTATGGAACGCATTAGTCATCGAACGACCTAACTTAAACCAATGAGAAGAAGGCACATCATTTTTAGCTATCGCAACAAAAGATGCTATTCTTGACTCAGATGCAAGTAAATCATAATAAGAGTTTCCAAGAGAATTTTCCTCAACATTATATCCTATAGAGAATAGCCCTCTAGTTTTATCATAAAGAAAAGTAAAATCCATTTCTTCTGTTATTTTATCAATATCTTGTATTACATTATCTATTTTATCTATGTAATTTTTGAAATTATTTATCTTTTCTCTAAATCCGCCTCTGAAGTTATCTCCATTTTTTCTTCTATAATCCTCACATCTTTGAGTTAACTCCGTAATATCTGGTACTCCTTCGAAAAATTCTTTACTATATAATTTTTCTATACCTTCAAAAATAAAATTATAATAGCTAATCTTTTTTCTAACTTCACCTATAAGCTTATCAATCCAATACTTTGCTTCTCCGCTCTCAAGTTTTAATTCACTTAAACCATTTTCCTCTTCACTACTTAAATTATTTTTATTATCTATATTATTATCTTTCGATTTAAGTTGTTGTTTTAGGCTAATTATTTGTTCTGTTTCCTTTAAATCTTGAAGTTTAAATAAAATTTCATTTAATACTTTTATATATTCTCCAATGTTAATATGCGAAGAAAATTTAAGCTTTAGATTAGGCGCTTCATCTTCAATTATTTTATAAATATCATTTAAAGAAGTAACTTCTTTTACTCTTATAACTTTATTATGCTTAAGCTCTTCCATAGACTTCTTTAATACCCACAAGTTACCTAGGAGATTTCCACTATCAACTGTTGATACATACCTAGGCCATAAAGGTTCTTTTGTTTTGGTATCATACCAATTTAGATAATGACCATTAACCTTTTGAAGAGTTTTCATACTATTTAATATAAGTTCTATTCTATCAACAAACTCTGCCATGGTTATATATCCCAAGTCATATGCAGCAATGCTTGAAGTAATTCCCATCCCTATATTAGTTGGGGATGTTCTATGAGCAACTCCCTTGAATGGTTTTTCCTGATAGTTATCTGGAGCTAGGTAGTTATTTTCTTCATTAACAAAATCCTCATAATAAGCATATATTCTTCTAGAAATTTTTCTTAAATATGTTTTTTCTTCATTCTTTAAAGTATTCTTCTTGTGTTCTGGACGTTTAATACTTATGGTATAAGCCATGTAAGGGCTAATTATCCATAATGCAGCGACTACTACACTATAAGTAACTACTCCTAATGAACTATAAAATGATAAGTATAATGCAAGCAGACCCATTATTGGAGAAATCCACATTCTCTTTAAATAATTAATAAAATCATTTCTTGAATTTTTCTCTACAAGTTCTGCAGACTGCCATTCTAAAAGATTTTTCTTAGAGATCATTACTCTATATAGTGTTACTATTATAGCATCAAGCATCAAAAAAGCTTGATAAGGAATAAAGCTTACTATTAGCACTATCTGCTCTAGCGTTTTAAATGCTCCCATTAATTTATTTTTAGGTGTTACAACAAAATCTGTTACTACAAATACCAATGGAGTTATTAAAGCTAAAAAGGCAAGAAGTGCAACTTGACTTCTTCCAAATAGTACAGTGAGAGATAATATAAGAGCAATAAGTAAATTAGGTGCTAATAAACTTCTTCTTAGATTGTCAAATATCTTCCACTTATATAATAAATTTATTTTATTAGAAAATAACCATCCTATTAGCTGCCAGTCACCTCTAACCCATCTATGCAATCTTTTGCAGCTAGATTCATAGAATGCTGGGTACCCATCAATAAATTCCACATCACTTAATAATCCACATCTTGCAATACCGCCTTCAAGCAAATCATGACTTAAGACCGTATCGTCTTTTATAGAGTTACTTAACACCTTATAAAATTCATCTATACATATTATTCCTTTACCTGTAAAAGACCCTTCTCCAAATAAATCTTGATAAGTGTCAGAATAAGCAACGGAATACCCATCAACTCCTTCTTCTCCTCCAAATACTTTTGAAAAGTACGTTTGATTCTTAGCTTCTAAGCTAATGCTCACCTTAGGCTGCATTATTCCATATCCTCTTGCTACTTTATTGTCTTTTATATGAGGAATATTAAGAATATGACTCATAGCCCCTACAAGTTTAAAAGCACTTTCTCTAGGCATAAAAGTATCTTCATCTAATGTAATTAGATACTTAACTTGTTTTAGTTCTTCAATATCTGAACTAAAAACATTGTAAGTATGATTCTTACCACCTCTGATAAGAGCCATAAATTCCATTAGCTTTCCACGTTTTCTTTCCCTGCCCATAAATACATTTTGTTTTTTATTATAAACTCTTTTTCTGCTAAAAAAGAAAAATCTATTTTCACTAATACCTTGATCATCTTTAAAGTCATCGGAATATTTCTCATTTAAATCTCTGGTATATTGAACCCCAGATTTAATTATCTCTACATCTTCTTGAGCAGTCTCATGCTCAGAATCATGAAAATCACTTAGCAAAGCAAAATAAATATTTTTATCCTTATTTCCACAATATGCTACTTCTAGCTTTTTCATAAGTTCTTGAACTTTCTCTTTGGAATTTACTATAGCAGGTATTACAACTACAGTTTTATTATCTTTAGGAATTCCTGAACTAAAATTTAATTTTGGGATTAATCTAATATCAACAACTTTGCCCACAGTATAATTCGTAAGTCCAATTATTATTTCGTTGACTGGAATTAATATTATAAGGAACGAAATCACATATTGTACTACAGTATATCTAACCCCTAGCAAGCCACTTATTAATAAAATAAGAAAACTTATTAAAAGTGTTCCAAAAATATTGCATGCTACATACGTATTTGCAGATATAGTTGTTTTTATATTATTTCCATATTTCTTTAATTCATTTATTCCCTCATCAATTAGGTAATATCCAATATGGCATTTATAATTTTCTTCTTTATTAGTTTTACTATTTCTTGCAAGCTCTAAAATATTACTAGCTAAAGTAATTTCATCTGCATTTGATATTCTAGCCATCTTTTCAAGCTTATGCCTATAATAATCCTTGGATTCAAAATCCATACTATTATAAATATTCGCCGGGTCATTTTTTAGGATTTTTTCAACAAAAGAAGTTTCTCCAAAGAATCTTCTCCAGCTTATTCCTTCAATTTTTCTAATAAAGGTTATATATTCTCCAATATTTCTTTCTAAAACTTCTTCTCTTAAATCACTTCTAATATTATTTTTATCTAAATCTGAATTAACTTTCCATTTAGATTCTACAATATCATTTATTCTTGGATCTTCTATAGAGTTATCTCTTAATACACTAAAAAATTCTCTTAAAAATAAAGGGCTGACATTTTTTCCAACATCAATGTTTCCTATTTTCTCTTCAAATTTATTATTGTTAACTGCATCTATTATTTTTTCAGCTATGTCTCTTCCTCTTATGATTTCTTTTTGAATATCAACAAGCTCATTAGTATATTTCGATAAATTTATTATAATAGCTATTTTAAGCATTAATGGAAATGCCCACAATTCTCCTGTAGTAAAAATCTTTTCTTTATTATTAAAACTTCCGTTTTCGGTATCGCCTTGAAGCCCATTTATATATGATATAAGTTTATCACAATCAATCTCATTTCCGTTATTTATATAGTCCTTTGCCACTACAAAAATACGTGGAATAAGTTCCATATTTTCATTATCTTCATTTGCATGGTTATCTTTATTTCTATTGTAATTAACATTACCTATAGAAGATAGTCCCTTAAAATAATCTATAGGCATCTCAATCTTTATAGCTTTATACTCTTTTTCAATTAAATATATATTATCAAGAAGCCATTCAGATGCCCCAAGTACTTTATGTCCATTCTTAGATAATTTGCTAAAGTACCTAAAATTTTCATGGATGCAAGAAAATCCATCAGCTAACTCTTTTAAAACATTCTTTCTTACTCCATAAGAATTATTTCTCCTCAAGTAAAAAACTCCCTTCTTACTATTGGCATATTCAAAAAAATAATAAGTTAATACGCTAGTCTATTTGTCCTTATACTTTATAAGCATAATTGCCCAATATTACCACGACGCTATGAGTAAATCACACTTTCTTATCTAAGACCAAATGCACTTTGCACTATTGGTTATTATTTTCTTTCATATACCTAATATTAATAACAATTACCCAACGGAGATATTTTTACCAAAATTATAAAAAGTATTCTTATATTCATAATCTATAAAAAAATAGCCACCTAAAGTTATCATATAGACAACCTTAAAATGGCTATTTATTAACGTGTATCAAATATTAGCTGATGCTTTAAAATTAACAGGTTATTAAAAATTCTTCACTTTAATAAACACTTAAATATTTTCCCCTGCTAATTGCTCATATGATTTATTATTTGAAAAACTCAGTAAATGCTTTAATTGTATATTCATTATCCTTTACAGTAGCTAGTTCTCTTATCGAATGCATACTTAGTAATGGTGCACCCATATCTATTACTGGTATATTTAATTTTGATGCAGTAATAGGACCAATGGTTGTTCCCCCTCTTAAATCTGATCTATTTACAAATACCTGGCATGGAACTTCAGCTTTTTCGCAGATTCCTTTGAAGACAGCACTTGCATAACTATCAGTTGAATAACTTCCACCTGCTGCAATTTTAAGTACAGGCCCCTTTCCAAGCATAGGCTTATTTGTAGGATCACATTTTTCAACATAGTTTGGATGTATTGCATGAGCTAAGTCTGCTGAAATCATTATCGAATTGCTTAATGCTCTCTTGAAACTTTCTCTATCTTTTTCAAGACCTAAAGTTATTCTCTCTAAAATATTTTCTAAAATTGATGAATTTGCACCTTGAGATGTTAAGCTTCCTATTTCCTCATTATCTAACGCTACTAACACTTTAGTCGCTTTAATTTCATTACTGCTTATTAAAGCTTTTAATCCTGCAAATACCATCCACAAATCATCTAGTCTTCCACATGATATAAATTCATCATTTAAACCAATTATCATACCTTCTGCATACTCATATAAAAACAAATCAAAATCTAATATATCGCTAGAATCTACCTTTAAAGTTTCTGCTATTAAGTTAATTAAATAGTTATCCTTTTCTAACTTATCTTCAACTAATGTAAGCATTGGTAAAGTATCTTTTTGCTTATTATATTCATAGCCTTCATTCACGCTTCTATTCATATGTATTGCTAAGTTAGGAATAATTAAAACTGGCTTATTTACATCCAATAATTCAACTCTTGGACTGAATGGATTTTCTCCCTTTAAAGTCACTCTTCCTGCTATGCTTAAAGGTCTATCAAACCAAGTACTTAGTATTGGACCTCCATATACTTCAGTATTTAACTTAACGTAATGTCCTTCAACTTTCATTTCTGGATTTGGCTTTATTCTAAATCCAGGTGAATCAGTATGTGCCCCTATTAATCTGAACCCATCTTTTTCGATATCACCATTTCCTATTTCAAAGGCAATTAATGCAGAGTTATTTTTTATAATATAGTGTTTTCCACCTTTTTTTAACTCCCATTTATCTTCTTCTTTAATTTCTGTATAGCCTTGCTTATCTAAAATATTTTTAATTTCATAAGTACTTTGAAAAGCAGTTTTACCCTTATTTATAAAATCTAATAATTCTTGCGCATTATTCATATAGTTATTATCTCTCCCTACATAAATTAAATTTTTCTCGTAAAACATTAAACAATATTAAATTCACTTTTAATATTATATACCTTTTTAGAAAATAATGCATATTTTATATGTGTGATTATCTAGAAAATTTTATATTAGATAATACCTACATAGTAAATGCCATAACTACTTTTTCATCTTTTCCTAGCGGCACATCTCCTGAACAAAGTTCAACTATTTCTTCATCATCGTCATTTAAATTTATCTCGTTAATTCCGTTTTTATTATTGGATTTTTTTCTACCCTTACTATTCTTCTTTTTCACAGAGATTGGTATGCTTGGCTGTGCATTATTTTCGCAGGAACTTTTTTCTGTTTCTAAGCTAATATTCATGTTAGCATTGTTGTTGGTGCAATTAATATTACTAGTTATCACATCTGCACTTCTAGTATCGTTTATACATTCTATGTTTTTATTGTTATCTTTATTATTGATAGAATCTATACTAGCATTTATAGTATCACTATTCTGAGTTCTTTCAGCAATTATGATATTACTATTATTTTTATTACTATTTGCAAAGCTTTCATTTTCTGCATTACCTTTAACCACAAATTCAGAATCCACACTGGTAGAATCTTTATTATATGTATTACAATTGTTAATATTATTATCATTATTGCTTTCGTTTATCTCTTCATTAGCATTCATAATACTCTTATCTTCAATCTTAGCAGTTTTATTTCTAACAATCTGATCAATACTTTTATAGCCATTACTTTTTGAATCAACACCTATTATATTTTCTCTATCTTTAATTTTAGGCTCATCCATTTTGTGACTAGAATCATTTTCTCTTACTACATTATTTTTGATTTCAGTATTCTTATTTATTTTAATATTTTGATGCTTAACAAAGTTTTTTACTTTATAGATTTTATCTTCAGTAAACTCAATCATTTCTAAATCCATTAAAACTTTCATAGCTAATTTCACTTGTTCAATATCTCTATTAAATTCTATAGCAAGGGTTTCCATTGTGTATGGAATATTTCTAGACAAAAATAATTCTCCTCCTAAATTTACCTTCCCAGCTAAAACAATAAGTCTAATCCAAATATACTGAATAAGGTCCCTTTCATCCTTTGTATCTATTATTTTAGATTTAGTATCATCATACATATCAACTCGTAATTTAACAGATTTTCTTTCTTTCATTTTTAACACTCTCCCATTTAAATTAATCTTCTATATGGAATATATGTATAAAAATGAGCAATTACATAATTTCTCTAAAATTTTTTATATTTTTTCTAGAAATCATTTTATTCCATGGGTAAAATACATCTAAATTTTAATTTGGATCTAATACATAAAATATTTTTATACAGTAAAATGGTATACAATCGTGGACAAAAAAAATCTTACGCATCTGCCTCGCAAAATATATTTCTTACGTTTTCAATAATTATCTATAGAATTAACTTTTTATAATTTCTTTATAAAAAAACAAAAATGAACGCTCGAATTTATAACATCCAAGCGTTCATTAATATATTGCTTATTTATGTGAATTATTTTGTAAATCTAAATTACATATTATTTATCTATACTTAAAATACATACTAAAACTTATATAAGATTATTTTTAGCAAGTTCTTCACGTAATTTTTCTAGATTCTTGCCTTCCATTGGGAATAATGGCATTCTAAGTGGTCCTACATTATATCCCATAATTCCTAATGCAGTCTTTACTGGGATTGGGTTTACTTCTATAAATAACGTATTTATAAGATCTAAATATTTTGTTTGAAGGTTACAGCTTTCTTCTACTTTTCCTTCAAAATATAAACTACAAATTTCATGAGACTCTTTTGGCATAATATTTGAAAAGACTGAAATAACGCCTTTTCCCCCAAGTGATAAGATTGGAACTATTTGATCATCATTTCCAGAATATATATTAAGTTCATCTTTGCATAGCGCTTTTATCTTTGCAATAGCTGAAAGATCCCCACTAGCTTCTTTTGTTGCAACTATACGTGGATGCTTAGCTAATTCTGCATATGTTTCAGGTGTTATATTAACTCCTGTTCTTGATGGTACATTATATAGAATTATTGGGATATTAACTCTATCCGCAATATAATTGTAATGTTTTATCAAACCAGTTTGAGTAGTTTTATTGTAATATGGTGTTACTAATAAAAGTGCATCTGCACCAACGCTTTCAGCGTATTTTGATAATTCAACAGCATAAACTGTATCATTAGACCCTGTGCCCGCAATAACTGGTACTCTTTTGCTTACATATTCTACTGTAAATCTAATAACTTCCCTATGTTCCTCATCAGTCATAGTTGAAGACTCACCTGTAGTTCCTGCAATTACAATTGCATCTGTACCATTCTCTATATTAAAATCAATTAGTTTTTTTAATTCAGAGAAATTAATTCCATCTTCTGTAAAAGGTGTAACAATTGCAACTGCTGCACCAGTAAATATAATATCCTTCATAAAAATTGCCCCCTCGAATATTTTCTATATAAATTATAACACAGTAAAGTGCTACTATAAACTTAGAATATATTTAAAATATGAAATATATATTTATTAGTGTTAGATTACTTAATTTCTGGTAAAAAAATACTTGCTTAACTAAAAATATTTAATATAATAGATGTAATGCTTATTGGTAATTTCTTATGATTGGAGTGTATTTCATGTTTTTTGAACTTATAGTTAATAAATTTGTTAAAGATAATTTTAATGTTAAAGATGATACAGTTAGAAATTCTTACGGTATTCTCGGCGGAATTATTGGGATCTTAGCAAATTTAATGTTATTTACTATAAAACTTTCTGTAGGAATTATTGTTTCTAGTATTGCTATTATGGCTGATGCCTTTAATAACCTTTCTGATGCTGCATCATCATTAATAACTATTTTAGGCTTTAAACTTTCAAGCAAGCCCGCAGATAGAGAGCATCCTTTTGGGCATGGACGAATTGAGTATCTTTCAGCTTTAATTGTAGCTTTTATGGTAATGTTGGTTGGTTTTCAATTTATTAAATCTTCCTTTGAAAAAATAATTAAACCAGAGCCTATTACCTTTGAGATGACTTCTTTTATCTTGCTTATTATATCTATCTTTTTTAAACTTTGGCTCTCAAAATTCAATAAATTCATAGGTGAAAAAATTAATTCTGCCGCTTTAAAAGCTTCTTCTACAGATGCTTTAGTTGATGTTGTTACTACAATTTGTATCGTTATTTCACTTTTAGTTTCAAGATTTACTTCTTTACCTATAGATGGCTACATGGGAATGTTTGTTGCACTATTTATAGTTTATTCAGGCTTTAATTTAGTTAAGGATACTATAAATCCACTTTTGGGGGAAGCACCAGATCCAGAACTTGTTGAGTCTATAGAAAAGATGGTTTTGTCCTACGATAACATTCTCGGCTCACATGATTTAATAGTTCACAATTATGGTCCCGGTAAATGTATGGCATCCATTCATGCTGAAATTCCTGGAAATATCAACGTTGTAGATATTCACGAAGTGATTGACAAAGCTGAAAGAGAAATTTCAAAAGCGCTTAAGATTTATTTAGTTATTCATATCGATCCTATCTGCGTTATTGAAGGCGAAGTCAAAGAAGCTTATGATGAAATTTTATCCATAATTGAAAAATATGATTACATAGAATCAATACATGATTTTAGAGTAGTTGGTAAAGGTGATATTAAGAACTTAATTTTTGACGTTGTTATTGAATCATCGAAAGAACTTTCTATAACTAATACTGAACTGATAAATATAATATCTGAAGGCGTAAAGAAGCATCATCCTTCTTATAACTGTGTCATTACTATAGACAAACATTACACATAGAAACACAGCCGTTATTTCAAACCAAGAAATTACTAGTTTGAAATAACGGCTGTACTTTTTCTATCGCTGTATCCCATTTAGCACATATTTTTATTCTTAAAATTATAAGTATGCATAAAACAAAAACCATACCTAAAAATTTTCAATTTATTATTCCTTTGGGTCTTCTACTGTTTGCTATGCTTCTCATTGTTAATTGGATAAATTTGTGATATCCTTTTAGTATTAAGTGCTATTAAAAGGAGGATATAATTTTGAAATGTCCACATTGTTCAGAAGAACTAGGAATAAATGATGTATGCATAAATCCCATGTGTTCTTATTTCGGTACTACGATTAAAAATACTGAAAAAAACAATATAGATAATATTGAAAATAACTTAAATATTAGATCTAATGCTAATAATCAAGTACATGATTTTGATAATAATTATAATCTTAATAATAAATACGATCAAAACAATAAAGTTTATCATAATAGAAATAACTATAGTAATTATCAGAATACAAACAAATTTAAAAATATATATTCTATTCCTTACAATAAGACTGACGCTATCTCTAGAGATGAGTTAGCCATTTTTATTGGTAATAATAATAATTTCTATATTAATCAACTTAATAAATATAACGATAAACATAAATTTTTATCTTGGAACTGGCCCTGCTTTTTCTTGGGCTACTATTGGCTGCTATATAGAAAACTTTATATCCCAGGAGCTGCTTTAATATTTTTAACTTTAGTATCTTCAAGGATTTTTCCATCAAAGTTATATTTATTTTTAATATTGATTATAAGAATTATATTGACTTTATATGCAAATTTTATTTATCTTAACAATTGTGAACGTAAGATTAAAAATTTCAAAACAAATATGCTTAGTATACAAAATCTTAGCAATACTCAATATATAAATAATTTACGTAAAAAAGGTGGAGTTAATTTAGCCGCACCATTAATTGTGTTAATTCTTCATATAATATTTATAGTAATTTCTCTTGGCATGTGGCTTGCAACTAGGACCTCACCACATAATTTTTCTTCTCCTTCATACCACTTTTAGCTTGTTAAACTAAAATTCGGAGTACACTAGAGTAAGTACAACCCTGATGCTTAGAACCTTTAGCGATATTTTCATAGGTTTTTGGAATAAAAATACTTATGATTTCGGTAGGTTCCCACATAAATATATCCCAAATAGAAATAAGAATTATGCTTTTGTGAAATGTTTCATTAGGAATTTGATGGTTTTGATTCTTAGATTAAAAGTTGTTCCAAGTATGCTAGTTTAAAGCTCGCCTTTAAGGCTAGCATCTTGGGTGCAACTTGTGATCTTAGAATCATCCATCATAATTTCCTTAGAAACTGGAACAACAGTATAATCCTTATTTCGGCGAATTATATGCATAAGTTCGGGGCTTAGTTGGGGTATCTATATATTAAAATTTTAGGCGTTCACCAAACAACTATTTTTATTAGTTATTATTTGGTGAACGCCTTGTTATATAGTTAATTATAAAACTTTAGATAAAAAGTCTATTGTACGTGGGTTTTTAGGATCTTTAAATACTTCTTCTGGAGTTCCAGATTCTAATATTTTTCCTTCATCCATAAATAATATTCTATCTCCAACTTCTCTTGCGAATCCCATTTCATGGGTAACAACTACCATTGTCATACCTTCCTTTGCAAGATCTTTCATAACATTTAAAACTTCTCCAACCATTTCAGGATCTAAAGCAGATGTTGGTTCGTCAAATAACATAACATCTGGCTGCATAGCTAAAGCTCTAGCTATTGCAATTCTTTGCTTTTGTCCACCTGATAATGATGATGGGTAAGCATCTATTTTATCTAACAATCCAACCTTTTTCAATAAACTTTCTGCTATATTTTTAGCTTCTTCTTTGGAGATTCCTTTTACTTTCATAGGAGCTAAACATATATTTTCACATACTGTCTTATGAGGAAATAAATTAAATTGTTGGAATACCATCCCCATTTTTTCTCTCATTTTATCTATATTGGTTGCCTTTGATGTTATATCCTTATCTTCAAAAGTAATTTGTCCAGATGTAGGAGTTTCTAATAAATTAAGACATCTTAAGAATGTACTTTTTCCTGACCCAGAAGGTCCAATTACAACTACAACTTCACCCTTGCTGATATGCTCATCTATTCCTTTTAACACCTTATTTTTTCCAAAGCTTTTATGTAAATCTTTAACGTATATCACTTGCCTTCATCCTCCTTTCAACATAACCTAAGCATCTTGTCAAAGTGAAAGTTAAAACAAAGTAAACTACTGCTGCTACAATTATTGGTTCTAATCCTAAAGCTGTATTTCCTCTTACAATACTTGCATTGTACATAAGTTCTGCAACACCTATAACAGAAACCATTGATGATTCTTTTATTACAGAAATAAATTCATTTCCAAGGGCAGGTAATATATTCTTAAATGCCTGTGGTATTATGACATGAACCATTGCTAACCCTTGATTCATTCCTAAACTTCTAGCTGCTTCCATTTGACCTTTGTCCACTGCTTCGATTCCAGCTCTTATTATTTCAGATATATATGCTGCTGAATTTAATGCTAAAGCTACTGATCCAACAATCATATCAGGCATATCTATTCCTATAAGCTTAGGTAACCC
>CAURJV010000029.1:0-58983 GCA_963524945.1 uncultured Clostridium sp.
ATATGGCAATAGAAGCTGGCGGAAAGAATGGAATTTTCCCAGTTGATGATAAAACTGAGGAATATTTAAAAGATCATGCGTCCAGAGAATGGAAAGTTTATGAAGCTGACGAAGACGCAGAATATGATAAAGTATTTGAAGTTGATTTAAGTACATTAAGACCAACAGTTTCATTTCCTCACTTACCAGACAATACAAGAACAATCGATAACACTGGAGATATAGCTATTGACCAGGTTGTAATTGGATCATGCACAAATGGTAGAATTTCAGATTTAAGAATAGCTAGAGATATCTTAAAAGGAAGAAAAGTTAAAAAGGGTATCAGATGTATAGTTATTCCTGGAACTCAAAAGATTTATTTACAAGCAATAAAAGAAGGAATAGTTACAGATTTGGTTGAAGCTGGAGCAGCATTCTCAACACCGACTTGCGGACCATGTTTAGGTGGACATATGGGAATCTTAGCTAAAGGTGAAAGATGTGTATCGACAACAAACAGAAATTTTGTAGGAAGAATGGGACACGTTGAGTCAGAAGTATATCTAGCAAGTCCAGCAGTGGCAGCAGCATCTGCTCTAACTGGAAAAATAACTGATCCTGAATTAGTGTAGGAGGTATTTAGTAATGAGCGTAAAAGGTAAAGTATTCAAATATGGGGATAATGTAGATACAGACGTAATAATTCCAGCAAGATATTTAAACACTTCGGATGCTAAAGAACTTGCTGTACATTGCATGGAAGATATAGATGTGGATTTCGTTAAAAATGTAAAGAGTGGGGATATAATTGTTGCAAATAAGAATTTTGGATGTGGTTCTTCAAGAGAACATGCACCTTTAGCAATTAAAACAGCAGGGGTTAGCTGCGTTATTGCATCAACTTTCGCAAGAATATTTTATAGAAATGCAATCAATATTGGGTTACCAATTTTAGAATGTGATGAAGCTGTAAAAAATATTGATGCAGGAGATGAATTAGAAGTTGATTTCTCAACAGGTCTTATTAAAAACTTAACTAAGAGCCAAGAGTATCAAGGGGAAGCATTCCCTGAATTTATGCAAAAGATTATTGATAATGATGGATTGATTGGGTATATAAGTAATAGGTAGAAAAATTGATTATTGAAAGAAAAATGAAATTAAATTAATATATTTTCACCAGATAAAGATACTAATAACTAGAATTCATAATTAATTTTTAGTTAAAAAGCAATAAGAAATAGGTAATTATAAGAGGGGGATTATCATAATGAAATGTAATATAGCTGTAATACCAGGGGATGGAATTGGTCCAGAAGTAATAGATGAAACAATAAAAGTTTTAAAAGTTATTGGAGATAAATTTGGGCATAGATTTGAATATGAATATGTATTAGCAGGTGGATGTGCTATTGATAAAGAAGGAACTCCGCTTCCAGAAGCAACTTTAGAAGCTTGCAAAAAAAGTGATGCAGTTCTACTCGGAGCTGTTGGAGGTCCTAAGTGGGATGATCCTACTGCTAAAATAAGACCAGAGCAAGCACTACTAGGGCTAAGGGGAGCATTAAATCTTTATTGTAATTTAAGACCGGCAGTATTATATGCTCCGCTAAAAAATGAATCACCACTTAAAGATAGCATTGTTAAAGATGGGATAGATATCTGTATAGTTAGAGAATTAACAGGTGGAATTTACTTTGGAGAAAGAGGATTGGAAGAAGTAGATGGAGTAAAGAGTGCTTATGATACTGAAAGATATAATGTAAATGAAATAACTAGAATTGCTAAAATAGGATTTGAAACAGCAATGAAAAGAAATAAGAAGCTTACAAGTGTAGATAAAGCCAACATATTAGAAAGTTCTAGACTTTGGAGAAGTGTAGTTAACGAGATGGCTAAGGATTACCCAGAAGTGGAAGTGAATCACTTGTATGTTGATAACACTGCTATGCAGTTAGTAAAAGATCCAAATCAATTTGATGTAATTGTAACTTCAAATATATTTGGAGATATATTATCAGATGAAGCAAGTATGGTTACAGGTTCAATAGGTATGTTACCTTCAGCCTCGCTTGGGGAAGGAACTCTTGGAATGTATGAACCAATTCATGGAAGTGCTCCTGATATCGCAGGACAAGGAATTGCTAATCCGTTAGCAACTGTTCTTTCAGCAGCAATGATGCTTAGATATAGTTTTTCATTAGAGGAAGAAGCAAAATCTATTGAAAATGCAGTTTTAGCAGTTCTTGAAGATGGATATAGAACTGGAGATATAATGACTGAAGGTAAGAAGAAAGTTGGAACAGTTGAAATGGGAAATCTAGTTCGTGAGAAATTAGAGGTAATAAAATAGAATCTAAATCAATTTATACATTGCTAGTTATCAAATAGAGATCATTTTATAAGCAAAGGAGTGAATAAAATGTTATTGACGGGGGCTGAAATATTAATAAAGTCATTGCTTGATGAAGGAGTAGAGACTATATTTGGATATCCAGGTGGGGCAGTATTAAATATATATGATGAGCTATACAAATATAAGGATAAAATTCGTCATGTTCTCACTTGTCATGAGCAGGGAGCATCACATGCGGCTGATGGATATGCAAGGGCTACTGGAAAAGTTGGAGTTTGTCTTGCAACTTCAGGACCGGGAGCTACGAATTTAGTAACAGGTATTGCTACTGCATACATGGATTCAATTCCCATGGTTGCTATTACTGGAAATGTAGCAAAGCCATTACTTGGAAAGGATAGTTTTCAAGAGGTTGATATAACTGGAATTACAATGCCTATAACAAAACATAATTATATTGTAAGGGATATTAATGAACTTCAGGATGTAATAAGAGAAGCTTTTTATATAGCACAGGAAGGTAGACCAGGTCCAGTATTAATAGATATTCCAAAAGATGTTACTGCTGAAAAGACTCAATATAATAAGATAATTCCTAAAGAGATTGTTAGAAAATCAGAGCATATTACAGAAAAATCATTGCAGGAAGCTGTTGAGTTAATAAATCAAAGCAAAAGACCTCTAATATATGCAGGTGGAGGGATAGGTATATCTGAAGCAACATCTGAATTAATAAGATTTGCAGAAAAGATTAATTCCCCTGTATCAACATCGCTTATGTGCATGTCTGAGTTTCCAAATGATCATGAATTATATACTGGTATGATAGGAATGCATGGAACAAAAGCATCAAATATTGCTGCAACTAAGTGTGATTTATTAATAACTCTTGGAGCTAGATTTAGCGATAGAGTTATAAGCAATCAAAATCATATAAAGAATGCAAAGATTTTGCAAATAGATGTTGATCCGGCAGAAATAAATAAGAATATAAAAGTTGATACATGTATTGTAGGAGATTTAAAAGTGGCATTAAACAAATTAATACCACTAATTGATGAAAAGAAAAATGAGGAATGGTTAAATACTATAGACAATTTAAAGGAGAATAAAAAATTAGTGCCATGTTGTGATTTGACTCCAGAATTGTTCTTTGATAGATTAAATAAATTAAATGATGGAAACTTTATAATTTCTACTGAAGTTGGGCAACATCAAATGTGGACTGCTCAATATTTCAATTTTAAAAGTGAAAGAACATTTATAACATCCGGTGGACTTGGAACCATGGGATATGGTCTTGGAGCAGCAATTGGAGCTCAGATAGGCAGACTTGATAAAAGAGTATTCAACATTGCAGGAGATGGAAGTTTTGGAATGAACTGCAATGAATTAGTTACTGCAGTTAAAAATAATCTTCCTTTAGTTCAAGTTATTATGAACAATAATTGTCTAGGGATGGTAAGGCAATGGCAAGATTTTTTCTACGAAGGAAGATATTCTGAGACAACTTTAGACAGACCGACAGACTACGTTAAGCTTGCTGAGGCTTTTGGAGCTAAAGCATTTAGAATAACTGAAGTGGATGAAATAGACGATATACTTAGAAAAGCTCTGGATTCAGAAGGTCCAGTTCTTATAGATTATCTAATAAACAGTGATAAAAAAGTTTTTCCTATGGTTGCACCTGGTGCACCAATTAATCAAATAATAAGTGAAGAAGATATCTAAGGTACAATCAATAAAATAATAACTAGGAGGGTCATAAAAATGCCAAAAATGTATTACGAAAAAGACACAGATTTAAATTTATTAAGAGGAAAGAAGGTTGCTATCATTGGTTATGGTAGCCAAGGTCATGCACATGCGTTAAATCTTCATGAAAGTGGAATAGATGTTATTGTTGGTTTATATAATGGAAGTAAGTCTTGGGAAAAGGCTGAGGCAGCAGGATTAAAAGTTGCAACAGTTGCAGATGCAGCAAAGGCAGCTGATCTTATTATGATTTTATTACCAGATGAGAAACAAGCCAAAATATATAATGAAGAAATAGCTCCTAATTTAGAAGAAGGAAACGCATTAGTATTTGCTCATGGATTCAACATACACTTTGGACAAATCAAACCACCATCATTTGTTGATGTATTCATGGTTGCACCTAAAGGTCCAGGACATTTAGTAAGAAGAACATATACAGAAGGTGCTGGAGTGCCTTGCTTAATAGCAATACACCAAGATGCATCGGAAAAAGCAAAACAATATGCTTTAGCATATGCAAATGGAATTGGTGGAGCAAGAGCTGGTGTTCTTGAAACTACTTTTAAAGATGAAACAGAAACAGATCTTTTCGGAGAGCAAGCAGTACTTTGTGGTGGTGTTTCAGAACTTATTAAAGCTGGTTTTGAAACTTTAGTAGAAGCAGGATATGCACCGGAGAATGCTTATTTCGAGTGTATGCATGAAATGAAATTAATCGTTGACTTATTATATCAAGGTGGATTAAGCATGATGAGATATTCAATTTCAGATACTGCTGAATACGGAGATTATCAAATTGGTAAAAGAATAATAACTGATGAGACTAAGAAAGAAATGAAGAAAGTTCTTACTGAAATTCAAGATGGAACATTCGCTAAGAACTGGTTGTTAGAAAATGCAACTAATAGACCAGGATTTAATGCAAGAAGAAGAATGGAAGCAGAACATCCAATTGAAAAAGTTGGTAAGGAACTAAGAGGCATGATGAGCTGGATTGATACAGCAAAGGTAGATTAATATTTAAAGTTTTTAGAAGACGAGATTCGTAGATGATCGTCTTCTTTTTTGATATAATTTTATTAGCGAAGATTTTGAATTTTATTAACATGTTAAATTATAGATCAAGAGTTGAGGTAATATATGAATTATGTATATATTGTAGAGTGTTCAGATAGAACACTTTATACAGGGTGGACAAATAACTTAGACAAAAGGATTCAAATGCATTCAAAAGGATGTGGAGCAAAATATACAAAGGGTAGGGGGCCTGTTAAATTAGTATATCATGAGGTATTTGAAAATAAAAAAGATGCAATGAAAAGAGAGTACCAGATAAAAAAACTAACAAGAAAAGATAAGCTAATATTAATCAGTATTTATAATGGTGAAAGTAAATATAAATAAAATAAAAGAATTCATGCAACCGTTTTTATAAAATAGTCTATAATTGAGCAAA
Source organism: uncultured Clostridium sp. (assembly GCA_963524945.1). Taxonomy (GTDB): domain Bacteria; phylum Bacillota; class Clostridia; order Clostridiales; family Clostridiaceae; genus Clostridium. The sequence goes on from CAURJV010000029.1 coordinate 5,553, forward strand.
TCTTAATAAAACATAGAAAAGTTATTAAATTTAATCCAAAACAAAGGAAAATATAAGTTGTAAAAGTTTTCTTTGGTTGATATACTTATATCATTAAGAAGTAGATTTACTTGAGAAAAGGTTAACAAATGGAGTCTGGATAGCTTGATACGCTAAAAAGACTAAATTTTTTTAAAGTTTTCGCAAACGATTGCGAAGATGACAATTGATTAACATTATATATCTAAATTGACTTCTAGATATGTGTTATATAAATATATGCTTAGTATTTTTGAAAGTTATTCAGGATGCTAAACAAAATTTTAATGGAGGGGTATTTAAATGAAAACAAAACAAATATTATCAACAATTTTAGCTTCTACATTATTGGCTGGGACTATGGTTGGATGCGGAAGCTCATCGGGAGCAAGTTCGCAAAGTTCAAGTGATTCTGGAAGCGGAAAAACAATTAAAGTATATCAACTAAAGGTTGAAATTAATGATGCACTTCAAGAACTTGCTAAAAAATATGAAAAGGAAAAAGGCGTAAAAGTTGAAGTTACTTCAGTTGGTGGAGGTGCTGATTACGGTGCATCATTAAAGGCAGAATTTCAAAAAGGTACTGAACCAGACATATTTATGATTCAAGGTGCTGGAGATTATGAAACTTGGAAACATAAAATTGATGATTTAAGCGATCAAGGTTGGGTTAAGAATGCTGTTAAAGGTACATTAGATACGGTGACTATTGATGGAAAAGTGTATGGAATGCCAGCAGCAACAGAAGGTTATGGATTATTATACAATAAAGATATTTTGGACAAGGCTGGTATCGATCCCAAGTCTCTAGATTCTTTTGACAAATTAAAAGCAGCGTTTGAAACACTAGATAGTAAAAAGGCAGAATTAGGTCTTGATAATGTTGTGTCTTATACAACAAAAGAATTTTGGGTTACTGGTAATCATACATTTAATATACCGTTAGCAACTCAAGATAATCCAGCTCAATTTACAAAGGATTATCTTGCAGGTAAAGCGGACATAGTTAATAATAAACAATTTAATGATTGGATGAACTTAGTTGAATTACTTTGTAAATACGGTGGAGGAAAAAGTCTAGATACTATAGATTATAGTACTCAAGTTGGTAACTTTGCACTTGGAAAAACTGCATTTTTACATCAAGGTAACTGGGTTGCTGGAGATTTACAAAAGCTAGAAGATCCAAATAAGAAGTTCCATATGGGATTTGCACCACTTGCAATTAATAATGATCCAAAAATAAGTGGGTCTATTCCAGTGGGTGTTCCAATGTATTGGGTAGTAAATAAAGATTCTAAAATTAATAAAGAAGCTAAAGAATTCTTAGATTGGATGGTTACAAGTCAAACAGGTCAAGAGGCATTAGTTAAGGATATGAATATGATTCCAGCATTTACAAACTTTACAGTTGAAAGTGATAATGAATTAAATAAATCAATTTCGGAATATAACAAAGAAGGAAAGACTCTTCCTTGGGCATTCACTAATCTACCAGATGGATTTAACAAGAATAGCTTAGCGCCTTTATTCTCTAAATTTATTAATACTGATATGGGGCCACAAGCAAAGAAAGATATGTTACAAGGAATTCAGGATGCTACAAAAGCTAAATAATATTAGATAAGATTTATTCATGAGGGGATTAATACCTCCTCATGAATTTTGTATAAATATTTTAAATTATAAGATAGCGCTAAATATTATTAGGAAAGGAGAAAGTGTATGAGCAAGAAATCACGAGATATTAAAGATTTTTGGATTTTTGTCGGACCAGCATTATTTGCTATGACAATGGTTGTAATAATTCCGTTTATAATAGGTATATATTATACATTTACAAATTGGAATGGTGCTAATCCTCATTATGATTTTGTTGGAATAAAAAATTATACAGGAATCTTTAAAGATGTACAATTTATATATTCTCTTAAGATAACAGTATTATATACAATTGCGAGTGTAATCACTATAAATATAATAGGGTTTGGACTAGCATATATAGTAACTAGAAAGTTAAAAACTAGTAGTTTCTTAAGAACCGGATTCTTTATGCCAAACTTAATAGGAGGATTAATTTTAGGTTTTATATGGCAATTTATGTTTAATTCAGTATTTACAGGAGTTGGTAAAGCATTGGGAAGTGCAACACTTTCAACATCACTTTTACAAGCTCCAACTACGGCAATGCTAGCAATGTTGATAGTTTCGACATGGCAATATGCTGGATATATAATGGTTATTTATGTGGCAGCTCTTGAAAATGTTCCAACTGACTTAATAGAAGCAGCGCATATTGATGGAGCTAATGGGTGGCATACATTTAAAAATATAACAATACCTATGGTTAGACAAGCGGTCACAATTTGCTTATTCTTAACTTTAGCAAATTCATTTAAGTTATTTGATTTAAATTTTTCACTTACACCAATGAAAACCACTGAAATGTTAGCATTAAATATTTACAATGAAGCGTTTATTGTGAACAATATGGGAATAGGACAAGCAAAAGCTATTATATTCTTTGTACTAGTAACTACTATTTCTTTAACTCAAGTTTACTTTAATAAGAAAAAGGAGGTAGAGGTATAATGGAGCCAAGTAAAGTTGTTAATAATATAGAAAAAGTTAAAGCAAATAAAAAGCTGAAGACGCTAGATAGTTATACTGGTAGATTAAAACTATTAGAAGTATTTTCATGGTTACTATTGATAGCATATATGACACCATTTTACTTGATGCTTATAAATTCATTTAAGACAAGAAGAGAGATTTTTTCAAACACAACTGGTCTTCCTGACACATGGAATTTTCAGAATTATTTAGATGCTATGAAAAAAATGAGTGTAATAAGTTCATTTGCAAATTCTATGATAATAACTATAGGAAGTGTGGTACTAATAATTCTTTTTTCATCAATGGCTTCATGGATGTTAGTAAGGGATCAGTCAAGAAAGAGTAAGATAATATTTTATATATTTACTTCAGGGATGATCGTTCCATTTCAAGCAGTAATGATACCACTTGTAAAATGGATGGCAAAAATTCAATTCGGACCATTTCAAATGCTAGGAACACACTATGGACTCATATTCATGTACATAGGGTTTGGCGTTAGTATGAGCATATTTTTATATCATGGCTTTATTAAAGGAGTTCCAAAGGAAGTTGAAGAAGCCGCAACCATAGATGGATGCAGCAAATGGCAAACATATGTGAAAATTATATTACCATTATTGAAGCCAATTACTGTTACAGTCGCAGTTTTAAATAGTATATGGATATGGAATGACTTCTTGCTTCCGTTTTTAACTATAAATGGAAAAATAAATACTATACCATTAGCCATGAACAATTTCTTCGGAGCATTCTCAAAGCAATGGGAATTAGCAATGGCAGCGTTAATTTTAGCAATAATTCCAATAATCATATTCTATTTCTTTGTTCAAAAGCATATTATTGCAGGTATTGTTCAAGGATCTATAAAATAGTTATTAATAAAGAGTTGAGAATAACTTAAAGGTATAGAGTATCTTAGATAAGGTTTTTTAATTAAAATTCAACTTTTGCTAGTTAAAGTATTTACTGAAAGTAAGTCGATATAATTTAAATTTTAGTTAGGAGACCTAAAAAATTAAAATGCTTTTGAGATGACCTTTTACTCTTTAGCTACTATATTTTATTAGTTTAATTTAATATGATTTTACATGCAAGCGGTTGCCTAGGGCATGAGAAGAATAGAAATTGGTTATAAAAATAAATTTTAAACAAAAGGTGGAAATTAGGAGGAAGATATGAATAGAAGTAGTGGTATAATAATGCACATTGCTTCTCTGCCAGGAAAGTATGGAATAGGGACATTTGGTAAAGAAGCATATAAGTTTGGAGAGTTTCTAAAAAAGGCTGGTCAGAAGTATTGGCAGATATTACCGGTTGGGCCTACAAGTTTTGGAGATTCACCATATCAATCTTTCTCGGCATTTGCTGGGAATCCATATTTTATAGATTTTGATATTTTAAGACAGGATGGACTTTTAGATGCAAGCGATTATTATTCAGTGAACTTTGGAGAAAATTCAGAGGATATAGATTATGGTTTGATTTTTAAAGAAAAATTAAGAGTATTAAGAATAGCATATGAAAAATTTAAATTAAATCAAGATCAAGATTTAATTAAATTTCAAGAGGCTGAATCCTATTGGCTTGATGATTATGCATTGTATATGTCAGTAAAAAAACATTTTGATTTAAAGAGCTGGCACGAATGGGATGAGGATATTAGGTTAAGAGAAACAGAAGCAATAGATAGGTATAAAAGCTTATTAGAAGATGAAATAGGACTTTGGAAGTTTTTGCAATATGAGTTCCATAAACAATGGAGAAATCTAAAAGCCTATGTTAATAATTTGGGGATTGAAATAATAGGAGACATGCCTATATATGTAGCAGAGGACAGTGCTGATGTATGGGGCAATCCTGAAGCATTCTTACTTAATAAAAAGACACTAAAACCATTAAAAGTTGCTGGATGTCCTCCAGATATATTTGCCGCTACAGGACAATTATGGGGAAATCCAATCTATGATTGGTGCTATATGGAGAAAACGAACTATAAATGGTGGGTTGATCGCATAAGACAAAGTTTGAACTTATATGATGTACTTAGAATAGATCATTTTAAAGGATTTGAATCATATTGGTCAATTCCTTATGGAGATCTAACAGCAGAAAATGGTGAATGGGTTAAAGGTCCTGGAATAAAAGTTTTCAATGCAATTAAAGATGAGCTTGGCGATGTTAATATAATTGCAGAAGATCTAGGTACACTCACTGAAGAAACAATAAAGCTTAGAAATGATACGGGCTTCCCAGGAATGAAAATATTGACATTTGGGTTTGATTCAGATAGCTCAAATCCTTTTTTACCTCATAATTATGAAAAGAACTTTATAGTTTATACTGGTACACATGATAATGATACTGTAAGAGGATGGATTGAAACAACAGCACCTAAAGGAGAAGTTCAAAGAGCGATAGAGTATTTAGGTCTAAATAAAGAAGAGGGCTATAATTGGGGATTTATTAGGGGAGCTTGGAGTAGTATTGCGAATATTTCTATAGCACAAATGCAAGATTTCTTAAATCTAGGCAATGAAGCTAGAATTAATTTACCTTCAACATTGGGGAAGAATTGGCGCTGGAGAGTAAAAAAAGGTGTATTGACAGATCAGTTGGCAGAAAAAATTCATCAGATTACTAGAACTTATGGAAGGTGTAATAATTAGCAGGTACTATAGTAAAAGTAAAGGATAGTGATAATTTATATGAAAGATAATCTCTGCAATAATATATACTCATTAATTATGGTGGAGATTAGCTACATATCTATTTGCTAATTAGAGGTGTGCCTCAGTTTAAACTTCATAGTAATAGAAAGAGAGATTATTTGATTGTTGTTTAATAAAACCATATATATGGTAATTGTAACATCATTTTAAGTATGTTAATATTAAAATTATTAGAGGAAAATAGTTATAAATCATGACATAGATAAGTTTTTACTGTCATTAAGTGATTATTCCTAAAAAGATAGTATATTAGAATGTGACTTAGATGTTTTTATGTTAATAAACTTTATGAGTGATTTATTATTGAGAATAGGAGCAAGTTATGAAAGTTACAATAAAGGAAGTAGCAAGAGAAGCGAATGTATCTCCATCAACTGTATCGAGAGTTATATCAGATAGTTCGCAGATAAGTGAAGAGACTAAGGAAAGAGTTAGAGATGCGATAAAAAGATTGAAATACAAGCCAAATGCAATAGCTAGGAGTCTTGCAAATAGGAAAAGTAGAATATTAGGTGTGGTTTTACCTAATGAAGCTCAAGATTTGATAACTAACACGTTTTTTATTCAAGCTATGAAGGGAATGAGCAAATATGCTCAAAATAAAAAGTATTATATTACATATGCATTTAGCGAGGATGAAAAAGCTGAATTAGAATATATAAATAATTTCATAACAAGTAACTTAGTAGATGGAATATGCTTATTACGTGCAAGAACTGATGATAGAAGTATTAAATATCTTAAAGAAACACAATTTCCATTCGTAGTAATAGGAAGGCCAGAAGAATCAGAAAGTTTACTGTGGGTTGACAATGACAATTTTCAGGCGACTTACAATTTAGTAAATGAACTTGTAAAAAAGGGACATAAATGCATTTCTTTTCTAGGGGCAAAGAAAGACTGGAATGTTACAAAAGATAGATTTAAAGGATTCAAAGTTGCATGCGAAATTAATGGCATTTCAATACAGGATAAAAATTTTGTAATTATGGATGATTTTAATGAACAAGAAGGAATAAACGGAACAATTAAATTGCTAGAAAACATTACTCCTACAGCAATTATAGCAGAAGATGATGTATTAGCATTTGGGATACTTAAGGTACTTAATGAGAGAAAAATTAAAAATATAGATGTGGTAGGATTTAATAATAGTCCATTAGCGCAGCTCCAAATACCACCATTATCGTCAGTTGATATTAATTCTGAAGAATTAGGGTATCATGCTACAAAAATTTTAATAGATTTTTTAGAAAATGATGATACATCGATAAATCACTATATTATAGATACTAAGCTAGTAAAAAGAGAATCATTTAAGTAACAAAATATGAAATTTAAATTTATATAATTGCAGGTAATTGATGAGAGTTAAAACTTTATCAACACTTATTAGGTTTTATTAAATATTAGGAATATATTTTAAATAAAAGAATTCTTTTACGAACAAATATTGTTTGGATTTAGAGGAATTCTTTTATTCTTATTTACATAATTACTATTAATATTATTATAGGTGAGGAGAAATAAACAAGAACCGATACTTTGTTAACGTTTAATTTGATATAAGTGGTACTTTACAAGATATTGGTTTAGGTTAAAATCACTTTATTAAAGGAGAGATTATGATGGGGGAAAAAGATATATTATTAAAGAGAAGTAATAGGTATAGTCTTAAGAGTAAGGTATTATTGAGTTATGTTATAGTTTTAAGTTTTATGTTTTCTATTGCAACTATATGCTTATATCAAATGAAAAATGTTATAAATGAACTAGGAGTAACACAAAATATAATAAACAATGCAGCGGTACAAACTGTAACTAAACAAAATATGAGGGCATCGATTGTAGAAATGCAAAACTCAATAAATAAATTTACGAATATAGCAGGTATAATATCTATCATTGGCGTTGTAGTAACTATAATTCTATCCATAGGAATAATGAGAGGAATACTTAAGCCCCTAAAGGATTTAAGTAAACTTTCACATTCGTTAAAAGAAGGAGATTTAACTGCTAAGATTGAAGGGACTTATGATAGAGAAATTGGAGATGTTATAGAAAGCTTAAATGGGGCTATTAATGTAAACAGAGATATGGTTGGAGATATACATTCATATTCAAGGTTATTAACAGAATCAAGTGAAAAACTAGATAAAATAGTAAGTAATATAAATCAAAGAATAGTGGAAGTTAATTCATCTACTAAATCAATATCGAGTGAAGTTGAACAATTAAGTGAGATTTCTCAAATTGTTAATAAATCAACATTTGATATAAAAACAGTGGTTTCAGGATTAAATCAAATAGCCATAAAAGATAGTAAGTCAGCAGAAGTAATAAGATGCAAGGCTGTTAAAGTTAAAGAAAAAGGAGAAAGAGCAGCTCAGAAAGCAAGGGAAATCTGCGAAGAAAAGATTTATACTATTACAAATGCGATTGATCAAGGAAAGGTAGTTAGAGATATAAAGATAATGGCAGATGTAATAGCGAGCGTATCAGAGCAAACAAACCTATTAGCACTTAATGCATCTATAGAGGCCGCAAGAGCTGGAAATCAAGGGAAAGGCTTTGCTGTGGTTGCTGACGAGATAATGAAACTTGCAGAGCAAAGCAAAGAAACTGTTAACGAAATAAAAGATGTTATTAATGAAGTCCAAGAAGCATTCAATAATCTGAGTAATTATAGCAAGGACTTACTGACTTTTTTAGAGAATGATGTTTATAGTGATTATGATTTACTGATTCAGACTGCGACAAGTTATGAAAGTGATTCTGAATTGATTACTAAGATGGCAGAAGAAGTCAAAAATACAAGTGTAACAATTCAAAAGATCATAATGGAGATAACAAGGGGAATTAATGTAGTTAGTGTAAATTCAATGGAAGCAGCTAACAAGTCACAGGATATACAAAAGAATGTGAATGGAGTAACTAACCAAGTGCAAGTTATTGTTAATGCCATAAGGGAACAAATGAAAATAGCAGAAGAACTTAAATCTGTGATTAATATATATAAAATATAGAGTCAAAATGTATAATATGTTAGTATTTATATAAAGATAACTCAAAACTAAAAAGTTAGGGGTCTATATATGAATGATAAAAACTCTAGGATCAGCCATGGAGAAACATACATAAGAGATAAGAAGAAAAATAATTATTTAAAATATATAACTTTTATATTGGTAACTATATTAGTCTTAACTAGTTCATTAATTTATTTAAAGTATAGAGAAGGATTAAGCGATAAAAAAAATACAGCCAACGATAAAGTAAATGGAGAAACTGATAAGTCAATTGATGATGACAAGTATAAAACTAATCAACTCAAAGAACCAATAAAGAAAACGATTGTTATTTCTTTCGCAGGGGACTTCACTTTAGGGACCGATACTAAATTTCCTTATGATGGTAGTCTAACAGCAGCGTTTATAGGTAGTGGAAAGAATTACTCTTATTTCATGCAAAATGTATCGAGCATATTTAGTAAAGATGACTATACATTAGTGAATTTAGAAACTACATTTACAGATTCCAAAGATAAAGCACATAAAGATGGAGAAGTATTTTATAATTTTAAAGGACCTAAGGAATACGTTAATATTCTTACTAACGGATCAATAGAAGGTGTTACGATAGCAAATAATCATATTTATGATTATGGAAAGCAAGGGATAAATGATACGATTAATACTTTAAAAGAAAAGAATATTGATATATGTGGTGAAGGATATAAAATCTTAAAGGATATTCAAGGAATAAAATTTGGATTTTTAGGGTATACAGGTTGGGAATATTCTAATAATTTAAAATCTAAAATAATAAGCGATATTAGTGAGTTAAGAAAGCAGGGAGCAGAAGTTGTTATTCCATACTTTCATTGGGGAGTAGAGAGAAAATATGAACCAGATGATGTTCAAAAAAGTTTAGCTAGATTTTCTATAGATAATGGAGCTAATGCGGTTATTGGTTCTCATCCACATGTAATTGAAAGTATGGAAAATTATAAGGGGAGATTTATAGCATATTCTATGGGAAACTTTTGTTTTGGAGGAAATTCTAATCCATCAGATAAAAGAACTTTTATACTTCAAATTAAAGTTAATATTGAAGATGATAAATTATCTGGTCTTGAATATAAAGTAATTCCAGCAATGATTTCTTCAAGAAATGATAAAAATGATTATATTCCAACTTTAGCAGGTGGTGAGAGTAAGACTAGTATATTAGAAACACTAAATGAATTATCGCCGACGCTAAATGGGAATATTAAAGATGAGTTTTTTCAAATTAAATAGAGTTTTTATTGTTAACAAATATAAAAGGCTGCTTTGGAATAAGTATTTCAAAGCAGCCTTTATGTTAAGTGGAATTATTCATAATGTATCTTTAGCTATATTATTGTTACAGAATTGAAAGGTAAATGTAAGGTTTATCAATATAAGAACAATTAAACTTAGGTTATTATATAAGTGCTATGACAGTAATGGATTTGTATTAGCTTTTGTTTAAGGAAAAATTAATGTTTTGTTAAGGGTTATATTAAAGTATTAATGATATACTGATGAATATTAGGTTAATAAAGTTACATAAATTCGATATAGTGGACGTTTATAACAACAGTGTAAGTTTTAGTGGGACTTAAAGAGTAACATATATAATAATGTTAGTTAATTACTATTACATGGATAAAAAGGCTGTTAAGAATAGGGGGAAGTTTTAAAAATGCCGAAATTAGATATGAAAAAGTTAAAACCTAAGGGCATAAGTCTTAAGGGGATGAAACTAAAAAAGAAGCCAAGCAAAAAAATAATATTAATATGTACAATATTTATAATAGTTGGAGCTATTATAATAGGAAAGTTTATTATGCCTAAGTCAGCTCCGCAAGTAAAGTGTACAGTTCTTTCTAAGGGGAAGATTGTAAATAGTGTTAATGTTTTGGGAGAAATAAAAAGTAAAGAATCGACTAATATATACAGTACCTTAAACAATCCAGTCCAAGAGGTGAAAGTAAAAGAGGGAGATAAGGTTAAAGTAGGAGATGTTCTAGCGGTACTAGATTCAAATGGGTTAGAAAAAGATATTGAACAGGCTACAGCTACAGCAGATGCAACTGAAGCTAATGCTAAAACACAGCTTGATTCAGCTCAAAAGGAATATAATGATGAATTGAATTTATATAATAACAACTCAAATGCAGATATTAAAAATGCAGAAGAAACACTAAGTTTAGCACAAATTACTCTTGATGATAAAGAGAAAATATATGAGAAGAATAAAGCCTTATTTAACGCTCAAGCAATTTCTGAGAGCGACTTAAATAAGATCAAGATAGATTATGACACTGCTAAATCAGATTATGAGAAAGCAAAAACAGCTCTTGAAAATGCTAAGGTTAAAGTTGACCAAGCTATCAATAAAGCTAAAAGTGACTATGAAACAGCACAAACAAACTATAATAATAAAAGCCAGAGAATTGCGATTGAGAAGCAAAAACAGCAGCTAGATGATTGCACTATTAAGGCGACAAGTGATGGGATAATTACAAATGTAAATGCTGTTGTTGGAAATCCAGGAAATGGAGTTTTATTTCAGATCGAAAATTTAGATAATATAGAGATAACTGTACCAATTAAGGAAGTCGATATAGCCAATGTTAAAGTTGGACAGAGATCAGAGATCAAAACAGATGCAACAGGAGATGAAACTTTTGCAGGAGAAGTAGAAAGTGTTAGTCCAGCGGCTAAAAAAGGAGGGGGATCTGCACCTCAAGTACAATCTGAAAATTCACAAAGTCAGTCTCAAGGAGCAAGCTCAGATGCAGATTTTGAGGCAAAAATTAAAGTAGATAATACAAATGAGAATATGAAGGTAGGAATGAGCGCAAGAATAAATATTATTACAAATGAAAAATCTGATATTTATACAGTTGCATCTAATAGCATAGTTGAAAGTGGAGATACGAAAAGTATATATGTTGCAGAAAAAAGTAGTGAAAAACCAAATGAATATATAATTAAAGAGTTACCAGTAGATACAGGACTTGAATCTGATTTCAGTGTAGAAATATCAGGTGAAGGAATATCAGATGGAATTATCATAATTGATGACCCTTCAACTCATAAAGTTGGAGAAAAAATTCGAATAAGTGGAAGGTGAGTTTTTTGAATGATAATATAATAGAAATGAGAAACATCGTAAAAAGCTTTTATATTGGAACTCCCAATCAATTAGATATTCTCAAAAATATAGATATAACAATAAAAGAGGGCGAATTTGTATCAATAGTTGGCGCGTCAGGATCGGGGAAAAGTACTTTAATGAATATTATAGGAGCACTTGATAGGCCAACGTCTGGAACATATATTTTAAGTGGAACAAATGTTGGTGAAAAAACAGATAATGGATTATCAGAAGTTAGAAATAAAAAAATAGGATTTGTATTTCAAACTTATAACTTAATACCGAGGAGTTCAGCTTTGAAAAATGTTGAGTTACCAATGCTTTATTATGGAATGGGAAAGCAGGAGAGAAAAGAACGAGCAGAAAAGCTTCTCGAACTTGTTGGAATGGAAGATAGAATGAAGCATCTTCCAAATGAGCTATCAGGTGGACAGAAACAGAGAGTGGCAATTGCACGTGCACTTGCAAATGATCCAAGCATAATACTTGCTGATGAACCAACAGGAGCACTTGATTCATCAACTGGTAGGCTAGTTATGGATTTATTTCATAAGGTACATGAAATGGAGAAGAAGACAATTGTTTTTATAACCCATAATTATGAACTTGCAGAAGAAACAGAGAGAATCATAACATTGAGGGATGGAAAGATAGTATCAGAAGAACATAACGACAAATACACTAGAAGGTTTAAAAATGGTGAAAAGTTATGTTTATAAAGGAGAATATAGCACTTGCGATAGCAGGTATAAGATCAAGCAAAATGCGCTCATTATTAACTATGCTAGGAATTATAATAGGAATATCATCTGTTATAGGGATTGTTTCTATTGGAAGTGCAATTACATCCAGAGTATCATCTCAAATGGATAAAATGGGTGCAAATAATATAGATATTGGTATAGCAGTAAAAAAAGAAGATGGTACTGCTAGTGGGAATGGAACGAGTAAACAGCCAGAAGATAGTGATCTTATAACAATGGAGCAGATAAATTCATTTAATGAAATATTTAAAGATAAAATTAATAGTATAAGTGTACAGGAACAATTAGGACAAGGAAAAGTAAAAGATGGATATTCTTATGCAAATGTAAGCACCACAGGAGTAAATGAAGGATACAAACAGGTTAAAAACTTGAAACTAATTAGTGGAAGATTTATCACCGATAGGGATGTTAAAGCAAATTCTAAAGTCGCTATAGTTTCTGATAAGCTTGTTAATAATATCTTTAAAGGAAAAATTGATCCGTTAGGTAAAGAAATTAAAGTCTATGCAAATGATGATATTCAGACATATGTTATAGCTGGTGTATATCAATATGAAAATTCATCATTATTTGGAATGGGTGAGGGTTCTACATCAGAAAAGGACAGAAGAACTTCTTTATATATCCCTATAACCACTGAAAAAGCACTACAAAAAAATAAAAACTTTGAGTATTTTACTGTAGTCCCTAAAATGGGGGTAGACAAAGGGAAATTAGTTAGCGATATGCAAAAGTATGGGAATAAGATGTACAAGAATAATAAGAATTGGACATTAATGGTTCAGAATAATGAAGCTGATGCTGCAGAAATAACATCAGTGCTTGGTATGATATCTATGGGGATATCTGTAATTGCAGCTATAGCATTACTTGTAGGAGGAATAGGAGTAATGAATATAATGCTCGTATCTGTTACAGAAAGGACAAGGGAGATAGGAACAAGAAAGGCTCTCGGTGCTAAAAGTAGTCACATAAAGATGCAATTTATAATTGAATCAGTTATAATATGCACCATTGGTGGAACCATTGGGATAATACTTGGAATTGGTATGGGAATAATTGCATGTATAGTATTAAAATCACCAATATCAATATCTATTCCAACAATTTTAATAAGCTTCACTTTTTCAATGGCAATTGGTGTGTTCTTTGGATATTACCCAGCTAAAAAAGCAGCGAGTCTTGATCCGATTGAAGCCTTAAGATATGAGTAAACAGAATTAATTGAGCACTTGGCTTACTAGAGTTTTAGAGGTAGATTTATTATTGGGACATACATGTTTAGAACCTATTTATATATAGATTAAATTTAGAAAGATAGATATTATAATTTGACTAAAAATTATAATATCTATCTATTTTTTTATTTAGAAGAAGTTTTAAGGTAGGAATGAAACTTTCATAATTTAATTACATAGAAAGTCGATGTTTTTACTAATAATTATTGACAAGTCTCTGTAACTATGTATAATTAGTATTAACAAAAAAATATCTGGATAAGTTAATCTTATTAAGAGCGGTGGAGGGACTGGCCCTTTGAAGCCCGGCAACCTGAAAAGTTTTATATATAAATTTTTTCGTTGGTGCTAAATCCTGCAAGAGAATATCTTGAAAAATGAGAGGAATTAAGTTTTGGTAGAACTTATAATATGACTACAAAGTCACTTCTTGTTTTGGAAGTGGCTTTTTTTATTAATATTATTTCTGATATTAGCAATAAGTAATGCATTAAGCAAAGCAAATTTAAGGAGGCAAAATAATGACTTTAAAAAAATCTTTTGAAACAATTGCAGTCAGTGGAGTATCAGGTGGAGATAAAGAAACTGGTGCTATAAGCTTTCCGATATATCAGGCGGCTACGTTTAAACATCATGGTCTTAATAATAGCACCGGATATGACTATGCAAGGGCTCAAAATCCAACCAGGGAAGAAGCTGAAAAAACATTAGCTGTTTTAGAAGGTGGAAAATCAGCGATAGGGTTCTCTTCAGGAGTTGCAGCAATTACAGCCTGTATACATTTATTTAGGTCTGGAGATCATATAATCTTATCTGATGATTTATACGGTGGGACATATAGATTGTTTGATGATATTTTTAGAGATTTTGGATTGGAAGCTACCTTCGTTGATACTACAATTACTAAAAATATATTGAATTCTATAAAAGAAAATACAAAGGCAATACTTATAGAAACTCCATCTAACCCTATGATGAAGGTAACAGATATAAAAGCAGTTGCAGAAATAACAAAAACAAATAATTTACTGTTAATTGTGGATAATACTTTCTTAACTCCGTACTATCAAAGACCACTAGAACTAGGAGCAGATTTAGTAGTTCACAGTGGAACGAAGTTTTTAGGTGGGCATCATGATTTACTTGCAGGATTCATAGTAGCAAATGATGAAGAAATATTAGAAAAACTCAGAAGAATTCACATGTCAACAGGAGCAACTTTATCTCCTTTTGATTCATGGTTAATTTTAAGGGGGATAAAGACTTTACATATAAGGTTGGAAAGGTCACAAGAAAATACGCTTAAGATAGCTAAGTTTTTAGAAGGTAATTCTAAAGTGGAGAAGGTATATTACGTAGGGTTAGAAGGTTTTGAAGGCTATGAATTGAATAAAAAACAATCAACTGGTTTTGGAGCAACATTATCATTTAGAGTAAAAGAAAAAGAATTAGTTGCCAAAATTTTAGAAAGAGTTAAAGTAATAAGATTTGCAGAGAGCTTAGGGGGAGTAGAGACGTTAATAACATATCCATTTACCCAAACACATTCGGAGATACCAGAGGAAATTAAGCAAAGACTTGGGGTAGATGAATATCTACTTAGGTTATCAGTAGGAATAGAAAATGTAGAAGATTTGTTAAATGATCTAGAAAATGCTATAGGAAAATAGAATTTATAATAAAAAAATAGAATGGGGCGTTAAATATGAATTTTGGAACTAAATTAATACATGCAAGTGGGGATATAGATCCGACAACAGGATCAGTAAGTACTCCAATATATCAGACATCAACATTCCACCAATTTGATATAGAGAACTTCGGAAAATATGATTATGCAAGATCAGGTAATCCAACTAGAGATGTAGTAGAAAAATTAATTGCGGAACTTGAAGGTGGTGAGTGTGGATTTGCATTTGCATCAGGAATGGCAGCTATTTGCTCCGTATTATCGATATTCTCTGCAGGAGATCATATTATAATATGTGGAGATGTATATGGGGGAACATATAGAGCTACTACAAAATTATTCTCAAGATTCAATATAGAATTCACTTTTGTAGATGCATCAAATATTGAAGAGATAGAAAAAGCATTTAAAGAAAATACTAAAGGGCTTTATTTAGAGACACCTTCAAATCCACTGCTAAAAGTTATAGATTTAAGAACAGCTAGTAGGCTAGCTAAAGAAAATGGGGCAATAACTATAGTGGATAATACATTTATGTCACCATATCTGCAAAGACCTATTGAGCTAGGAGTGGATATTGTTGTTCACAGTGCAACTAAGTTTCTTGGAGGGCATAGTGATGTCATAGCAGGTCTTGTTGTAACTAAAACAAAGGAACTAGGAGATCGAGTTTATCAAATACAAAATACTTTTGGGGCAGTACTTGGACCACAAGACTCGTGGCTTTTGGTTAGAGGTATTAAAACATTAAAAGTTAGACTAGATGCACTTCAAAAAAGTGCTCAAAAGTTAGCAGAATGGCTTGAATCTAGAGAAGAAGTTGAAAAAGTATATTATCTTGGATTACCTTCTATGGAAGGAAGAGAACTACATTTAGAACAAGCGGATGGGGCAGGTGCTGTATTATCATTTAAATTTAAAACATTCGAAAGAACAAAAATATTTTTAAATAATGTAAAGAATGTAGCAGTAGCCGTTAGTTTAGGTAGTGTTGAAACTATAGTCTCATATCCAGCTAAGATGAGTCATGCTTCAATTCCCAAAGAAGAAAGAGAAGAGCTTGGAATAACAGATACATTGATAAGAGTATCAGTGGGATTAGAAGATATAGATGATTTAATAGAGTCATTTAGAGAAGCAATAGAAAAATAAAAATTATAGGAATAAAGTTAAGTAGCTATAAAGTTGATGAAAAAGGGTAATTTATATAATCATCCTTTTTCATGCTTTCGATTAGAGGAATAATTCCATTAAATTTGATGCAATGAAGAAAAACTAGGATTAATCGAATATTATAATTTAGAAAATATCCTTTATGTAAGCAGAGAATTAGGAAAGCATTATTTTAATTTTTTTAATATATTTATAAGGTTTATTATGGAATCATCTAATGTAATTACTTCATCATCAGAAAGAGAAGAGATTTTTTCAGCAAAAGAATTACAAATGGCATTACGGAGAGAATTCAGTAAATCATAAGCTTTTGGTGTTAGCTCAACTCTAAGAATCCTTCTATCATTAGGGTCCGGGTATCTATTAACTAGTTCATAATTAATGAGGTTATCTATAATTGGAGTCATGTTGGATTTTGATATACCTATATTATCTGCTATTTGAGAAATAGGAGATGAATTGCTGTGCAAAAGATAGAATATAACTCTAGCATGTGAAGGAGGAATAGAAAAATCAGAGCAACATTGTTTGTCATTTTCATGTAATGATTGAAAAATTTTAGACATATCTTGTACTTTGAATATATTACTTTGAATAATCCATAAAAAGCTAACTAAGGAATCTGCAACTTTAAATAAATTTTCTTTTTCCATATTAAAACAAATCCTTCCCGAGGTGGTATATTAGTAAATTATAAACTATTGATAAATTGAAGACAATAGATGAGGATTATTGATTTATAATGATTCTGATAGAAAAAGGTAAATTAGTATGACTTTAATACCTAAAGAAATACATTTGATGATTCTATATCGCCTGTATTGAGTGATGGTGTTACTATAGATCAATATATGAGTATATGAGTGATTGCAATAAGTACTAAGCAGATAAAAGTGCAAATGCAAATAAATTAACAGCTAGTTTGATATATTTAAAAAAATTCAGGCTTTAGCCAATTGCTCGAAATTTAATTGAAGTAATATTTAATATACTTAATAGGTTTAAAACACTTACTAAGTATATTTTTTTGTTTTGTAAAGATAATAAAAGTATGCTTTCTTTTCGATCATTTTAGGCTATAACCATGTATTTTCAACAGTTTAACATTAACTTTAAATTTGTCATTGAAAACGTCACTCAAATTTGAAGTTGTTTAAATTGAAAAGGTATTCTTCATAGTTTAAGATAGTAAATGAAAGAACTAATAATAAATTATATAAATAAAAATAGATGGAGGTTTTATTATGGAAACTAACAAATCGTCTCTTAAAGGAAGCGTGCAAAGATTAGGTAGTTTTTTAAGCGGTATGGTATTACCTAACATTGGTGCATTTATTGCTTGGGGTTTAATTACAGCTTTATTCATTCCAACAGGTTGGATGCCAAATGAATATTTAAGCAAGCTAGTAGATCCAATGATAAAGTATTTATTGCCATTACTTATTGGTTATACTGGTGGTAAAATGGTATACGGACACAGAGGTGGCGTTGTTGGTGCAATAGCTACAGCAGGTGTTGTAATCGGTGCTTCTATTCCAATGTTCTTAGGAGCAATGATTATGGGACCTTTTGGTGGATATGTTATCAAGAAGGTTGACCAATTATTTGAAGGAAAAATTCCAACAGGTTTTGAAATGTTAGTTAATAACTTTTCAGCTGGTATTTTTGGTGGACTTGTATCAATTTTAGCATATACTTGTATTGAACCAGTAGTTACTGCATTTTCAAATGGTTTAGGAAGTTTAGCAACTGTAGTTACAAATATGGGTCTTTTACCATTAATAGACATATTTATTGAGCCTGCTAAGATATTATTCTTAAACAATGCAATTAATCATGGAATATTAACTCCACTTGGAGTACAACAAGCACAAGAAGTTGGTAAGTCAATATTCTTCTTACTTGAAGCAAATCCAGGTCCAGGACTTGGTATACTTTTAGCTTATACTTTATTTGGAAAAGGAAATGCAAAACAATCAGCTCCAGGAGCTATAATAATTCACTTCCTTGGAGGAATACATGAAATATATTTCCCTTACATTTTAATGAAACCAGTATTAATACTAGCAGCAATAGCTGGTGGAATATGTGCAGATTTAGTTTTTGTATTAACTCATGCAGGTCTTAGAGCAGCAGCATCTCCAGGAAGTATATTTGCAGTATTGACTATGACAGCAAGTGATTCATATTTAGGAGTTTTAGGAGGCGTTGCGGTAGGAACAATTGTATCATTCTTAGTTGCATCAGTAATTCTTAAGGCATCAAAGGACAATGGAGAAGAAGAAAATCTTGAAGAAGCTCAAGCTAAGATGAAAGGTATGAAAGCAGAAAGCAAAGGTGCAAAAGCTTCAGAAACTGTAGTTAATGTATCAAAAGCTGATGTTAAATTAATAGTTTTTGCTTGTGATGCAGGTATGGGATCTTCTGCAATGGGAGAATCTATTCTTAAAAAAGCATTAAAAGATGCTGGAATTACTGATGTTGGAGTTAAGCATTCATCAGTTGATAGCATTCCACAAGAAGCAGATGTTGTATTTACTCAAGAAAACTTAGTTGAAAGAGCAAGAAAATCAGCTAAAACTGCTAATATAATTACAGTTAAGAATTTCTTAGATCGTTCTAAGTATGATGAGTTTATTAACACATTAAAATAATAAGAGATTAATTAGTAAAAGAGATTTCAATAATATAACTTTTAGGTATTGGTAAATGAATTCATTTGCCAATACTATTTTTTTTATTTAATAAAATAGTAGAGATAAGAGTGAATAATAGTTAAATTTTAAATTTGTCATTAGAAATGTATCACAGTTTTGAACTTGTTTGAATTGAAAGGATGTTTCATATAGAGTAATATATATATTGAAAGAAGCAATAATTTATAGTAATTAAATAGGAGGTTTTATTATATAAAACTTTATTTAGACAAAGTGACTTCCAGCTTGAACTTTGGATAAACTGGTAGATCTGATGATAACGTTTATGATGCAAAGGGTTATTAACTTTAAATTAGCAGTTTTATTTAAGATGTGTGTATGGGATCTTCTTTAATAGGAAAATCTATTTTTAAAAGAATTTAAGAAATTCAAAATCTAATGACATCTGAAGATTCTACTTCAAGTTAAAATTAATTGTTATAGATATTATCAGTCTATCAATATATACAAAATAATAGATAAATCAGGTGAGATATTATGAATAATTTAACGCCTAGACAACAATTCATATTAAGTACAGTATTAAATGAAGGAACTTTTAATATAAAACGGCTTCATAAAGATCTTGACATAAGTGAGAGAACTATTTTAAGAGAACTTTCTTCTATTAATAAAAGATTAAAGAAGAATAGTATAACTATATTTAATGACGAAAATATGAATTTAAGTATTTCAGGTAATAAAGAAAATATAGAGGAGATAAAGAAATCATTAGATATGGTTCCGATTCCTTGGCTATTAAGTAAAGAACAGAGACAAATAGTTATCATATGTGAACTATTAGTTAGTAATGAGCCACTAAAAGCTTCGTACTTTTGTCATAAGTTCAATGTTGTAATGGGAAGTATAAGCCTTGATATAGACAACATTGAAGAAAGGCTAATATCTAAGAATTTATGTGTGATTAGAAAGCGTAGCTATGGGATAAGTATTCAAGGATCAGAGTGGAACAAGAGAAATGCATTAGTGGAGTTATTCTTTGATTTTAAACCTTTTGAAGATTTAATAGCTTTTCTTTATGATGAAAAAGTTGACCCGATAGTTAAAACTTTGTTTAACATTGTTTTTGGGAATGAAGCTATCCAATTAGTAAAGGATATATTAAAAGATATAGATTTTGACTATCTTAAAGGAAATGATGTCAAATACTTTAGTTTATTTATCCAAGTATTGCTATCTATAAAAAAGACAAAAAATGGAGAAATTATATATTTACCTCAAGAGATTAAAAATAGTATATTATCGTTAGAGGAATATAGAAAAATACAATATTTAGGTAACCTATTACAAAAGAATAATATAGACATATGTGAAGATGAACTTGTTTACCTATGTTTATATTTAAGTGATTACAAGTACTTTTTTAACAACAAGCATCTTATAGAATCAGATATTAACTATGAGAACATTGCTAAAGAAGTTACAGAGGAAATATCAAAAAAGATATATGTTGATATTACTAAGGATGAGCAGTTAATAAGAGATTTGACTCAACATTTTAAACAAACATTTTATATGTTGAATTTAGGATTAAAAGTCATAAATCCTTTGATTAATGAAATAAAGGAACATTATTCAGAGTTATATAAAATTATAAAAAATACTTGCAGATTAATATTCTCTAGGTACAATTTTAAGATTCCTCCAGAAGAGGTTGGATATATAACAATGCATATTGCTGTTGCAGTACAAAAGCAACAGGCGATGTCAAAGAATATAAAAGCACTTGTTTTATGTCCAAGTGGCATAGGTACTGCAAGAATACTTTGTAGTAAAGTAAAGTCTATATTTAATGAAATCAATGTTATTGATGTAGTATCCTTACATGACATTAATAGTATAATTGATAAAAATAAATATGATTTGATCCTATCCACTGTTCCTGTAAACTTGAAAACAAAACATAACCTGATTGTTGTTTCTCACTTTATGACTGAAGTGGATATAGAGAATATAAGTAATTTTATTTCTAACTTTAAAGCTAGTAATAATGAAAGAGAACTAGAATTATTTGCTCAAACAAAAGATAATACAGTGACAAATCACGAATATGAATTAGCTAATACGATGGTTAAGAATTTTCAGCTAAAAAAATCAGATAGTGATTCATTTATTAATTTAATAAATTATATAGTAGATGATATTCAAAAGATTGATATTGGAACAGATAAAGAGGTAATAAGGGATCTTATATTTAAGAGAGAGGAAAATGGAAATGTTGTAATTCCGGGAACTCATGTAGCCCTTATACACACAAGAAGTGATACAATAACTGCTCCATTTGTAGGAGTGTATAGAATAAATAAACCTTTATCTATGAAGAGTATAGGATTTTCCACAGAAGATGTAGATACCTTTATAGTAATGTTTGCAAGAAATACTGAAAGTAATTATATACTTAAGATTCTTGGGAAAATAAGCGTTTCATTAATAGAAAAGAAAGAATTTGTTGAAATGCTAAGACTAAGTAACACTATAGATATTAGAGATTATTTAATTAATATTATAAATAACGAGGAGGAAGACTAATGGAAAAAGGAATTTTAGTAAAAGAAGGAATAGTATTAAATGTAGCGTCAGAATCTAAGGACAAGGCGATAGAAAGAGTTGGTAAACTTTTAATTAATGGAGGATACGTTAAAGACAATTATATAGAGGGAATGAAAGCTAGAGAAGAAGAAGTTACAACTTACATGGGAAATGGTGTTGCTATTCCTCATGGTATGAATGAATACAAGAAAGAAATACTTGAAACAGGAATAGTTATAGCTCAATATCCTAATGGTGTAGATTTTGGTGAAGGCAATACTGCTTATATAGTAATAGGAATAGCAGGAAAAGGCGATGAACATATGGAGATATTATCAAAG
The DNA here is from genome assembly GCA_963524945.1 of uncultured Clostridium sp. Classification (GTDB taxonomy): domain Bacteria; phylum Bacillota; class Clostridia; order Clostridiales; family Clostridiaceae; genus Clostridium. Next base: position 27,563 of record CAURJV010000029.1, read on the forward strand.
ATAGCTTTAACTATTCAATATGAAGAAAATGTTGAAAGACTTAGAAAAGCAAAGACACCAGAAGAAATAATGGAGATTATAGAAGAAGGAGAAATGTAATATGAAAGCAATTCAATTCGGTGCAGGAAACATAGGAAGAGGATTCATAGGTGCATTACTTTCAAAAGCAGGATATCATGTAGTATTTGCTGATGTAAATAAAGAAGTAATTGATAAAATCAATGAAGATAAAAAATATACAATACATGTAATGGATGTAAATTGTGAAGAAATAGTAGTTGAAAATATAAGCGGAGTTATTTCTATAAACTATGAAATTTTAGATGAAATAAAAGAAGCTGAAATTATAACAACAGCAGTAGGTCTTGTTGTATTACCAAGAATAGCTCCAACAATAGCTAAAGGAATACAACTTAGAAAAGAAGCAGGAATCAAAACACCATTAAATATAATTGCATGTGAAAATGCAATAAAAGCAAGTTCTCAATTAAAAGCAGAAGTTGAAAAATGCCTAAGCGAAGAAGAAAAAGCTTATTTAGAAGAATTTGTTGGATTCCCAGATTGCTCTGTAGATAGAATTGTTCCACCAGTTAAGAGTGAAAATATTCTAGATGTAGTAGTTGAAAAATTCTATGAATGGAATGTTGAAGAAAAAGCATTCAAAGGAAGTATTCCAGCAATTGAAGGAATGAATTTAGCAGATAATTTAATGGCTTATATAGAAAGAAAGCTATTCACATTAAATACTGGTCATGCAATTACAGCATATATAGGAAATTTAAAAGGTTATGGAACAATAGATGAAAGTATAGCTGATGAAAAAATATATAATGTTGTTAAGAAAGCAATGACAGAAAGTGGAATGGGCTTAGTAGAAAAGCATAAATTTGATAAAGAAGCTCACTTCAAATATATAGATAAGATTATTGGAAGATTCAAAAATCCTTACTTAAAAGATGATGTATCAAGAGTTGGAAGAGAACCACTTAGAAAATTAAGTGATAGCGACAGATTAATAAAACCATTAATGACTGCTAGAGGATTTGACTTAAGCGTTGACAATTTATTACTAGGAGTAGGTGCAGCATTACACTACAATAATCAAGAAGATACACAAAGTGTAAAACTACAAGAATTAATAAAGGAAAAGGGCGTAAAAGGAGCTATAGCAGAAGTTGCTAATATCGATGATAATGACTTATTAGAAAAGATAGAAAAGGCATATAATGACGTTTTAGCAATATAGAAAACTCATTTAAGGTGGATAATTATCCACCTTAAATATTTTATTAATAATTTTTAGTGATGTAACATATTAATAATTAATTATCTGAAGATGATTTTGTAACCAAAAAGTAATAATAAAATATATATATAAATATAGACAATTGAAAATAATATGATAAAATAGTCAAAGAGGCATAAATAAAGAAAACAGAGGTGATGAATAGAGAAGAAAAAAATTCGTAAAATCAATAAAAAGCGCCAGGACTAAGTGAGATTTAGTTGAAAGTGAATTTTTACAGGGTTGGTTTTTATAAAAGGAATTTAGTTAATAGTAAGCTTTGATATAAGTTACGCGAATAGCTAATGAAATCTTTTTAAAGGAAACTCAACTCACGTTCGTTCGCTGAGTAAATTCAACTATCCAAATCGAAGATTTGGAGTTTCATTTACGTCGACGAGGTTGGGGAGTATCGAAACTTCGGCGGGTGCCCCACGGTATCGCACTACCGTAAACGACTGGTAAAACTGTGAAGTGATTCACAGGACAAATTCAGTCTGGTGTTAAAACCTTTATTTTAATTTTAATTTCTAGGATTACTATGCCCTTTTATAATTGTGCTAGGAATGAAGTTAAAAGAAGAATTAAAATTAAATATTATATGAAAAAAGAGAGGAAGATAAATATGTGCGGAATAGTTGGATATTTTGGAAGTAAATCAGCAAAATCTTTTTTAGTAGATGGATTATCAAAGTTGGAGTATAGAGGTTATGATTCAGCAGGTATTGCAGTTGTTAATGATGGTAAGGTAAGCATCGAAAAGCATAAAGGTCGTCTTACTAACTTAACTGATAATTTAGGACAAGGCAAAGCTGAAGGAACACTTGGTATCGGTCATACTAGATGGGCAACTCATGGAGAACCATCAGATATTAATTCACATCCACACCAAAGTTCAAAGGGAGATATTACTGTAGTTCATAACGGAATTATAGAAAACTATCTAGAACTTAGACAATGGCTTAAAGGAGAAGGATACGAATTTGTATCTCAAACAGATACTGAAGTAATACCAAATTTGATTCACTACTATTATGAAGGAGATCTTTTTAAAGCAGTAGTTAAAGCTACTGAAAGACTAGAAGGAAGTTATGCATTAGGTGTAGTAACTGGAGCAGAACCAGACAAGCTAATTGCAGTAAGAAAAGATAGTCCACTAATTGTTGGTTTAGGACAAGATGAAACATTTATTGCTTCAGATATTCCAGCGATAATAAGCTATACAAGAGATATCTACCTTTTAGAAGATAGAGAATTTGTTGTTATAAGCAAAGATGGCGCTAAAATTTTAAGCGCTGATGGAAGCGAAATAAAGAAAGATGTTTTCAAAGTAACTTGGAATGAAGATGCTGCTGAAAAAGGTGGATATGATTCATTCATGTTAAAGGAAATCAACGAACAACCAAAAGCTATTAGAGATACAATGGCATCAAGATTATCAATGAGTCATGATATCACTTTTGGAGACTTTAAGTTATCAAAAGAGGATCTTAATAATATAGATAGAATATTTATAGTAGCTTGTGGAACTGCATATAATGCAGGACTTATGGGAAGAGTAGCAATTGAAAAATTAGCAAGAATTCCAGTTGAAGTTGATATAGCATCAGAATTTAGATATAAAGACCCATTAGTAACTGATAAATCCCTTGTAATAACATTAAGCCAATCAGGAGAAACTGCTGATACATTAGCGGTTCTTAGAGATTGTAAGAAAGCTGGAGCTAAAACTTTAGCTATAACAAATGTTGTAGGAAGTACAATTTCTAGAGAAGCTGACGATGTACTATATACAATGGCAGGTCCAGAAATAGCAGTAGCTTCTACTAAAGCATATACAACACAAGTTGTTGTTATGTATATGATGGCAATGTATTTCAGTGAATTAAAGGGATTAATGACTAAGGAATTAGAAAAAGAATTAAAAGAAGCATTATTATTAGTACCTGAAAAAGTTCAAGTAATTTTAGATAAAGCAAGTGAAGTAGAAGAAATTGCAAATCTTTTAACTGATGAAACAGATGTATTCTATTTAGGTAGAGGTGCTGACTATGCATTATCTATAGAAGCATCATTAAAGCTTAAAGAAATTTCATATATCCACTCAGAAGCATATGCTGGTGGAGAATTAAAACATGGAACAATTGCTTTAATTGAAGAAGGAACTAAAGTAATAGCATTATTAACTCAAAAATCATTAAGAGAAAAAATGGTAAGTAATATAGTTGAAGTTAAAGCTAGAGGAGCAGAAGTAATCGCAATTGCTTATGAAAATGATGTATTAGATGAATCAATTTTCGATAAAGTAATTAGAATTCCAGAACTTCTTAACTTAGTTTCACCAATAGTTGCTGTAGTTGCATTACAACTTTTAGCTTACTATACAGCTAGAAACAAAGGTTGCGATATAGACAAGCCAAGAAACTTAGCTAAATCAGTAACAGTAGAATAATTGATAATCTAAAACAATTTATATTGAGCATGAAGAACTCAGGTCTAATCCTGAATCTTCATGCTTCTTTTATTTTTGCAATTAATTATAGTAAAGAATATCTAGTGGGGATCAAGATTGAAGATGTTTCGTCTAAGGGAAGGGGGCGGGAATAAAAGTAGTAAGAGCAGCAGACAAAATTAATCTTTATTCAGCATTCCTACATATCCATTTTTAAAATAAGATCTAAATAAATAAGACATTTTCTCTGAATCAGGAGTGCATTTTGACTTTAACCACCAATCAATAGTACCGATTAAAGCTTTAATGGTAAATAGGAACTAGATTTATATAAAAGTGAATAAGTGATTAAATATGTTGATGATATTTTTGACGTATTTGATTAGAAATTGGAGGATTGTATTCACTACTGTGGAAATGATGATGAAGTTCTTGATGAGTTATCTTTAAGAGCATTTAAAGATGGATAAAATTTGGTTGAATAAAATGCATTTTAGAAGTTTAACTTTTGTCTCTAAGATATTCACATAACACCATCATGCAGGAAGAGAATTTGCCATACAGTCAGCTGCCATAACAATGTGATTGCTAGCTGTAGTGGAAAAAAGGTGGTTTTCATATCAAAACCACCTTTTGGGATGTTATTTTTAAATTAAAAACAGTTTACTGCATTAATCTAGATTATAGATAGAAGATCTAGATGGTGGCTTTATTGCCAGCATTTTTACTAACATAAAGATTGCGCGATGCGCCTAGACCGGCAAATAAGCATAATCCCGCAGCACCGATTAAGATAATAAGTGGCAACGTCCAGTTGTTAACCGCATCATGCAGAAAACCAAAAAGCATCGGCCCGAAAGCAGCGAGTAAGTAGCCTCCTGATTGAGCCATACCGGATAGTCTTGCTGCCTCGTCTGCATTTCTTGTACGAGAGCTGAAAAATATAAGAGCTAAGCAAAAAGTAAGAGCTCCGCCAATACCTAATATAATCATCCATAGTGCTGTAAGCTCTGTTTCTCCGAGGAATATTCCCAAAAGCCCTACCAAAACACATAGGGAAGCAGTGATAACTAATGGACGTTGATTAGCCTTACGCCCAGCAAGTACAGAACCAACAAACGATGTAGGAAGAGATACCAGTTGGTAAAGGGAGAGCATCCATCCTGCTTTGCTTGAATTCATACCTTGATGCACTAAAATAGCTGGTAACCACGCAATCATGCAATAGAGTAGCATAGACTGTAATCCCATATATACTGTCACTTGCCATGCTAAAGGAGATTTCCAGAGATTAATCTTATTAATACTAGTACTATTTGCCTTAACGATCTCCATTTCATCTTTTTTTTCGTGGACGTCTTTGGCTTTTGTTCTAATGCCACTATGAACCGTTCTTTGAACAATAGATAGTTTTTGTTTTCTTCGTATAATTTGAGGTATCCAGAGGACAATGGATAAGAAACTAAGTGAAGCCCAAATGCTTAAGGCTACTCCCCATCCTAATCCTGATTCTGAAGCAACGGGGACACTGATACCGGATGCTATAGCACCAAAAAGGCCCATAGAAGCAGTATAGATACCCGTCATTACACCGACCCGCTCAGGAAATTCATGTTTTATTAAGCTGGGAATCAGCACATTACCTACAGAAATGGATAATCCAATGATTACTGTACCAAGAAACAGTCCTAAATCTCCAAACAACGAACGTAATATAATTCCTAAGGTTAGGAAAATAAGTGACCAAAAAAGCACTAACTTAGTGCCAAATTTTCGCGCCAAATTTGGAGCGAAAGGTGAAAATCCTGCAAAAGCGAATAACGGAAGTGTTGTAATCATACCCGCTAATGTATTTGAAATATGTAAGCTTCTACGAATTTCATCGATCAACGGGCCAACTGCTGTTAAAGGTGCACGCAAATTCGCTGCAGTAAATGTAATTCCGATTATCAGTATTATTTGTATGGATCTTCTTGAATGTGGATGTGGGTTTTGTGTGTGTTCATTACGTAATTGATTCATTTATATAGTTTCTCCTTAAAATTATCATATGTTTATACTTGATTTAAATATTTTTTTAGAGCAAAAGTAGCTTCATCACTGATAATATGCTCAATTTTGCAGGCATCTTTACTTGCTGTTTGCTCATTAACATTGCAATAGGCAATTAAGAATTGTTTTATTAGCTGAAACTTAGCTATAATTATTTGGCCTTGTTTATGTCCTTCATCAGTGAGATGTATTTCCCCACCTAAGGGCTTAACAACTAATCCGGCCTCTTGCAATATAGCCACAGCATTATTAATGCTTGGCTTTGAAAATCCTAAATAAGCAGCAAGATCAATCGAACGTACCGAGTGTGTTTTTTCAGATAGTTTATATATGGCTTTTAAATATTCTTCTTTTGAAGGACTAAGTTTTTTCTGTGAATAACGCCTACTTTGATACATCACTGATCCTCCTTGCATTAATTATAGATTAAAGCGTATTGGTGATATACACTTTGGTATAATTCTTCATTTGTCTTATTTTTTTAGAGCTCATCAAATTTATTGTTTTCCAATTTGCTATTGTAAAGATTCGTTGGTGTAAATATTGGACATTCATATGGATAAGAACCAAAGAGAACGCATGAGGCTAAAGAAGTATAGATAGCCCATAAACTCATTTCAGTAGTCCATAAACCTCTTTCATCAGCATCAAGTGTTTTATGTTTATGCTTTCTCTTACTCACTTTACTATTATCAAAACTCAGAAATGACCTTAATAATTTTTTCTTTTTCATACTATCTCCTCCTAACTTAATTGTGGTGAAAAAGCGTATAGTATACATACACATGTATAAAATTTTAATTGAAAAATTTAATTTTGCTTATCATGAATGAGAAAAACTCCAATTCACGTTTGGAGGCATTTTGTGGTTCATATCCAACTATATTTTCCACAATAGAATGGTCATTCACATATTTACTATGAGTTTCTTGCTTTGATTATAGATAAATGGTGTATGGTTGCCATATACTTGGGGATAATTGTTTATATATTAATTTACATATTTTACTATTATCAGAAGTCATATCTGACCTCTGATAATTTTCTCTTTTTGATATTAGCATTTTCTAGCTTAAATTATAATGAAAATTAACATAGCAGCTATACACTTGCGTAAAGTATTTATTCATCAAAGTTTTCATTAAAAGATTTAACTTTGTTTATCATAGACGATAAAAAGTTTGACAAAAATTCTAATTCATATTCGGAAGCATTTTCTAGCTCATCTTCAAACATACTGTTTAAAATAGAATGATAGTACATATGGTTACTATGAGCTTTTTTACCTTTTTCACTCAGGCTCAGCGAATATCTAGATAAATTAAGATTATCAATTTCCTTTACAACCAGAGCCTTTCTCTCTAGCTTTTTGAGGATTTCGGAAACAGACCCTTTTGTTACTCCTAGAATATCTGCTAATCCACCAACATGAATACCAGGATGTTCAGCAATGGCCTTTATTATATGAATTTCAGAGTGAAAAATCGGCACATCAGTTCCGAAATAGCGCGTCTTTTTATCAAGATCGATTAAGGAAAATGCTAAATCAAGAGAATCATATGCAATTTTATGTTTGTTATTTATATATCTATCCATGTCAATAGTATATGGCTGCCATACACTTTTGTCAAGTGACTGTTGAATTAATATTTCTTATATCGTAACAAAATGATATATAGTAGGTTAAAGGATAAAAAAGCCACTTTTGCAAAAAGGTAAAAATGTGGCTGTGACATCATTTCTATAAATATTAAGCATGCATAAGTTCGTGTAAGTAAATTTCATGCATGCTTATATTTATATATTAATAGAAATTTAATATAAGTTTATATATCGGCAATTACTCTGCAAGAGAGACCAGAGAAGCCGCTCATGTTTGTAGGGAAAGTATATACTGTGAAAGATTTTTTAGGAGCTTCTTTTAATAATAAATCTAAATTAACAAGATTTTCAATGATGAAAATCCCCTTTTCTGCACAATGTAAATCAATGCGATAATGATCCTTAGGTTTCTTAGCTCCTGACATATCTACCCCTATAAAACTTACCTTCTTACCAATAAGATAATCTACCAGCTCATCAGATAATTCGATGTATGTTGAAAAATATTCTTTTGTACCATAGTCATATTGTTTTAATATCCCTGAATGAAATAATACAAAATCATTCTCTTTTATGTCTCTTAAATCTAAATCTTCTAATTTTACTTCGCCAGTTTTTATATGGCTTATATCAAATATTTTACCGTTTGTAATAATATTATCTAGTGAAAATTCTCCATTCATTACATCTAGGTGAGTTCCTACATGCCCAGATCTCTCGGCTGCTTCGTTAGTAGCTTTAACAGTAGATAATATTTCATCTAACATTTCCTTTTTAATTCTAAAACTTAAATCAATTTTCATTTTATAACCTCCAATATATTTGAATGGTTTCCTGGGAAACAACATCATAATATCATAATATTATTTCCTTGTAAACTATTTTTTGAAAATGATATTGAATATGTGCATGATAACAGTTATAATATAGTTGTTTCCAAAGAAATTAATTTTAAAGGGAGATTACAATTATGAACAAAGAAAATGCAAAATTTGAGATGGATTTAACAATAAATAAGCTTGTAACAGCTTTTGAACATATAAATAATTCAATGGACAGTCACGGGGATGAAATAAAAGATTTGCTAATCCAATATAATCATAAGGATATTTATGATATGGGTTTAATGCTTTCGGAAATTCACGTAATTGATTGTATTGGAAAAAATCAATTAATTAATGCAACATTTATATCAAAAGAATTAAATATGACGAAAGGTGCTATATCTAAGATTACCAGTAAGTTGCTAAAGAAAGAATTAATAAAAGGAAATCACTTGGAAAATAATAAAAAAGAAATTTATTATACACTGACAGCACAAGGCAAAGAAGTTTTTAAAGTACATGAAATACTTCATAAAATTGAGAGTGAGAAGTTTGTGAAAATATTAAGTAAATATGATAAAGAGGAACTAAGTATTATAAGTAGTTTTTTAGATGATTTAATAAGCGAGCTTTAAGGAGGAGAAGATAATAATGCAAGAAAATAACAATTTAATAAATAATGGAGAAACTCAGGCAAAAGAATGCATTGAAACTATATCTAATTTACTAAATGAAGTGAGAGGAAATATAACTTTCTCAGAGGAAGTAGCTAACAGAGGAGATGAAGTGAATAGTTTTATTGAAACCTTTGAAGAACTTTTAGCTCATACAAAATTTATAGAAAATATATCATCTGAGATAAATAATGTCGCATCTAGAACTAATCTGCTAGCACTTAATGCATCAATAGAGGCTGCAAGAGCAGGTGATGCTGGAAGAGGATTTTCGGTAGTAGCAGATGAAGTTAAAAAGCTTTCTATTGGCACTAAAGAATTGGTTTTAAGTATGAATGATACATTGAAAAAAATGTATTGTTTGACTGAGGATGCAAATGATGAAATAGAAAAATTAAAGAATAGGTTAAAAAATATTCAGCAATCTAGAAATAACTTTTCTAAATTAAGTAATGAAATAGATACTATAGTTAGTAAATTTGATGAATTGAGAAAAATGGTATATTAATTAGTATATTAAAAAAATATTTTGATAGAGCTTTATTCCAAACATATATAGCATGAAGAAATCAGGTTTAATTCTGAATCTTTATGCTTATTTTATTTTCGAAACCAACGATAGGAAGCATAATATATGATAATTTATACATTTCAAAAAAGTTCTATCAGGTTAAAAGAATTCGAATCGAAATTAGAATCTAAACAATGTTATATATAATAAAGTTAAGAGACAAAATATTTAAATTTAGATTGGGCAATTTGGTTTTATTTATATTTTTATTAAGAATAATTATAGGTTATTAGCATAAAACGGCTGTTTTTTAGAATAAAAAGAAAGTTTTTGATAATTTAAACTTAGTACCAAAAAGTTTACGTTTAATGCATAAATTTGTACGTTTAGAGAAAATGTTATTTAATTAATTACAATATTGTGAGAATATGTAATTGTAAATAATCTACAATTTAAAGGGGGAGAATAACCATGAAAAAAAACTTAATAGCTAAAATCACTTTAGGAGCATTACTATGCGCTAGCATTATACCAGCAGCAGCTAGCACACATTATAAAACTTTACCATTAAATAGCTCAAATGCAATACTCCAACCACATCAACAAGTAACTGATATGGGATACCGCGCAAAAAATCATGATGATAAAGAGGTAGCAATTTTAGCAAAGAGCATGCAAGGTACAACAAAAGTTGATATGCGTGCGTTAGATGCTAATGGAAATTCTGTTTTGGATTGGAAGAGCATTAGTACCTATTCAGGTTGGCAAAATTGTACCATTCATCCTGTTGATGGAACAGTAATCCAAAAGGGATCTCCAATGGATATGCAACTTCGTGATCATTATGATCATAAAAATACTAGCTATATCACTGATGGAGAATTAGATTATCAATAAACAATTTAATTGTGAAAAGAGAGCTTAAAAGCTCTCTTTTCACAATCAAATGGGAGGAAAAAAATGAAGAATGAATTAAAAATGGAATTTAGCAGATGTTTAAATAGTAAGAAGTTTAAATATTGTTTTTCTATTTTATTTGGGTTAACAATTTTATCATATGCAATGTTATTTAAACAAACATTTCAGCGCAATTCATTACAATTGGGAAAGACGACAGATTACAGTATGATAATTAGCTCTAGTGATATAAGAACTATATTTTTAACATTTGTATTAATTGCTCCGTTAATATGTACCTTAATGTATAGTGATTCTTTTATAGAGCAGAGAGAAAATAACATGTATTCAATTTTTTTAATGAGATCAGGTAAGAAAAAATATATAATAGCCAAAACAATTACAATATTTACAGTTACATTTGTTTCTATATTTTTTATACTTGGATTTAATGAAATATTAACATGGATATCAATACCTGATGTAGGCATCAATAATGGACAACCTGCATACTTAATAATTCACAATAATAAACCAGAGTATTTTTTACAAGATATTTATGATAGATTTCCGCACTTATATAATTTTATTATTATTATTATCAGCGCATTATTTTGTTCAATATCCTCATTAATAGCATTTAATTTATCAATGATATTTAAAATAAATAAAATAATAATGGTTATTATAACATTTCTAATAGTTAATGGGACTGAAATGTTTTTGCCTGATGATTATCAAATGCAAATGTATATTCAAACTTGGCCAGCTGAGTTCAAAAAATTCTTAATGGTATTATCTATTTGGATATTACTAACAGTGATTACATTTGTGATAGGAATAAAGAAAGAAATTATTTAGTTATAAAAAGAAAGGAAAGCATATAGTTTATGAGCATATATTTAAAGAAAGCGTTATTAGATATTAAATCAATCTTTTTATTTCTATTTATATTTGCAGTTTTAATATATAATTTTTCAATAGGTACAACTGCGAATTATAGTAATTTCGATATTTATGATATCGGGGTAGGCTTTTTCAGCAGAATAGGAGCAATCATGTTAGCATACTTACTATTGCTGAGTATACTTATAGATTATTATGATAAAGATTATATAATAATCAGATTTCAAACTATAGAGAAATGGAGATTGTCTATAATAAAGAACCAAATATTCCTAGCAATAATTTTTACACTTATATTGAATGTAATACCAGTCATATATATAGTCTTAAATTCATCTGTTATAAAATATGACAATTGGAAGATGTACCTAGTATTTAATACAATAACTCAAGCTGCTGCATTCATGTCAGTAGGTTTTTTTGCTACATTAGTGTATTTAAAAACATTGAATTTAAAGTTTGCTATAACAATTCCTTTCATAGTATATTCGATATTAAACTTAATTGATAACTTTCTATTGAATCAATATCTTAATATTTCTGCAAGCTTTTCAATACCTTGTGGCTCTAATGATTTTATTATTTATGAAGTATGTAGGAAAACATTAATTATAGCATTGATTTTTTATATTATATCTACATCAATTAAGAAAAAAAGAGATATGTTTAATTTTGAAGGTTAGTAGGAGGAGTTATGAGTTACATTGAATTAAAGAATGTTAGTAAAGTAGTAAAAGATTCTAAAATTTTAGATAGTATAAGTCTATCTTTAGAAAAAGGAAAAATTTATGGATTCCTAGGAAGTAATGGATCAGGGAAGACTATGCTATTTAGAACTATCTCAGGATTAATTAGACCAACAAGTGGTGAGGTCTCAATTAATGACAAAGTGATTGGAAAAGAAATTGATTTCCCTGAATCATGTGGTATAACTATTGAGAATACAGGGTTTTGGAATGATCAAACTGGATTTGATAATTTGAAGAATATAGCAAGTATAAAGAATATAGTGGACGATAGAGCTATAATGGAATCAATGCAAAGAATAGGGTTAAATCCCCAAGATAAAAGAAAATTTAGAAAATATTCATTAGGAATGAAACAAAAATTAGCTTTAGTACAAGCATTTATGGAATCTCAAGATCTTATTATATTAGATGAACCTACTAATTCTCTAGATGAAGAGTCGGCAATCAGAGTGAGAAATATATTAAGGGAAGAAAGGAGCAGAGGAGCAACTATTTTAATAGCTAGTCATATTAGTGAGGATATTGATAGGCTAGCTGATAAGAAGTTTAAGGTTGATCTTGGGAGAGTATATGAAATTTAAATCAGAAAAAAACTTATTTTATGTTATTATATTTTTAATAATATGTACAGGTGTAATATCATCATTAATATTAAGATCATCTATCATCAATTATGATTATAATAAATTTCTCTCAGAAGAGAATCAATATTCATATTATCCGTATAAAGATTTAAGATATTCAGGTGGTGTATTCACGGATATAACCGATGAAAATAATATTGATATGAGTAATTTTTCAGATTATATAGTAGAAGGAGTTGCAACAGGTAAACATGAAATTTTAGATAGTGCGGTTTTAACTCAGATTAAGATCACCAAAGTTATCAAGGGAAATATTAATAAAGAAAGCATTTATATTTATGAACCTGTATCTATAGAAATAGGTGAAAATCATTCCAAACGTCTTGAATCTATGTTAGGTTACAATTTAATTAAAAATGATGAAGAGTATGTTTTCTGTATAAACGATTTTTCTAATATTGCAGATCATGTTTACACAGATAAAGAGAAAAATTCATATACATATAAGAATCCATTTATAGGTAAGTTCCCTATAAAGAATGATACCTCAGATTTCAGAATAGCAGAGGAAAATGAATTCGATAATAATATCAACTATAGTGAGTATGCAAACTATGAACAAATATTTTCATCTAAAAAAAGTATGGATGCCTATTTTAAATGTAAGGAACAACTTATGCAGATAATAAACTAATAATTCCAATATAATAGGTATAAATATTTAAATATTAATTATATAAATTTAAAATTTGATCCTATAGGATAGGCAATTTTACAAAAGTCTATCTTATAGGTTATTTTTTTGAGGATAAATCATAAAATTGAGGATATTAATTATTTCTAGAGTGAGAAATTTATGTTTTTTATCTAATCTCTTGTAAGCTAAGTGAAAATAAAAATATTGTAGTATTTTAGGTGGAAATATTTTTAAAAATAAGTTTACAAGTTTGCTGAAAAATAATATTTCATATATAGAGAGGATATAAAATTTAAAAGAGATTCATTAACATGAAAGAGAAAAGATATGCACATAAAAAAAGGCAGCTATGCTGCATATAAAAACATTTTATGGATTGATTTATTAATATATAAATATGAGGGGAAATGGTGAAAATGAGAGAAAGAAGATATGTTAAATTTAGAGTTGATATGTATGAGGATACTAAATTAAAAATAATAGATAGAAAACCTGAAAGAGATCTCATTAACTATATTTGGACAAGAGTTGTAATCCTGGCTGGGAAAGTGAATAGAGAAGGCGATTTGTTTATGTCAAAAAATATTCCATATACAATTGAAACCGTAGCAATAGAGTTTAATAGGGATATTGACCAAGTTGAACTTGCACTAAATATGCTAATGAAATTAGAAATGATAGAAGTTACAGAACATAAGGTATATAGAGTAAAGAATTTTGCTAAACATCAAAATATTAAGGTGAAGGAAAAAGTTAAAAGTGATAAGATATCAAATTCAGCAGAGATAGAAAAAGAAGAAGTTAGAAATGAAGCAATAAAAAGTGAGGAAAATTTAAAAAATAAAAGTAAAATTGCTGTAAGTGAAGATATAAACGCTGGAAATAAGGTAGGTGAGAATGAGACTAAATATATAAAAACTGATGAGGCAGATAACTTGGAAGATAAGCATAAAGATATTAATAATAGTGAAGAAGATACAACTAAGGAAAAAGAGTCAAGTGATCTAAAAAATGACATCAATATTCCTGTAGAGGTTAAAAGAGAAAAGTGTAAAGGAAGAAAGAATGAAAAAGCCTCAATAATTGAAGTTTTTGAAGGAGAGATTATTGATGATGAAGTTAGTGGCTTTTTCAAAGAGGAGAGACCGTTAGGAAAAGATGAGCGTGTTATTAAATCATTGACTTTTGATTGATAAATGTATGTTAAGGCTTTAGGTTTTAATCATTATATTAATATATTTGCAGCATAAATTGCTTTTAGAGAAATTTATAAACGTGAAATTTACATGATAAATATACAAAATATAATAGAAATATACAATCGGTTTGAATGTAAATTGATATAATAAGGCTAAATCGAAGATATTACTCATGGGTATAAAAATAAATAATTTATTTAAGGTGGGAAATTATATGTTAGAAAAAAATTTAAACGAAATCTTAAAGAAAAGGTTTAATAAGATAGTGAGAGAAGCGAGTAATGAAGAAATCTATTTAGCATTATTAGAATTAACAAAGGGAACAATCAAGAAAAAGAGTGTTAATAGAGGAAAGAGAAAATTATATTATATTTCTGCTGAATTTTTAATTGGGAAATTACTATCGAATAACTTAATTAATTTACGTCTTTATGAAGATGTTAAAGATGTTTTGACTAAGAATGGTAAGGAGTTAGCTGAAATTGAAGAAATTGAATTAGAACCTTCGCTAGGAAATGGTGGACTTGGAAGATTAGCAGCTTGCTTCATAGACTCTATTGCAACTTTAGGATTAAATGGAGATGGTGTAGGACTAAACTATCACTTTGGATTATTTAAACAAGTTTTTGAAGATAATAAGCAAAAAGCTGTTAAGAATCCATGGATAACAAGTGAAAGTTGGCTAAATAAATCTGATATTAAGTTTGAAGTTCCATTTGCAGGATTCACAGTCACTTCAACACTTTATGATATAGATGTAACTGGCTATGATCAAGAAGTATCAAATAAACTTCGTCTATTTGATGTAGATACAATAGATGAAGCTTTAGTTAAAGAAGGAATTGATTTTGACAAAGAAGATATTAAGAAGAACTTAACATTATTCTTATATCCTGATGATAGTGATGAGGCTGGACGCTTATTAAGAATATATCAACAATATTTTATGGTTAGTAATGCTGCACAATTAATATTACTTGAAGCAGATGAAAATGGGTATGATCTTCATAAATTACATGAACATGTTGTTGTTCAAATCAATGATACGCATCCATCTATGGTTATTCCTGAATTGATAAGGCTGCTTGGAGAAAGAGGGATACCTATGTCAGAAGCCATTGAAATAGTATCTAAGACTTGTGCTTATACAAACCATACAATATTAGCAGAAGCTTTGGAAAAGTGGCCAATAGCTTATTTGCAAAAGGTCGTTCCACACTTATTACCAATTATTAGAGAGTTGGACAATCAGGTTAAACTTAAATTTAAAGATGAAAAAATAGCTATTATAGATAAAGATATGAGAGTGCACATGGCTCATATGGATATTCACTATGGATATAGTGTAAATGGTGTTGCTACTCTCCATACTGATATCTTAAAAGAAGAAGAGTTAAAGCCATTCTATGATATATATCCAGAAAAATTCAATAATAAAACTAATGGCATAACCTTCAGAAGATGGTTAATTCATTGTAATAATAAACTTGCTAATTATATTTCAGAACTTATTGGAGATGGATATAAGAAAGATGCTGCTAAGCTAGAAGAATTAGCTAAGTTCATAAATGATAAAATAGTGTTAAGTAAGATTGGGGAAATTAAAAAAGAAAATAAGATTGCATTAAAGGAATATTTAAAAGAAACACAAGGGGTAGAAATTGATGAAAATTCTATCTTCGATATTCAAATTAAAAGACTTCATGAGTACAAGAGACAACAAATGAATGTACTTTATATTATTTATAAATATCTGGATATAAAGAAGGGGAATAGGCCAACTACCCCTATAACAATGATATTCGGAGCTAAGGCTGCACCAGCTTATGTAATTGCACAAGATATAATTCATACTATTCTTTGTCTACAAGAAATAATTAATAATGATCCAGAAGTTAATAAATATCTAAAAGTTGTTATGGTTGAAAATTATAATGTGACTAAGGCTTCTAAGTTGATACCTGCTTGTGATGTTTCAGAACAAATCTCGCTTGCATCTAAGGAAGCATCAGGTACTGGTAACATGAAGTTCATGCTAAATGGTGCATTAACTTTAGGAACCGAAGATGGAGCTAACGTTGAAATTCATGAATTAGTTGGAGATGAAAATATCTATATATTTGGTGAATCTTCTGAAAAAGTTATCGAGCATTATAAGAATGCAGATTATGTTTCTAAGGAATTCTATAAAAAGCCAGAAATAAAAGAATTGGTTGACTTTATCATAAGTGATAAAATGATAAAAGTTGGGGATGAAGAAAATCTTACAAGACTTCATAAAGAATTAGTTAATAAGGATTGGTTCATGACTTTACTTGATGTTGAAGATTATATCAAGACTAAAGATATAGTATTTAAAAATTATGAAGATAGAGAAGCTTGGAATAAAAAAGTATTAATTAATATCAGCAAAGCAGGATTCTTTTCTTCAGATCGTACAATTACTCAATACAATGAAGACATTTGGAAGTTATAATTTATAAATAAAATAATAATTTAGTTTAAATGGGATCGATACCGGTTAGTACTAAATTCAACTGATAAGAAAGACTGAAAACTTGAGAGTTCAAGTTTTTAGTCTTCTTTTTATTAAAGTAAGTTTGTTTATTATCCAAAATTATTGTTTCTATATTCAGAAGGTGAAACACCAGTAAATGATTTAAATACTTTATGGAAATGACTTTGATCATGAAAACCCAAGGTCAAGCCTATTTCTAAAATGCTACTAGTTGTAGTTACAAGCAATACTTTAGCCCTATCAATTCTTATTTTTTTTGCATATTTCATAATAGTCATCCCCATATGTTTCTTAAAACAATCTGATATATAGCCCTCAGATAGATTTAATTCTCTAGACAATTTTTTCAATGAAATTTGGCTCTCGATATTAAGATGTAGGTGCTTCAGAATTCTATTTATAACAAAGTTATCTTTTACTTCAACGTCATTTATAAGGAGATTAATGTATGTATCTATCATTTGTATTTCAATAGTTTGTAAATCTTCTATAGTATTAAGAGTAGGGATTAAAGTATAGAATTTGTTATATATTGGATGAAGATATCTTGTCAAAATGCCATTTTCTACTATTTCTCTAGTATACATCGCATTCCAAATAAGCAAATCGTTTTTCTTATCTTGTATAGATATATCATCGGAAATTTCGTCTAAGTGCTTTTTCTTAACTATTTCTAAGATTTGTGGCTTTGCTCTAAGTTTTATTAAGAATGATATGTCATTATTAAAAATACTCATATCTGATATGAATGAATTATCCAAGATAATTTCCTCCCCACATTCCACTTATATTGTATATATACATATTATATTAAAAATATACAAGTATAATCAAGTATTAGTAAGAAAGACAGATGTAATTAATTAAGACGCATGTGGTAAAAAAAGTATAATTTTCGACTTGGTTTTATGATAAAAATTAATAATATTATAGTATATATGTAAAGAAATTGAACTCTCAGTGCGATAATAAAAAGAATATGTAAATTGTTATTGTAAAAATTAAGAGGGAAAATAATGTAAATAGATAACAGATTTGATTAAATTAAATTGTTATTTATTCAATTTTATGAAAAGAGGTAATAGTAATGAAAACGGAAAAGTTTAGGGTTAATACTATTCGCAGCAAACTAGTTATTAGCTTAATAGGAATTTGTGTAATTCCTCTAATAATATTAGGTTATGGTGCTAATATACAAGCCAGATCAATTCTTAATGAAAAACTAAAATTAACAAGTCAGCAAACACTTTTAGAAGTAAATGATGGAATCAGTAATTATTTTGATGGATTTAGTAATATGATAATTATGATATCCACTGATTATAACTTTGTTAACAGTGATAAGAGTGAACAAGCAGCATACATACCAGAGAGCCTAAAGAATTTAAAAGAAAGTAATAGTAATATTTTTAGTTCATATTTTGCGACTACTGATGGGAAGTTTGATATATATCCTAACAGTAAAATGCCAGAAGGATTTAATCCAAAAGAAAGGCCTTGGTACAAGCAAGCAGTAGATAATAAAGGAAAGGTAATAATAACTTTACCATTTACTGATGCTCAAACGGGGAAAAGTGTTGTGTCTATTGCAAAGACAGTAGAAAGAGATGGAAAAGTCATAGGAGTTTGTGCTATGAATGTTTCCTTAG
The DNA here is from genome assembly GCA_963524945.1 of uncultured Clostridium sp. Classification (GTDB taxonomy): domain Bacteria; phylum Bacillota; class Clostridia; order Clostridiales; family Clostridiaceae; genus Clostridium. The sequence goes on from CAURJV010000029.1 coordinate 46,162, forward strand.
AGACACTTACAGAAAAAATAAGTACGAAGAAAATAGGAAGCACTGGATACGTTTTTATTTCTGACGTAGAAGGTAAAAATATGATAGCGCATCCAAATAAAGATTTATTAGGAACTGATGCAGCATCTAAACAATCCTTTTGGAATGATGCTAAAACTAATGAAAAAGGATTTATAACGTATACCTTTAACAATGTAAAGAAGTTTGGAGCATATGAAACTAATAATATTACAGGTTGGAAATTAGTAGCGACGTTAGATGAAAAAGAATTATCAAAGGATACAGATTCAATATTAACTACAACTTTAATTATAGTAGTAGTTATATGTTTGATTTCTATAGTGTTATCTTTATTATTAAGTAAAGGAATAGCTCAGAATGTTAAGAAATTGAAAGAAGTATTTGAAAAAGCGTCAAGTGGAGATTTAACTGTATCTATGGTTTCATCTACAAAAGATGAATTTATGGATTTAGCTAATTCCTTTAATGAAATGCTAAGGAATATTTCAGAGCTTATGAACAATGTAAATAAATCTTCGAAAACAGTTTTGGAAACGTCATCAAATCTTGCAAGTATGTCTGAGGAAGTAACTGCATCTATAGGAGAGGTTGCAAAAGCAATAGAAGAGGTATCAGAAGGAGCAACAAATCAATCGCAAAATGCTCAAAACGGAGTTGCAGAAATGAATGACTTATCTAATAGATTAGATAAAATAAGTGTAAATTCTAATGAAATGGACAAACTCTCAGCAAGTGCCAAAGAATTAGGTGCCAAAGGATTATCTATGATAGATACATTAATAGAGAAGTCGAAGAAAACTAAGATAGCTACAGGTGAAGTTGATAGTATAGTTAAGGATATGGATGAAAGCACTAGAAAAATAAATACTATATCTGAAACAATTTCGCAAATAACAGAGCAGACTAATTTATTGGCATTAAACGCAAGTATAGAATCTGCACGTGCAGGGGAAGCCGGAAAAGGTTTTGCGGTTGTAGCAGAAGAAATAAGAAAACTTGCAGAACAATCAAAATCATCAACAGAAGAAATTAAAGTTATTATTACAAATATCCAGAGTAAGTCTGATACAGCTGTTAAAGCAATTAAATCTACAGAAAGTGTAGTGACAGAGCAAGATTTAGCAGTGGGAAAGACGCAGGAGATATTTAGTGAAATCCTTAGATCAATTGAAACAATGATAAGCAAGGTTGATGAGATAAAGACTTCTATCATTGATGTTGATGAGAAAAAGAAAAAAGCGGTATTGGAAATTGAAAATATATCGCTAATATCACAGGAAACTGCTTCAGCTTCAGAAGAAGTAACTGCATCAACAGAGGAAATAACTGCGGTTATGGATAGATTCACAAAATATGCGGATGATCTGCAATTATTGGCAGAAAAGTTAGATGAGGAAATAGGGGAGTTTACAATAATATAGAGAAAATTGCAAGTTGAATTTCATGTGAAAATGCAATTCAACTTGTTTCTATTATCGGAAATAATAATACATAAAGGTTAAAGGTATCCTAGATAATTTAATTATTTAGTGGTATCATTATATAGAGAATTGGTATATTGGAGGTATGATTATGAAGAGTTTAAAAGGAAGCAAAACAGCAGTAAATTTGATGAAATCATTTGCAGGGGAAAGCCAAGCTAGAACTAGATATACTTACTATTCTAGTATTGCTAAAAAAGAAGGATTTGTGCAAATTGCGAACATATTCTTAGAAACAGCAGAACAAGAAAAAGAACATGCAAAAAGATTTTATAAATTTCTTAAGGATGATTATGTGGACGAGCAGATAGAAATACAAGCATCTTTCCCAGTTTCATTCCACGAAAGTACATTTAAGAATTTACTTGCAGCAGCTTCAGGCGAAAATGAAGAGTGGACAGATCTTTATCCAAGTTTTGCAAAAACAGCTGAAGAGGAAGGATATCCAGAAATTGCAGCAGTTTATAGAAAGATAAGTGAAGTTGAAGCACGTCATGAGGCTAGATATAAAAAGCTTGCTAAAAACATTGAAGATGGAACAGTGTTTAAAAAAGATGAAGTAACTCTTTGGAAGTGTGGTAATTGTGGATTTATATATGAAGGTAAAGAAGCACCAGTTGCATGTCCTGCATGTGCGCACCCACAAGCATATTTTGAAGTATTTGTTGAAAATTATTAATATAGAAATTAAATAGAAATGTATTAAGGAAACGCTTATATTTAGGTTTATAAATTAGGTGTTTCCTTTTTCATGTGTTAGTATTTTTGAAATTTTAGACAGTTCATATTTACCGTGTTAAAATAAAAGAAGTATATAAAAATAAGACAGATGGTGAGTATATGATTAAAGCTAAATTAGAAAAGAATAAAAGTGGAAAAATAATATTTAAATTAAAAGTAGACAGCGCTTATAAAGAAAATATTTTATTTAAAAGAGCTATTATGGAATCAAAAGAAATCAAGGGGCGATATGAATATGAAGTACCTTTGAGATTCTTTATTCCAATATGTAAGAATGTGGGTAGAGAGAACTTAGTATTAGATAAGAGATGCATATTATCTTACCTGGAGTTTTCAGATTACTATGATCAAAATTATTATACAGATATAGATGCTACCGCAAAGTATATGAAAAAATGGAGAGAAGAAGGTTGTCCTGATATTTATAGAATAACTATAGATAAAGATAGTTATGAAATAAGAAAGGAGGTAGTCTTTAAGAAGCCTAAAGTAGTAATTAAGGACTTTAGTTTATAATATGTATTTGAAAAGAGAAATAAAAAAAGGAGTTATCTCAAATTAGAAGTAATTTGAGATGAAGCCTTTTTAATATTTTTAGTATTATTGACTATAAATTATACTTGCTATTATATTAGTAATTTCTAATGAATTGCTAGAGAGTAAAAATTCATGTATAGAACTTAGGTTTAAGGATTTAATTAATAGCAAATCATTATTATTAACTTTGAAAAGTTTATTGTTAATAGTAGATTTGAAACTTCCGCTTACAACATAAAAACAAATAGCTATAAGTTCTTTATCTAATGGAACTTGGTATTTGAATACATATTTTTTTCTAGGTGTAATATTTAAATGAACTAATTCACCATTATAATTTTCTCTTGTCATTAAGTTAAAAACAGAAGCTTTTCCATAAGTTTTTGTTTTCCAATCGCCCATGAAGGTATCTTGTTCAAAGGCTTTAAGTAATTTTCTATATTTATTTTCATGATCAAGGGTTATTTTGCCTTCAGTAACCATAAATTTACGTGAAACATTTGCAAGATTGCTAAAGGTAGATTCCGGTATATCAATTTTAGCTATACCAAGTCTCCATAAGAAGTTCCTGCTTGCATAATCAGAATCTACTGGATATGTTATTAATTCTGTCGCCATTCCACCAGACCAAAATGTCGGCTTATAGCTCTTTTCTCTTATTAATTCAGCATCGTAGTTCATAAATTACTCTCCCTTTATTTATCACATATTTTATGTTCATTATATTAAAAGATATATGTATAATCAATAAAGATAAGTACAATATAAGGCATAATTAATTTTACTACTATATAAGGTTTATTATTTTTAGATATATAAGGAATAGACATAAGATGTTTTAGTAAGTAAAATTAAAATAATGAGTAAAGTGCATAGTTAGATCAAATATCTATAGATTTATTAGTTTGAGAACAGTGTGAAGTTAATGATTGATATGAAGTATAATTATAGGAGTTGTTGTTATGGAAAGCTTTATTGATAAGAAAATACTAAGAAAAGAAATTTTAGCTAAGCGAAAAAAAGTAGATGTAACAGAAAAAGAAAAAATGGATGAAAGAATATTAGAAACAGTTTATAGTAGTGAGTACTATAAATTGGCAAAAAATATTTTTGTTTATATATCATATGATACTGAAATAAATACAAGAGATTTTATAAAGGAATCCTTAAATAATAATAAAAGAATTTATGTTCCAAGAACAGAGCTTAAAAGTAGACTTATGGATGCAGTAGAAATTAAATCACTGGATAATTTGTCGGAAAGTTCATATGGGATACCAGAGCCATCTATAAATGAGCCATATATTGATCCAAACGAACTTGATTTAATTATAGTTCCAGGTGTAGCTTTTGATAGGCACGGAGGGAGAGTTGGTTATGGAGCTGGTTTTTATGATAGATATTTCAAGAAAATTAATAAAGATAATATAAAAAGAATTACCAAATTAGCATTAGCATATGATTTTCAAGTACTTGATAAAGTTCCAACCAGTTATCATGATGTACCAGTAGATTACATTATAACTGAAAAAGAATTTATAAGATTGGAATAATGTAACGGCGGATTAAAATAAATAGGGGGAATATATGGAATACAGTGAAAGTAATTTTGGGTATCTAAAAGGAACCAGAATGGAAAAGTACTATGATTATCTAATAAAAGCAGAATTTTTATGTGAGTATCATCCATTAGTTACAAAGATTATTGTTAGAAAGGTAATGGAAATGCTTTTAAAAGATATAGCACAGGACAGTGGAATGGATACGAATGCATCTGCACTTACATTACTAAATAATGTTAAGGTAAAGTCTAATATTTCTTTTTCAGAAGAAATTTATAATGGTATAGAGATTATATTGGCTAACGGATATGAGAATACCTCAAAAAGAGATAGAAATAGAAAGGTATCTAAACACCCAATAGAAATTTTGAAGATAGCTCAAAAAGTTCTATATTACTATTTGAAAGAAAAAGAAAATTTGATGTTAGATATTAAGAATCTAAGTTTCAGTGCTCCAAGTACTATAGAATATATGAAGAAAGAACTTTTAAAGATCAACAACGATATTGCCCAAAGAGAAAATTTAATTAATAATCTTAGGAAAAAGATTCTTGAGTTAGATAGTTCTCCAAAGCGAATAAGTGAAATAAATAACATCATAATACTAATAAAAGAAGAAAAAGCTTATTTAGAAGAAATCCAAGATATATTAAATAGAAAAGTAGAAATGCAAAATAAATATGTATTAAATATGGAAACCGATTATAAAACATATGAAAAGAAGCTTAATGAAATGAAAATTAAGTTTAATGAAAATGAAGAACTTCTTCTTGAAAAAGAGGGGCAGCTTCTGAAGGCTGAGATACAAAATCAAGAATTGAAAATATCGACTGAGGAGTTAGATGACGAAGATGAATCAATAAAAAGGATGAAAGTATCACTGGATGAAGAATTAAGAACATTAAGACACGCATATGAAAGTTTATTAAACTTAACAGAAGAACATAATGATATTGTTGAAACAATAGAATTTTCATATGATAATGAATTAAAAAGAGAATTGGAAGCTAAAAAGAACAGTATTCAAATAAAAATAAATTTTGAAGATGCTGTATTTAACGAGAATATAATTATTTACAATAAAAATATAGTGGAGTATAAAAGAAAAGCGTTAATATTTAAAGAACTAGTAAATGAAAATATAAAACGAGAAATTAGGCATGAAAAATTTTATGATGGATTTTTAAGACTATCAGGAAAAGAACTTAAAATCGTATATACAATCATTAATAATATTACTTCAAGTTTTAATTTGATAAGTAAACCTAAGGAATTATTGGGAAGATATAATGAAGATAAGTTTTTAGAATTGCTAAATAGAAATTTAGAGAATCTAAAAAACATTAATGATAATGAAATAAAGCTAATTTTATATTATAAATTAATAAGTTTGTCAAATGCGCCTTATGGGAGGATATATAATAGAAGAAAGTTTGTACAGGCATTGGATTACATGGTAGAGAAAGCTTATGATGTTTTAGCATCTAAAAAGGATTTTAAAGCAAGAACAAGAAAACTAGATGCAATAAATGAATATTACATGAATAGAACTATATCAGCATTAAAAAATAAAGGTTCAAATACACATATTACAGAAGAGTTAATAGAAAAGATTTATGATATAATTACAAATTTAAAACAAAGACCAGAAAATAAAGAGAAAAGATTTTACTATGAAAAACTTGATTTGGATGTTATGACGGAGTCGGCCATTAAAGCAGCTATAAAATCTCAACCATATACATTTCTATATATGATAGCAGACTTAGCGAGCATTGATTCATATAAGGATATGTCTAGTATTATATTTCAAATTGAAAATTTAATTGAGAAAAGGTCTTTAATTAAAAAATTTTCTAATACCTATTTTATGGTTCTCTTATATTTATCTAGCGATGCAATAGTTGTAAGCCAAAACCAGCAAGAAGAATTATTACCATTAGCAGTGATGTTAATAACGAGTGTAAGTTTAGTCTCAGATAATGATTTTATAAATCTGGAAGGTTATAATGACTTGGTCAAGTTGTGGAAACAAAAACAGCAAAAATATAACGATATTTGTATGAAGAAAGAGGAAGAGGAAAGTAGCTTAGGTCTAATAATGAGAGAAAAATTAGAATTAGAAATTAATCAGAAAGAATTATCAGAAGCCTATGACTCATTATTGAGAAAGTATGGAAGCTACGAGAATGAATTTAAAAATCTAGTTATGAATTCAGAAAAAAGAGTTCTCTTGCCATCATATTTTTACTATGATGATTTGTGCAATAAGAAAAAGTTAGTAGAAAAGCATATCAATGAATCAAAAAATAAAATTGGAACATTGAAAAGCATGTTTTCTATAGAGGTTTGGAAGGATCAAGCAAATAAATTTATTAATGAATCAAATATGTTAGAAGCTGAAAAGTTATTAATTAAAGAAGCAAAGCAAAAGCCTTATTTTAAAAAAGAGTATTCGGTTTTCTTAGAATTAGAAGATCAAATTCAAAAAGTGAATGAATCTATACAAAAAAATAAGGAGATGCTTAAAAGCAAAGATGCACTAGTTGATAATATAGAAAGTAAAATTATTGGCTTACAGAAGCAGTTAACTACTATGAAGAATGCGTATATAGACATAGAAAGAGCCTGAGTCTAGGATCAGTAAAAAATTTTGTGTAAACTTAAAAAATGAGGAGGCCTTATTTACAAGGGCATCCTCATTTTTTATATAAATTTTATAGTTCTTTATTTTCTATTTCTTTAACGATTCTCTCGATAAACGCATCCAATTTAACAGCGCCTTCATCGTCATTCTTTCTGCTTCTTACAGATACTTCATTATTAGCAGATTCTTTTTCTCCAACAACTAAAATGTAAGGAGTTCTTTCAAGTCTAGCTTCTCTAATCTTATAACCAATCTTTTCAGCTCTATAATCAGTTTCAACTCTAATGCCTTTATTTTTTAAGGCTTTTGTAACTGCTTCAGCATAATCATTGTACTTATCAGAGATTGGTAATACTTTGGCTTGAACTGGAGATAACCATGTTGGGAAAGCACCAGCATATTCTTCTATAAGCATAGCTAAAGTTCTTTCATAACATCCAATTGATGATCTATGGATTATATAAGGACGTTTCTTTTCTCCGTCTTTATCTACATAACTCATATCGAATCTTTCAGCTAAAGCAAAGTCAATTTGAACTGTGAATAAAGTATCTTCTTTACCATGAACATTTCTAAATTGTAAATCAAGTTTTGGACCATAGAAGGCAGCTTCATCATCAGCTTCAACATAATTAATATTTAAATGATCTAAAATATTTCTCATTGTATCTTGAGTCTTATTCCAAGCATCAGGATCATTGATATATTTTTCAGTATTATTTGGATCCCATTTAGAGAATCTATAAGTTATCTTTTCAGCGATTCCTAAAGTTCCCATTAAATATTGAATTAATTCAAGAACGCCCTTAAATTCTTCTTCTAATTGTTCAGGTGTAACAACTAAATGACCATCAGCTAAAGTGAATTGTCTAACTCTTATAAGACCATGCATTTCACCTGAAGCTTCATTTCTAAATAAAGTAGAAGTTTCACCGTATCTGAGTGGAAGATCTCTATAACTGTGTTGTTCAGCATTATAAATTGTATATTGGAATGGGCAAGTCATTGGCCTTAAAGCAAATACTTCATCGTCCTTTTCTTCATCACCTAATACAAACATACCATCTTTGTAATGATCCCAGTGACCAGAAATCTTATACAAATCGCTTTTAGCCATAAGTGGAGTCTTAGTTAAAAGATAACCTCTTTTTTCTTCCTCATCTTCAACCCATCTTTGAAGAAGCTGAACTATTTTTGCTCCTTTAGGCATTAATAATGGAAGTCCTTGACCTACATTTTCATCAGTTGTAAATAGTTTTAATTCTCTACCAAGTTTATTGTGATCTCTCTTTTTAGCCTCTTCTAAAGCTTCTAGGAAAGCATCTAAGTCTGATTTCTTTAAGAAAGCAGTACCATAGATTCTTGTAAGCATCTTATTTTTTTCATTACCCTTCCAGTAAGCACCAGCACTTCTAATAAGTTTAATTGCTTTAACTGATTTTATTGATATAAGGTGAGGACCAGCACATAAGTCTGTGAAATCGCCCATTTTATAGAATGAGATTATCTCATTTTCAGGAAGATCATTTATTAATTCCACTTTGTAAGGTTCATCCTTCATTAATTCTAAAGCTTCATTTCTTGGAAGTTCAAATCTAGATATTTCTGGATTTTCTTTAATTATTTTTTGCATTTCTGCTTCAAGCTTTTCTAGGTCTGCAGCAGTGAAAGCATTTTCTCTATCAAAATCATAGTAGAAGCCAGTTGCAATTGAAGGTCCTATAGCCAACTTTGTTTCAGGAAATAATCTTTTTACGGCATAAGCTAAAACGTGAGATATACTATGTCTTAGTGCATCTTTACCTTCTTGAGAGTCAAATGTGCATATGCCTAATTCAACATCCTCATTTATTTCTTTTCTAAGATCTTCAACCTTTCCATTAACTATACCGCAGCAGGCATTTCTAGCTAAACCTTCACTAATTGATTTGGCAATTTCATAAATAGATAAACCAGCTTGGAATTCTTTAATTGATCCATCTTTTAAAGTTACTTTTATCATTATTAAGACTCCTTTCAAATTTAAAACAATTTTGTTTCTGTGAATTGTTAAATTTTAATAATTAATATTTTTAAGAAAATATATTACTAAAATCATGCATTTTTGCAAACAAAAAAACCTCATCTCTAAAAATAGAGACGAAGTAATATCCGTGGTTCCACTCTAATTACCTAAAACAAACTGATTAAAATAGGTCAAATAAAATAAACATTAAAAACCTTTTAAAAAAAATCAGTTAAATAGGTCACTTGAATTTATCGTAACGTGATAATTACGGGCTTTATTAGGGCCACTCAGAGGTGGTTTTCAGTCTAAATTTATATAAGAATAATCGCACCAACATATTCTCTCTCTGAAAAATAAGATTTTAGCTTACTGTCCTCATCAACGTGTTTATTTATTATATTAATATCCTTAATTATAAGCACATGATTTTTAGATGTCAACTAATTAACAAAAAAAACACAAAAGATACTAAGATTTTCAGAATATATTGGATATTTTAACAAAATTATAATAAGGCTTTAACCTAGAATTTATTAAAATCAAATAAAATTTATGTATATTAGGTTGTATTTAGTATTTTTTTCAGGAGGTAGAGATGAATAGAAGTATTAAAAGTATAAAAGTTAAAATTATTATGTTCTTAATACCAATGTTATTAATTGCATTTATAGCTTTGTCGGGAATAGGATATAGATTTGCAAGTAAGTCATTAAAAGAGAGTAACTTAAATGTAATGGAAGAGATGACGAAAACTGCTGCATCACGAGCAGATGATCAAATAAAAAGTGAGATTAGGAACCTTGAAGTAATTGCAAGCAATCCGATAATAACGGATAAGAATGTACAGATAGAAGAAAAAATTCAAATACTTAAACCAGCATTGAAAACAGTTGGACAATTAGAAATGAGTATAAGTAATAAAGATGGAAATTCAATAGATACTTTAGGAAATAAGAAATCAATAAAGACAACACAAAGTTTCATGAAATCAATAAATGGTGAAAATTCAATAACCAATCCATATATAGATCCAATCACAAAGAAAAAAGTCATATCATATTCAGTACCTATCAAGGATTCTTCAAATAGTGTTATAGGAATTATTACATCGATAAAGGATTGCAAAGATTTTGCGTCTCTAAATAAAGAAACTAATTTCTTGAAAACAGGAAATTTATTAATCGTAGATAGTAATGGTAATTTTATAGTTTCAGAAGATGAGAGCTTGGTAAATGAGAATAAAAATATAACCAATATGACCTCTGATAAAGAAAATTTACAAGATCTAAATAACATAGGAAAAAGTATGACAATTGGGACCCAATATGGAACAGGAAAATATACTTATGAGGGTAAAGAAAGATATATATCATATAGCCCAATAGGGAAGACAGGTCTTGCCATAGCAATCACAGTAGAAGAAAAAGACCTACTAAGTGCATTAAACAGTTTAGCTTTCATTGATATTATAGTGACTGTTATTATGACGCTACTAATATTAACTATTATAATAGGCTTTACAATTATAGTTGTAAACAGGTTACTTGGGGCAAAATATTATGTAGATAGTATTGCTAAAGGTGATTTTTATACTAAGGTTGATGATAAATATACTAAAGGTAATGATGAAATAAGTGAAATATGCCTAAGTGTAAGCCAAGCTAAAGAATCAGTAGGGAAAATGATAGAGGCAGTAAGAGAGGATTCAAATATAGTTAAAGAAGGTTCTGTATCATTAAATCAAATTGCAGAAGAACTATCAATTCTTACAGAGGAAATATCAGCATCTATAGGAGAGGTTTCTAATAATACTAATAAACAAAGCCATGACTTTGTACAGATAAACACTAAGCTTGAAAACTTTGGTGAAAATATAACTGAAGTTAAGAATAATGTTCATTCAATTAATGAAGATATTGCAATAATCAATGATAAATCTTTAAAAGGAACTAAAGACATAGAAGAATTAAATGGTGGAATTATAAGTGTTAATGATAGTTTCGAAAAGTTTTTAATTAGCATAGAGTATATACAAGGTGATATGAAAAATGTTAATGGGATTACAAATATTATCAATGGAATATCTGAACAAATAAATCTTCTAGCACTTAATGCAGCTATTGAAGCAGCTAGCGCAGGCGATGCAGGACGAGGGTTTAGCGTAATAGCATTAGAAGTGAAAAAGCTTTCAGACAAAAGTAAGGAGTCTGCACAGAATATTTATAAGATAATAAATAGACTCATAAATATAATAAATAAACTTGTAGAAGAGTCTAAAAATATGGAGAGTGAGTTGCATGAGCAGAAGGAAATGATTTATAATGCATCAAGTTCATTTTCAGAAATAGCACTGCTAGTTAAAGAAATAGCACCTAAAGTATCTAATATAGATAGTGTGTTTAATAATATTAATCACAGCAAAGATTTAATTGTTGAAACTGTATATGAGTTATCAGGAGAAATAACAGAGACATCAAATTCCTTGGAGCAAGTAACGAATTCCTCAGTTCAGCTTGCACGCCTTGCAGAGAAAGTTAACAGCAGTTCTGATATTTTACTAGATAGAGCAGATGATTTGCTGCAAAAAGTTAATCAATTTAAAATCAAAGAAGAAGATTTAATAAGGGACACCGATATATCTGAACAAAATTCAAAAGCAAATAGTCCATATGAAGAAAAATCATATCCAAATAGGGAAGGAGAGTTGGATACTAACAATAAGAGCTTAGAAAACATGAATTTATTGAATAAGTTTGAAGACTCAAGATATAGTGATCAATATGAAAGAAATCTGGATCTGGATTTAGAGAAAGAATTAAAGGAATTATCGATATTACCAGAAGAAGAAATTAATCTGGAATTTAGTAATTATGGGACAAATGATTTAGATTTATCATTAGCAGAACACTTTGTTGATTTAAGTGTATCTCCGCTAGAAAAGTTAGAAGTAGATACACTAACTAAAGACTTTGGATGGGGGTGTTCGAAGATAACAGAAATTAAAGAATATATTAAGCAAAAAGATGAAAGAGAATGCACGGAGGATGATTCGGGCAGATATAATATATCATAGTTTACTATAAAAAAGTGTTTGAAAAATTATGAATATGTATAAAATTCAATATTGATTTAATATATTGAATAGATGTATAATATTGGTATGCAGATGTGGCGGAATTGGCAGACGCACTAGACTTAGGATCTAGCGCCTTTTGGTGTAAGGGTTCAACTCCCTTCATCTGCACCAATAAGCGGGAATGACTCAATGGTAGAGTATCACCTTCCCAAGGTGGACGTTGCGGGTTCGAGCCCCGTTTTCCGCTCCAGTGAGAATATAAAGCTTAAATTAAAATAACAAATATCTAAAACAAAAATTTGTTTTAGATATTTGTTATTTTAATTTACATATGGTTAGTAAGATAAATTTAATTATATAAACATAGTAAGTTAATAATTATCTTCAATTAATTTGTCTAAAGTTAAGTTGACAATCATTTCTTCAGAGTAGAATTTTTCACCCATTATTTTAAATATTAATTCTGATTTTTTATAACCTTCTTTGTAAAGTTTTAAGTTTCTTGTAATTCTTTTAAGAGTGTTTCTAGGTATATTTAATTCTAATGCTAGCTCCTTAAAAGAATAGTAATCTTTTTTTAGCATATCGTATAATTTATTTTGAAGATCTAGCTTATATCTATAATCAACTTCTTTGGATTGGTGGGGACCATATTTTCCTCTATGATGGGAAGGACATAAATATTTATAATTTAGTTCTATATCAAAGCCACCTTCACTTCTGTGAACAATATGATGTATATCAGCTTC
>CAURJV010000030.1:0-58594 GCA_963524945.1 uncultured Clostridium sp.
CATGGGAGACTGTGTGGCAGAGTAGGACGTTGCGAGGTAAGCAAAAAAGATAGTTGTAATAACTATCTTTTTTTATTTATTATCATAAAATATTTTAAATACTTAAATTATTGTATAGAACATTTTAATTGCTCTATATGTCCTGTAACTTTAACTTTCCTATAAATCTTTGATATAATCCCATTTTCATCTATTATGAATGTACTTCTTTCAATACCTATGGATTTTTTTCCAAACATATTTTTTTCCTTTAATACGCCGTAGAGATTACATACCTCCTCTTTTTCATCTGAAAGAAGAATGAAGGGCAATTCATATTTGGCAATAAATTTATCATGAGATGCTAGAGAATCTCTGCTTATACCTAAAATAACAGCATTTTTCATTTCAAAATCATCCAAACCATCTTTAAAATCTTGTGCTTCTTGTGAACAGCCAGGAGTATTATCTTTAGGGTAAAAGTACAAGATGACTTTTTTATTTAAATAATCACTTAATTTATGTTCTTTTTTATCAGATCCTACTAATGTAAAATCCGGAGCTTTCATTCCTTCTTCTAAAGTTAAACTTTCCATTTTATTACCTCCATGTCTTTTATAATAATTATTATCTATCAAGATTAAATATTTGTAAAGTAGAAAAGAAATATTGAGACTGGGTTTATTTAGAATATATGACTGTGAATTCTAGATAAAATAACTAATTGATAAAAAATACACATAAAATTTAAAATACTGTTGACATATATGGCAATAAAATGTATACTTTATATCATAGTAAACAACTAAGAATAATATAATATAATAATTTTTATCAAGAAAGGCGGAGGGACTGGCCCTATGATGCCTAGCAACCTGAATTAAAAGTTCTATTTTAATTTAAGGTGCTAATTCCTGCAGATATTTTATCTGAAAGATAAGAATGTACATATTTTTTGCTACTTTCTTATCTAGAAAGTAGCTCTTTTATTATCTAAATGTCTAATTATTTGTATTTTTCTCTAGGATTATGATAAAAATCAAATTCAAAGCTAAGCATTAATATCTAAGAAATTAGGGTAACGTACAAATCATAATAAATATATTAGAAAAAATAAAAATCATATAAAATGGGGGCAACAAATTATGAGTAATCAAGAAAGAAAATTAAAATTTGAAACACTTCAACTTCATGTAGGGCAAGAACAACCTGATTCAGCAACAGATTCTAGAGCAGTACCAATTTACCAAACGACTTCATATGTATTTAAAAATTCTGCACATGCGGCAGCAAGATTTGGACTAGCTGATGCTGGAAATATATATGGACGTTTAACAAATTCAACACAAGATGTTTTTGAAAAACGTGTTGCAGCGTTAGAAGGTGGAGTAGCAGCTCTTGCAGTAGCATCTGGAGCAGCGGCAATAACATATGCATTGCAAAATATAACTAAAGCTGGTGATCATATAGTTGCAGAAAAAACTATATATGGGGGATCTTATAACTTGTTAGCACATACATTCCCTACAAACGGTGTTACAACAACATTTGTAGATCCATCAGATTTATCAAATTTTGAAAATGCAATTCAAGAAAACACTAAAGCAATTTTAATTGAATCACTTGGAAATCCAAACTCAAATATTTTAGATGTTAAAGCATTAGCAGAAATTGCACACAAGCATAAAATACCACTAATAGTGGACAACACATTTGGAACACCATACTTATTTAGACCGATTGAACATGGGGCAGATATAGTTGTTCATTCAGCAACTAAATTTATAGGTGGACATGGTACATCATTAGGTGGAGTTATCGTAGATTCGGGAAAATTTGATTGGATAGGTTCAGGAAAGTTCCCACAATTATCAGAAGCAGACCCAAGTTATCATGGAATTAAGTTTGCAGAAGCAGTTGGCGCCGCAGCATATGTGACAAGAATTCGTGCTATATTATTAAGAGATACAGGTGCATGCATAAGTCCATTTAATGCATTTATATTATTACAAGGTTTAGAAACTCTTTCACTTAGAGTTGAACGTCATGTTGAGAATGCTCTAAAAGTTGTAGAATTTTTAAAGAATCATCCAAAGGTTGAAAGTGTTAATCATCCATCACTACCAGAGAGTGCTGATAATGCTTTATATAAAAAGTATTTTCCTAAAGGAGCAGGTTCTATATTTACTTTTGAAATTAAAGGTGGAGCAAAAGAAGCACAGGAATTCATTGATAAACTACAAATATTCTCACTACTTGCAAATGTGGCTGATGTTAAATCATTAGTAATTCACCCAGCTAGCACAACACATTCACAAATGAATGAAACTGAATTAGCTGAATCAGGAATTAAACCAAATACAATCCGTCTTTCCATTGGAACAGAGCATATTGATGATATAATTTATGATTTATCTCAAGCATTTGAAAGTTAGAAGTTATTTGGCTAATAAAGAAAATATCAACGTAATTTAATTCTAGGAAAAATTTTTGATAGATTAAGAGTATAGTTCAATTACTTAAGAATAGAAGGTAAACAATTAATATAATAGTTTGCCTTCTATTTTTTATTTGGAGTGATAAATTCATGATAGTAATTAATATGGTGTAAAACAAAATATTATGAAAAAAATATGGAATTATTAATTAGAATTTAAATGTTTTATTCTGTAATCACTAGGATACACACCTACATTAGATTTAAATACTCTACTAAAATAAAAGGCATCTCTATAGCCAATTAATTCGCCAACTTTTTTTATTTCCAAGTCAGGTTGATTAATTAAAAGTTGTTTGGCTTCATTAATACGAATCCTAGTTATATATTTTATAGGAGTTACTCCAGTATATTTCTTAAAAATTTTACTTATATATTCATTTGTGAATCCAAATTTCTCAGAAATTTCAGTTATAGATGTTACAGAAGCATAGTTATTAAGTAAATAATTCTCAAGCAGTTGGCTTAAGCTTTCGGGTTTTAGGCTGTGGTGATCAATTGAAAATGAAGAGAATTCTTTATTTTCAGATTCAAGCATAACAAGAATACTTTGTAAAGCAGTGCTAAGTTCCTCTATTTTTACTGGTTTTAATAAAAAATCCTTAACACCATATTTTAATGCAGTCTGAGCATATTTAAAATCATTGTATCCGCTTAATACTATAGTCTTTATATGAGGATGATTTTTGTAGAGATATTTAATTAATTCTAATCCATCATATTGAGGCATTCTTATATCTGTAATAACTAGAGAGGGACATAGTTGCTCTATGAGGGGAAGGGCAATTTCTCCATTGCTAGCTTCGCCCACTAATTCAAAGGGAATAGATAAAGAATTAATTTTTTTTATTATATTTTGTCGTATAAGATGCTCATCTTCAACGACAATAAGCTTATATGTGTGTGTATTGCTCATAAAAATCCTCCTTATTTAGATGTATGGGCCCACCGATTATAAAAATTGTTTTATTTTTTTGAGAATTATCAATCGAAAATATAGCTTCATTACCATATAAAAGTTGTAATCTTAGATATACATTTTTAAGTCCCATTCCACCAATTCTTAATGATTTTAGTTCTTTAGTTCTGTTTAAATTATAGAGATTAGATAATAATTTCTTTTTATCTTCATCACTTAAACAACCACCATTATCTTCGATATATATAAGCCACTTTTTATCATTTGCTATAGAAGATTTGATATCTAAAATCCAAGGTGGTGAGGAGCTAAAGCCATATTTAAAAGCATTTTCTACTATAGGTTGTATTATTAGTTTAGGAATTAAAATGTTCTTTGTTGATTCATCAATGTTTGAAGTATATATAAAATCACTTCCATATCGCATCTTCATACATTCAATATACTTTTCTGTATATGATATTTCTAAAGATAAAGGAACAGCAGTTTCATCGCATGTTGTAATATAACGGAAATAATCACACAATGCATGACATATATTAATTATTTCGCTATTCATATCTTCTTCAGCCATGATACTTATATTTGTTAAACTGTTATATAAAAAGTGTGGATTAATAAGAGATTGGGTCGCTTGTAGTTTTGCACGAGTTTCTTCTGATTTTAATAATAAAATTTCATGAGAAGAATCTCTTAATTTTTCATACATATCCCAGAAAGATTGATATAGTTCAGAAATTTCAAGTATATTACTATTAATTGGAACTAATATAGTTTCTTTTTCATTTAATACTCTATCTATAGTGACCATTTTTGTAGAATTAGTTAAAGTACTTAAAGGTTGAGTTAATTTACTTGAAATCATAAAACATAAAAATAATGTAAAAACGATTGAAATTATAGCTATAATAATAAAACTCTCTTTAAACGAGTGTAATGATCTAAAAACAACATCCTTAGGTTCAACGGCAATGATTGTCCAATTGTATGAATCAATTTTTTGATAAGACATTAGTACATCATGTTTATCATCTATGTTAATAAAATATCCAACTGATGGGCTTAAACTGTGTTCTTGTATAGTGTTGGCATAGTTTATATTATCTTCTGGAACAGTTGAATAAGGGTAAACCAATTCATTATGTTCATTGTATATATAGAACGATGTTGAAGGATTTTTTTTCTTTAACTCTGAAATTAGAGAGAATACAGTATTGCAATCCTGTACTACTTCAACAATACCTTCTGGTTCATTATTCCTATTAAAGAATACACGTGAAAGTGAAAGATAGTGGTGGTTTGACATATTTTCAATCTTAGTAGGGGAGTACGATAATTTATCAGTAAGGAAAATATTTTTTTCGCCATTTTTATCCAATGTATCCTTATACCATGGTACAGTATTCAAATCTACATTTATTACTCCTTGAAAGAAACCTGATCCTATACATATCCCATTTTGCGTATAAAGATTGACTTGGCTGGCAGATTGAAAAGGACCGATTATAGCAGTAATAATATCATATATAGCTAAAACGTTTTCTCTAGATTGGGTAAAGTGTTCTAGATTTATTGTATCTGTGTTGTTACGTGCAAAACTAGTGAAATTCTTTTTTATAGCATTAGAGTAAACAATATTCATAGATATTGTAGACATATTATTTAATTCAGTTGATACTGATTTATGAATGGAGGCGCTAATAGTTTCAGATTTTGTTTTGGCTGTTTTGTAAATATTATCACTATAAAAGTAATAAAAACAGAGAAAGAATAAAAATAATAATGAGGCGACTAGTAACCCATAAATAGAAAATAAGTATGTCTTTTGAGAATAACGTAATTTATAATTCATTATAATCCTCCTCTCCAAAACACATTATATAATAATGTTCAAAAAAGTGCAAAACGGAGTTCGTTTTTATCTATGTCTAATTAATATACTTAGTGATATTATAAGCATATAGCCAATGTAAAGCATATCAGAAATATGTATCAAATATTTATATTGATGGGGGTATAGTTAATGAGTAAACGTTTATTAAAATTAATCAGTACGGTTTGTATGACAGTACTGATAGGGAGTGCTTTTGTAGGGTGTGGAAGTAGCAGTGGAGATGGTAGTAAGAGTACATCGGGAAGTGGAGATTCAGTTACATTAACATTTGGATCTCATCAATCAGGGCTTCCAACATCTGGTGTTGTACAAGACTTGGCAAAAGATTTTGAAAAAGAAACAGGAATTAAAATTGATTTTCAAATTTCTCCGGATGCTCAATGGCGTGACTTACTTAAAGTAAAATTGGATTCTGGTGAAGCACCAGATATTTTTTGTGCAGACGCTGATCCTTTAAACCTAGTAACAAGAGTTAATCCTGAAAAATATGTATTGGATGTATCAAATGAAGAATGGGTAAAGAGAATGGACCCTAATGTTCTTCCTTCAATCTCATACAATAGCAAAGTTTATGGTATTACTTTCCCAGGTAAAAAAATGTATTTCTATGTTTATAACAAAGAGATATTTGAGAAATTAGGTTTGAAAATTCCAACTAATTATCAAGAATTCAAAAATGTATGTCAAAAGATAAAAGATTCAGGAGTTACTCCAATTTATGAAGGAACTCAAAATGGATGGCATCAAGTACTTCCATTATTTGAAACAGGAGCAATGTATCAACAAAAGCATCCAGACTTATATAATAAGCTTAATAAAAATGAAGTTGATTTAGATTCTATACCTGAATTACAAACTATAATCAATGAATTAAAAGAATGTGCTGATTTAGGTTTTTATGGAGATAATTACTTAAGTAATTCAGTAGAGAATGCAAAAGAAGCAATGGCAAAGGGAAAAGCTGCAATGTTTATAGCAGAATCAGCATGGAGAAATGAAGTGAAGTCGGATTTCCCTGATTTTGACGTTAATAAGTTAGGTATATTTGCAATGCCTTGGGGAGATAACCAAACAATTGGTGTGAATCCTGCAAGTAATGCATATTTTATAAATAAAAATGGAAAGCATGTAGAAGAAGCAAAGAAATTCTTTGATTTCCTAGCAAGACCTGAGAATTTACAAAAACGTTTAGATGGACAACCAGGATTATCAGAATTATGCTGGCCTGAAGTAAAATCAAAATATTCAAAAGAGGACCAAGCATACATTGATTCATTGCAAAAAGGAATGGTTATGCAAGCTGGCGTTAAATATATTGACAGCCAATGGATGGATATTGGAAAAGACTTAGAGGCTATGTATAGTGGTTCATCAACTCCAAAGCAAGTATTAGAAACAATTATGAATAGAAGAACAGAACAAGCTAAATTACAAAAAGATCCTGATTGGGATAAATAATTACGGTTATATGAAAATAAGGTTTCTCCTTTTGAAACCTTATTTTATTAAAATGGAGGGATTTGAATGGACAGAAAAAAATTATATCCGTGGTACTTTACAAGCGGGGCTCTATTAATATTTTTCTTACTTTGCTTTTTACCAGGAATTATAGGTATATTATATTCATTCACAGATTGGAATAATTTTACTGACAAGATCAATTTTATAGGATTAAAAAATTATGCTGAAGTATTTAAGGGGAAACCGGAATACCGTGCATATTTATGGAATACGGTATTATTTACTACAGTTACAACAATCATGAAAACTGTAGTTGGCCTAGCTTTAGCTTTACTATTAACACAAAAATTTATCAAACTAAAAAACTTTCATAGAATGGTTATCTTTTCTCCTCAAGTAATGTCTTATTTAGTAGTAGGACTTGTTTTCAAAAGTATGCTACATCCAGATACAGGATTTGTAAATAATTTTCTTAAATCTGTAGGAATGGATTTCTTGGCTATGAACTGGCTGACTGATTTAAAAATTGTTTTTGCAACTGTCATGTCTGTAGATACTTGGAAAGGTATGGGGTACATAATGGTTGTAATTATTGCAGGATTGATGTCTATTTCTCCTGATTATTATGAAGCGGCAAATATTGATGGTGCTAGTTTCTGGCAAAAGTTCCGTTTAATAACTTTGCCATTATTAAAACCAATTATTATAAATGTAACAATATTAAATGTAACATATGGATTTAGAGTATTTGATATGATTTATTCATTAACAAATGGAGGGCCAGGGAATGCAACAGGGGTAATTAACACAGCAGTGTATAAGGAATTTTCTAAAGGAAATTATGCAATGGGTACTACATTATCGAGTATATTATTCTTTGGATTATTGCTATTAGTATATTTCATTATTAAATCCATGGAAAATAAGGAGGTAGATGCATAATGGTCACTTTAAAGAAGTCAATTGGAAGTGTAGCAGCCAATATAGTAACAATTTTTATAAGTTTATTAGTACTAATACCAATGGTAGTTTTATTTCTTAATTCTTTTAAGACTCAAGGTGAATCCAATAAAATGTCCCTTTCTCTGCCTAAAGAATGGGTATTTGCAAACTATAAAACAGTAATCGAACAGGGAAAATTGGTCTCATCGTTTTTAAACAGCCTTTTATATGCTACTTGTAGTGTTTTAATAATTGTAATTGTAGTAGCAGCAGCAGCGTTTGTTATTGCAAGAAATCGTAAAGGTATTAATAATTTTATATATTACTTTATCCTTTCTGGTATAGCTATACCTATTAACAACGTTGCGTTAATGAAAGTTTTGCAAGCATTAAATCTTGTAAATACCAGGTTAGGTATTATTCTTGTTTATGCAGCAATTAATATTCCTCTTAGCTTGTTTTTATCATATGGATTTATCTCAACAATTCCTAGAGAGATTGATGAAGCAGCTGTTATTGATGGATGTGGACCAATTAGATTATTTATAAAAATAATACTTCCATTATTAAAACCGATTATTTCAACTTTATTTGTTTTGAATTTTATGGTTGTTTGGAATGACTTTACAATGCCTTTATATTATTTAAATAATTCTGCAAAATGGCCGATGACATTAGCTGTTTATAATTTCTTCGGAGCATTTGAAAATTCATGGAATTTAGTTAGTGCCGATATAATGTTAACATTGTTACCTGTATTAATTATATTTATATTAGGGCAAAAATATATAGTTGGTGGTGTTTCAGCAGGATCTGTAAAAGGCTAATAGAACAGGAATGTTATAGTTAGATAATTTAGCATAGTTTAAATAGAAAGAATAAATAAAATAATAGAATTTATAAAGTTCCTAAAGACAAAAGCTTATTTAGGAAACAGAGTAGGAGCGTGTATTAATATGAAATTTAGCAATGGATGCTGGCTGGACAAGACAGGATATCAGATATTTAGCCCTCAAGAAGTTTATAGTACTAAAATAGAAGAGGATGTTTTAACTCTTTATACACCATGTAATAAGATAAACCAACGAGGAGATACATTAAAAGGGCCAGTTATAACATATAAAATCTCTTCGCCAATGAAAAATGTAATAAGAGTTAGGGCATATCATTTTATGGGACAACAAAAAAAGTCTCCAAACTTTGAAATTTATAAAGATGAAGAAGTTAATAGTTTAATAGAAGAAAATGAAAAAAATATAATATTTAAATCAGGAGATCTTAAAGCTGTAATAGATAAAGATGTATTTCAAATGAGCTTTTATAGAAGGGATAAAAAGTTAACGTCTAGTATGCCAAGAGGACTAGCATATGTTAATACTGCTGAAGAAAGAGTCTTTATGAAGGTTCCAGAAGAAGGAATCTTCATGAAGGAAGAATTACAATTATCCGTAGGGGAATTGGTTTATGGACTTGGAGAAAGGTTTACCCCTCTAGTAAAGAATGGTCAAAGCATAGATATATGGAATGAAGATGGAGGAACAAGTACAGAGCAGTCATATAAAAACATACCATTTTATATTACTAATAAAGGATATGGAGTATTTGTAAATCATCCTGAAAAGGTATCTTTTGAAGTTGGCTCAGAAAAAGTAACTAAAGTTCAATTTAGCGTTCCTGGGGAATATCTAGATTACTTTATAATTAGTGGAGAATCAATGAAAGAAGTAGTTGAAAATTACACAACATTAACAGGTAAACCAGCACTTCCACCAGCATGGTCATTCGGATTATGGTTAACAACATCTTTCACTACAAATTATGATGAAGAAACAGTTAATAGCTTTGTTGATGGTATGGCAGATAGAGATTTACCGCTTAGAGTATTCCATTTTGATTGCTTTTGGATGAAAGACTTTAATTGGTGTAATTTTGAATGGGATAGCAGAGTATTTCCAGATCCAAAGGGAATGCTTACAAGATTAAAGGAAAAAGGATTAAAAATATGTGTTTGGATAAATCCATATATTGCTCAAGAATCAAAATTATTTGATGAAGGTATGGAACACGGCTATTTGATAAAGAAACCTAATGGTGATGTGTGGCAATGGGATTTATGGCAGCCTGCAATGGGAATTGTAGATTTTACAAATCCAGATTCATGCAAATGGTATTCAGGTAAGCTTAAAGAATTAATTGATATGGGAGTAGACTGCTTTAAGACTGATTTTGGTGAACGTATACCAACAGAGGTTGAATATTTCGATGGATCAGATCCATATAAAATGCACAATTATTATACTCAAATATATAATAAGGTAGTATTTGAAACTTTAAAAGAAAATTTAGGAGATGATGAGGCAGCAGTATTTGCAAGATCAGCGACTGTCGGAGGACAACAATTTCCAGTACATTGGGGAGGAGACTGTGAAGCGAACTATGAATCAATGGCAGAAAGTTTAAGAGGTGGATTATCTCTCTGCATGTCAGGTTTTGGATTCTGGAGCCATGATATAGGCGGTTTTGAGAGTACTGCAACAGCTGATGTATATAAGAGATGGGTTGCCTTTGGATTATTATCTTCTCATAGTAGGTTACATGGAAGCAGCTCGTATAGAGTACCATGGCTTTATGATGAAGAAGCTTGTGATGTAGTTAGATTTTTTACTAAGCTTAAATGTAGCATAATGCCATATTTATATAACATAGCTAATGATGTATCAAAAAGAGGTATACCAGCTATGAGAGCTATGATGTTAGAATTCCAAGATGATTTAGCTTGTAATTACTTGGATAAACAATATATGCTTGGAGATTCTATCTTAGTTGCACCTATATTTAATGAAGAGGGAGAAGCAAATTATTATTTACCAGAAGGAATGTGGACTAACTTCATAAGTGGGAAGAAATATGAGGGGGGAAGATGGGTCAGAGAAAGACATGATTACTTAAGTGTACCTATGATGGTTAAAGAAAATAGTTTAATTGCTGTTGGAAATGAAAATTCTAAGCCTGATTACAATTATAGAGATAATGTATCAATTTTGGCTTATGAATTAAAAGAAAATAAGAAAACGACCACAAGTATTGTAGATATGAAAGGGAACAAAGTTCTTGAAGTGGAAGTCATCAAAAATAAAAAAAATATTATTATTGAATCTATAGGTACTGAAGGAGAATGGTCTTTAGTGCTCAAGAAATTCTCTAATATAGAAAATGTTGATAATGGAGTGCTTATTCATCAAGGAGAGGATACAATAATTAAATTTACAGATGGAAATTGCAAATGTAATTGTAAATTAGAATTTAGCATATAACAACTTTAATATAAAGCACATGTAGTATATGTAATAATCTAGAAGGTAAACTAAATTTATTATTAGTTAACTTCTAGATTTTTATTATATAATGAATATTTTATAGCCTATAATTGATATTATAATGGTATATAATAAAATTAGGAAAAATATAAATACAGACTTGGAGTGAATATTTATGGAATTAAATTGGAGTTTAAAAGAAGTATATCCATCTTTTGATAGTGATGAATTTAAACAAGACTTAAATAAATTAACAGATATTATTGAAGAAATCAATAAATGGGCATCAGAAGTAACTAAAAATAAAGATAACTTAGTAGAAAAATTAGAAGACTATATAAATAAATTTACAAAAGTAACAGACTTATCTAGTAGAATTAGCATTTTTATCAATCTAAGCTTAAGTGTAAATACAAAAGATAAGAATGCATTGAGGTATTCAGATATTTTAGAAAAGAAATTAACAAATCTAATTGGAAGTTCAGTTAAATTTGAAAGATATATTAGTAGTATAGATAGCTTGGAGGAAATAATAAGTAAGTCTAAACTGCTTAAAGAACATGAATTTATGTTAAAAAATATAGTTGAACAAAGTCAATATTTGCTCAGCGATAAGGAAGAAAGTATAATTGCTAATATGAAAAATACAGGTTCAAATGCATGGGTGAAACTTAAGGATAATTTGATTTCCACATTATTAGTAGAAATTGAAGAAGATAATGAAATTAAGCATATACCATTAACAATGGTTTTAAATATGGCCTATGATAAGGATGCAACTGTAAGAAAAAAAGCATATGAAGCAGAAATAAAATCTTATAAAAAAGTAGAAGAAGGTGTAGCTGCAGCATTAAATGGAATAAAGGGTGAAGTGTTAACAGTTTGTGATTTTAGGGGATATAAATCTCCACTTGAAAAAACACTTATAGACTCAAGAATGAGTGAAGAGTCTTTAGAGGCAATGTTTTTAGCTATGAAAGAAAGTCTTCCGGTATTTAGAAAATACTTGAGAAGAAAAGGTGAAATGTTAGGTCATAAAAACGGACTACCATTTTATGATTTATATGCACCTGTTTGCGAAGCAGATATGAAGTTTACATACGAAGAAGGTACTAAATTTGTTGAAAAAAACTTCAGAACATTTAGTGATAACCTAGGAGATTTTGCAAGGAAAGCAATTGATAATCATTGGATAGATGTGAAACCAAAGGAAGGAAAAGTAGGTGGAGCTTTTTGCGAGAATCTACATTTCAATGGAGAGAGTAGAATACTCCTAAACTATGGCGATAATTTTGGAGATGTAGTAACTCTTGCCCATGAATTAGGTCATGGTTTTCACGGAGAGTGTTTAAATAATGAGACTACGTTAAATTCAGATTATCCAATGCCGATAGCAGAAACCGCATCTACATTTTGTGAAACAATAATAAAAAAGGCAGCAATAAAAGATGCTTCTAAGAATGAAGCTTTAGCAATCCTTGAAACTGAAATTAGCGATTGCACTCAAGTTATTGTTGATATATACTCTAGATTCCTATTTGAAAAATCATTTTTCGAAGCTAGAAAAGAGAGTTCATTAAGTGTTGAGGAAATAAAGGATCTTATGCTGAATGCTCAAAGAGAAGCATATGGAGATGGATTAGATCCTGATTTTTTACATCCATATATGTGGACTTGGAAACCTCATTATTATGATGCCGAGTATAATTATTATAATTTTCCTTATGCGTTTGGATTATTATTTGCAAAAGGATTATATGCTGAATATTTAAAAAAAGGAAAAACTTTTTCAAAGGATTATGAAAAATTGCTTTCAATTACAGGAAAAAATAAAATAGCCGATGTAGCAAAAGTTATGGGCATAGATATAAATGATACAGAATTCTGGAGAAATTCTTTAAAAACTATAGAAGAGGATATAGAAGAATTTATAGATCTTAGTAATAAATAAGAAAAATTTTTATGGAATTATTCATCAAATAAATATATTTTTATTTGATGAATAATAGATATAGTAGGGGTTAGAGGAGTAATATTAAATGAAGATATTTTATAATACATCTACTGGTAATTCGTTGTATGTAGCAAAAATAATAAAAGAAAGTTTTAAAAATTGCGAATTGGTATCTATGAGTAAGGCATTAAAAGAAAACAAGCTTGAAATTTGCGAAGATATTATTGGATTTATATATCCAATCCACTGTTCAGGACTACCGATTGTTGTTAATGAATTTATCTCAAAGTTAAAGATAAATCAAGATGCATATATTTTTGCAATTGGAGTTACAGGAGGAGGCGGAGCAAATACTAGCTTTATTCAAATTAATAAATTATTAAAAAGTAATGTTAAAATAAGTAATTATTGCACCCTTAGGTACATTTCTAATTATATACGAGCAGGTAGAAATCCTACTAAAGCTAGAGCTGAGGAAACTATAAAAGACAATGAAAGCAAGATAGTCGATTTTATAGAATCAATAAAGAGAAGAGATACTAAAGAAATTAACTTTAAAGCTGGAATTGGAAATTTAGCATATAAGATATGGAAAGATTTTTATAGAAATAAAGATAGAAACTTTAATGTAAATGAGAAATGCATTAGTTGCAATATGTGCAAGAAAGTTTGCCCGGTAGATAATATTTTCATGGAAAATAATAGACCAAAATGGTTAGGAAAATGCACAGACTGTATGGCATGTATAAATATATGCCCTAAAGAAGCAATAAATATAGGAAAGTCTACAATTAAAAAGAATAGATATTTAAATCCGTATATAAAGAAAGAAGAATTAATATAGAGATATAAGATAAAAAATAATTTTGGTAAAAATATATAGAGTATAAAAGAAGGGGGGCATACTTTATATCATTTGAATTACATTAAATATTATAAAGTACAAAAAAATAATATAAAAAAATCCTAAAATTGATAACATAAATGTAATAATATGGTAAAATGTTTATATAAATAATATATGAATGGGGTTGTCAAGTAATGGGTTTTTTTAAAAAAGATGATATTCAAGAAAAAGAAGTTCAAGTAACTAGTGAAACTAAAATTGAGAATTTAGGAATTGATAAAAGAATTTCTAAAAAGAAAGATTTATCGCTTTTTGATGTAGATACGATTCAGTATGTAATTAAAAACTTTCCGTCCATGTCCATTGAAATTCAAAGTGGTCTGAGCAACTTGGCAAGCATACTAGAAAATACAATAGACCACATTGAAGATAAATCAAGTGAAATAATCAAAAAGGACAGAGATTTTAAATTAAGCAAAGCTCATAGAGATACATCTATAGCTATATATAGTGTTGTTGAAAACATAAATGAATATGTTAAGTGGATGCAAGATGAATATGAGAAAAATATACAATCTGATAAAGAAAGTATTTGTAAGGTAAGAAAAGATTTAGTAGAAATTAAGAAAGAAGCATCTATAGATAAAGAAAAACAAGAATTAAAAAATACCTTAATTAATGAAGAAGCTATAGAAATATATAAAGATTTTTCACTAAAAGAACCTAAAGCAATAAAGTTGGATGGTAATTTTGTAGAAGTTGAAAATTGGGATGATTTACTTGTAAAAACAGCTGAAGTTTTAACAAAACAATATAAAAAAAATAAAAATATTAATAAGACTATGAAATCAATTAAACCAGTTGAAAAAAAATCTCCACAAAACTCTTTTAGGGATACTGTTATAGATATGTTAACAGAATATAAGATAAATTTTGATGAATTCAAAGTTATAGTGAAGTAAGATATGTAGAGTAATTCTTGTATTTCAAATAAATCAGCTTACGTGCAAAGAAATATTTGCATTTTAAGCTGATTTTTTATATAGTTAAATAATAATAAAAATATTGACAATGAATATTATAAAAAGTACAATATGATTATAAAAGATTGAGTTAAATTTAATTTATAAAAATTTAATTTTTCTTATGAATAGTAAATATAAAAAAGTTTAAAATAGCTAGAGATATGTTTAAAAAAGCTTTAGTTTAATTTATAGGATGGAGGAATAAAGTATGAAAATAGTAGATACTAACGAATTTAAAAATGAAATAGAGAGTGGAGTTACAGTTGTAGATTTCTTTGCAACTTGGTGTGGACCTTGTAAAATGTTATCTCCAGTACTTGAAGGATTATCAGGCGAAATGGAAGGAAAGGCTAAATTTATTAAAGTTGATATAGATCAAAGTTTAGACTTAGCAAATGAGTTTCAAATTTCAAGCGTTCCAACAATGATAATATTCAAAGATGGACAAAAAGCAGAGCAACTTATAGGATTTTTACCAAAAGAAAAAATTCAACAAGCAATTGAAAGTAATCTATAAAATATTTTCTACATTAAAAAACATAGTACAATGTTAAAATGTGCTATGTTTTAATTTTAAAAAAATAAGTTGAGTAAAATTTAATTTTATAAAGTTTACTTTTTAAGCATAATTATGTAAGGAGAGATAATCATGAATTTTTATAGTTTTTCTGCAAATAAAATGAATGGTCAAGAAGTAAAAATGGAAGAATATAAAGGGAAAGTAGTTTTAATAGTAAATACTGCGAGTAAGTGTGGATTTACGCCACAATTTGAAGAGTTAGAAGATATCTATAAGGAATATAAAGATCAGGGATTAGAAATATTAGGTTTTCCATGCAATCAGTTTGCCAAACAAGATCCATCTAGCAATGAGGAAATAAATTCGTTTTGCAAATTAAATTATGGAGTTACTTTTACTATGTTTGAGAAAATTGATGTAAATGGAACCAGCGCACATCCGCTATATGAATTCTTGAAAAATAAAAAAAGAGGATTCTTTAATAAGGAGATAAAATGGAATTTTACTAAGTTTTTAGTTAATAAAGATGGAGAAGTTATAGGGAGATATTCTCCAACAACAAAGCCATCAAAAATTAAAGAAGATATTATAAATTTGTTAAATGCTTAAATTATTGAATTTTTGAAATAGACATTAAGTGGTGCAGAAGATATATTATAATTATATAGTTTAAATTAGATAGTTTATAATAGAAATAGGTTTATAATTAAATGTACGTAAATGGAGGAAAAAAAGATGAGCGAAAGATATGATATAGCAATAATAGGAAGTGGACCTGCAGGTTTGTCAGCTGCATTGAATGCAAGAATAAGAAAAAAGAATTTTATAATATTTGGGAATAAGGAACTTACTAGTAAGCTTGCAAAAGCTCATGAAAT
Organism: uncultured Clostridium sp.; assembly: GCA_963524945.1. Taxonomy (GTDB): domain Bacteria; phylum Bacillota; class Clostridia; order Clostridiales; family Clostridiaceae; genus Clostridium. The sequence goes on from CAURJV010000030.1 coordinate 16,234, forward strand.
AAATAATTATCTAGGTTTTTATAAAAAAAGCGGTAAAGAATTGCAAGAAGAGTTTAATAAACACTTAGAAGAAATGGATATAAATATAACTGAAGAGAGAATTAATAATGTATATGCCATGGGAGACTATTTTGCCTTAATGGTAAATGAAAAAATGTATGAAGCTACATCAGTAATATTAGCTACAGGTGTTGAATATGGAAAATTATTTGATGGAGAAGAAAGACTTCTTGGAAAAGGAGTAGGATATTGTGCAACTTGTGATGCGCCCCTATATAGAGGAAAGGTAGTTACAATAATTTCTTATAATAAGCATGAGGAAGAAGAGGCTAATTTTATTGCATCAATAGCATCTAAAGTAAATTATATTCCTATGTATAAGGAAAAAGTGGAGGTAGATCCTTCTATAGAAATTATAAATGATACACCAGTTGGAATTATAGGAGGGGATAAAGTAAGCAAACTGAAGTTAATGAATTCAGAAATTGAAACAGATGGTATTTTTATACTTAGAGATAGCATTTCTCCAGGGCAATTAGTACCAGGATTAAAGATAGTTGATAACCATATTGAGGTAGATAGATTAATGAGAACAAGTATTAAAGGATGTTTCGCAGCTGGCGATATTGTTGGAAAGCCATATCAATATATAAAGTCAGCTGGAGAAGGAAATATAGCAGCTTTATCGGCAGTAAGTTATGTAGATTCTGTTTCTAAAAAATAGCAAGGTTATAGAAATAAGAGATGTTATCTATAATATTGCGTCTAAGTAAGCTTTATGTATTGGACGAAAAGTGCTATATTAAAATTGACATGCCAAAGCAAAAAAGTTAAACTTACTTTGGTTTGTTAAAATTAAATTTATATAAATGATATGGCGGTTATAGGAGAATGAATTATGAATAAATCAAAAAAATATGAAAGTATCAAATTAGACAATCAAGTTTGCTTTTCTTTATATGCAGCATCAAGGGAAATAATAAAATTATATAAACCAATTCTAGATAAATTCAATCTAACATATACACAATATATCGCGATGCTGGTATTATGGGAAGATGAAAAGAGTACGGTTAAGGATATAGGACGAAGATTGCACTTAGATTCTGGTACATTGACGCCACTATTAAAGAAGATTGAAGGAATGGGACTAATAACAAGATATAGAGACACAAATGATGATAGAGTAGTAATTGTTGAATTAACTGAAAAAGGAAGACTTCTAAAGGATGACATATTAGAAGTACCACGTCAAATAGTATGTAAAGCTAACATATCAACTGAAAGTGCTATTGAATTAAAAAGAAATTTAGATGAATTATTAAAATCTTTAGAGTAACTTTGACTGATTTTGTCTGCGCTTTGATTAGATATTTTTTGGAGGAGTTTCTATATGGAAGATGTACTAAATAAATTAAATGGGAATGAATTTTTTCAAGATTTAAGTGTTGAGGAAATTAGAGATCTTATTTCAAATATTGGATATAATTTAAAATCATATAAAAAGGGAGAAATTATTGCTAATGAAGAAGATGAATGCAATAGTTTAGGTTTTGTTTTAGAGGGGATAGTCGAAATTCAAAGAATATACCTTAGCGGAAAACAAATAATTCTAAAGAGACTAAGTAATGGAGATGTATTTGGTGAGGCATTAGTATTCTCAAAGAAATCAAAATATCCATCTACAGTTATAGCTTTTAGTGAATGTAATATACTTTATATAAGCAGAGCAGACATACTAAAATTATGTACAAGTGATGAAAGAGTATTAGGGAACTTTATGTCTTCATTGAGTAATAAAATATTTATGTTAAATTCAAAGATAAAAAGTATAGCTTTTAAAAGCATCAAACATAAAGTTATAAACTACATATTAGAACAGGCAAAGAGCCAAAAAAGTGAAATAGTTAAACTGAAAGAAAATAAAGAAGAAATTGCATCTTCACTAGGTATTCCTAGACCATCTTTATCAAGAGAATTAATGAATCTTAGAGATCTAAATTATATTGAGTTTGATAGAAATATAATTAAAATTTTAAATATTGAAGAGTTAGAAGCAGAATTATTTGATTAAAATGATATATATTGATATTTCATAAGTCAGAGGTATACGTAGAAATCATTAATATAAAATAATTTTATTACAATAGAATAATTAGGTTAGCTTACTATCGCAAATATTATTTTATTAAGTTTATAGTAAGTAATTAGGAGTTATTTATGAAAAATATTTCTGAAGAACAGTTAGAGGAGTTAGAAATTTTTAATGGTGTTTCTAAATCATCTCTAAGCAAGCTTAAGGATTTTGGAGAAGTTAAAAAGTATCAGCCTGGAAATCATCTTTTTAGAGATAAAGAAGAAGTATCTACTTTATATGTAGTATTAAGCGGAAGTATATCTCTATATAAATTAAATGAGAATGGAAATAAACGTGTTATATTCATTTTGGGTAGAGGTAAAATGATTAATGATGTTATTATACAAGACTTACCGTCGTCTATAAATTGTGAGATATTTGAAGAGTCTTACATATTAAGTTATGACAAATATACATTTTTAAAGATTATGGAGGATGATTTTATCCTTACCAAGAATGTTATGTTCTCATTAGCTATGAAAGTAAGAAGACTGTATAGGCAGCTAAAGAATGCAACAGGTGTAGTAAGAATGGAAAAGAAACTTGCAGCAAAACTTTGGAAACTTAGCAGAGATTATGGAGTTAAGTGTGAGGATGGAGTAACTATTAATATGAATATAAGTGTAACATATCTAGCAGATTTACTTGGTTCAAAAAGAGAAACTGTATCCAGATCACTAAAAATACTTTTGGACAATAAATTAATTAAGTATGATAATAAAAAGATTAAAGTAATTGATCAAGATAAATTATCAAAATTTTTTAAAGCACCGTGATTTATATCACGGTGCTTTATTTATTAATAACTTATAATTAATTTATAGGTAAACGTATATATGAAAGGGGAATTTATAGTATGTTTTGTGAAGAATTTAACAGTGTAATTATGGCAGCCAAGGCAAAAGTTAATTTATTAAAGACAAATAAACTAGGATATTTCATAAGTTCGATGCTTGCAGGTCTTTATGTAGGTATGGGAATTATGCTTATATTCACAATAGGAGGATTATTAGGTGGTAGTGGATCACCTGCTACAAAAATAGTCATGGGAGTATCCTTTGGAGTTGCCCTTAGTTTAGTAATTATGGCGGGATCAGAACTTTTCACAGGAAATAACTTTATTATGACAGCTGCTTCTTTAAGAAAAGAAGTAAAGTGGACAGACACTATTAACATATGGATAGTTTGTTTTATAGGAAATTTAGTTGGTTCTATTATTGCAGGATATTTATTTTATGCTACAGGACTTACAGCTGGACCAGTTGGAGAATTTATTGCAAAAACATCAGCAGCTAAAATGAGTGTACCATTTCTACCATTATTAGTACGCGGAATTTTTTGTAATATACTAGTATGCTTAGCCACATGGTGTAGTTTTAAATTAAAAAGTGAATCAGCTAAGCTTATTATGATATTTTGGTGTTTATTTGCATTTATAACAGCAGGTTTTGAACATAGTGTTGCAAATATGACTCTTTTGACAATAGGATTACTTAATCCGGGAGCTGCAAGTGTAAGCGTTATGGGTTATGTGTATAACATAGGTGTAGTAACACTTGGAAATATGATTGGTGGAGCAGTATTTCTAGCATTACCTTATTATATAATTTCAAAAAAGAAGTAAAGGAGTAAGCTGATGGGATATAAATTAAGCAAAAATGATATTAATAAAGTATTCGAAGATTTATCAAAAGAATATGTAGTATATGCACCAAAATTATTTGAAGGTGAAGGTAGTTTCTCTGATACTGATAGAGTACGTTATGGTGAGATAAAAACAATAGATGATATAGTTTTTGATCAAAAGGCCCAATATTCATATAAAGAAGTATTACTTCCTATATCTCAAACACTTTTCTATTTCACAGAAGATTCCATAAAGGAAGCAGATGCTCCTAAAAAAGGTGCTATCATTTTCTTAAGAAGCTGTGACTTACATGCGGTAAAACGTATGGATGACATTTATTTAAGAAATGGACAAGAAGATTATTATTATAAGAGAATAAGAGAAAATGCAAAATTTATTTTAATGGGATGTGAAAACTCATTTGAAAATTGTTTTTGTGTAAGTATGGAAACAAATAAAAATGATGAATATAATGCATACTTAAAAGTAAATGGAGATAATGTATATGTAGATGTTAAAGACGAGGAGTTAGGAAAGCTATTTAAGGTTGATGAAACTTTAGATGTTAAACCAGACTTTGTAACGGAAAATAGTGTAAAGGTTTCGATACCAGATAATCTTTCTTTAGATGTTATGAAATCAGATATGTGGAAAGAGTACAGTGCTCGTTGTATTGCTTGCGGAAGATGTAATTTTGTTTGTCCTACATGTACTTGTTTTACAATGCAGGATGTCTTCTATACTGATAATGGTAAAGCAGGTGAAAGACGAAGAGTATGGGCATCTTGCCATGTAGATGGATATACAAATATGGCTGGAGGACATAGCTTTAGGTTAGATAAAGGACAACGTATGCGTTTTAAAGTGCTACACAAAGTATATGACTATAAAAAGAAATGGGGATATCATATGTGTGTGGGATGTGGAAGATGTGATGATATCTGCCCAGAATATATATCATTCTCTAACTGTGTGAACAAATTAAAAGATGGTATGAAAGAGGTGGCAGACAATGAGTAAAAATGAATATATTCCTTTTTTATCGGAAATTAAAGAAGTAATTAAACATACAGAAATAGAATATACTTTTCGAATGGAGTTTAATGGTGATGTAAAACCAGGACAGTTCTTTGAAGTTTCATTACCAAAGTTTGGTGAAGCGCCTATTTCAGTAAGTGGGATTGGAGAGGGTACTGTAGACTTAACTATAAGACGTGTTGGAAAAGTAACTAATGAAATATTTAATAATTATGTTGGCGATAAATTATTTCTAAGAGGACCTTATGGTAATGGCTTTGATATTGAAAATTACAAAGGAAAAGAATTAATAGTTGTTGCAGGGGGAACAGGTCTTTCTCCAGTAAGAGGAGTTGTAGATTACTTTGCAAAAAATGCAGGTGAAGCAGAAAGTTTTACTCTTATTGCAGGATTTAAATCTCCTAATGACGTTTTATTCAAAGATGATATTAAAATGTGGAAAAGTAATATAAATCTTATTCTAACTGTTGATAATGCAGAAGAAGGATACAATGGCAATGTTGGAATGGTAACAAAATATATTCCTGATTTACTAATAAAGGATATTAATAATGCAGCAGTTATTGTAGTAGGACCTCCTATTATGATGAAGTTTACTGTTGCAGAGTTTTTAAAACGTGGTATAGATGAAAATAATATTTGGATTTCACAAGAAAGAAAAATGTGTTGTGGAATCGGAAAGTGTGGACACTGTAAAATAGATGATACTTATATTTGTTTAGATGGTCCTGTTTTCAATTATTCAAAAGGCAAATTCTTAATAGATTAGGAGGGGTTAGTTGTGGATTTAAATACAAAGGCAATCAAGAAAAATGCTTTTAGAGTCACTAAAAAAAGAGGGATAACTGCCTCTAGAATTAGAGTTCCTGGAGGGCATTTAGATGCAGAATTATTAGGAATGATACAAGAAATATCACAAAAGTATGGTGATGGAACTGTTCATATAACAACACGTCAAGGTTTTGAAGTACCAGGTATAAGCTTTGAGGATATGGATAAAGTAAATGAATTGTTACAACCAATTATTGAAAAATTAGAAATAAATCAAGAAATACCAGGCAAAGGATATACTGCTGCAGGAACTAGAAATGTATCAGCATGTGTTGGAAACAATGTTTGTCCGTTTGCTAATTATAATACAACTAATTTTGCAAAGAAAATAGAAAAAGCTATTTTCCCAAATGATTTACATTTTAAAATCGCATTAACAGGATGTCCTAATGATTGTATTAAAGCAAGAACACATGACTTTGGGATAATTGGAATGACAGAACCACAATATAATATTGATAGATGTGTAAGCTGCATGGCATGTGTGAAAGCTTGCAAGAAAAAATCAGTAGGAGCACTTGAAGCTATTAACTATAAAATCGTAAGAAATAAAGAAAAATGTATTGGTTGTGGTGAATGTGCAAATGCATGTCCTACAGGAGCGTGGACAAGAAGTAAAGAAAAATATTATAAGTTAGTTCTTATGGGAAGATCAGGTAAGAAGAACCCTCGTCTCGCAGAAGATTTCTTAATTTGGGCTGATGAACAAAGCATAATTAAAATAATACTAAATACTTATAAATTTGTTCAGGAATATATAGATAAAGATGCTCCAGGTGGAAAAGAGCATATTGGTTATATAATTGATAGAGTTGGATTTGAAGAATATAAAAAGTGGGCTCTAGAGGGAATAGAATTCCCAGAAAAAACTATTATCAAAGAACGCATCTATTGGAGTGGAATACATTTCTGCTAGAATTAAAGTTATTATAAATGATTCGAAATATAAAATTACTTGCAGTATGAGGATAATTTGAATTTACTCCCAAACAATCGAACGGGAATATATGTGTTTACTCCAGTTCCTAGAAGATTTTGCTGGGTTATTCTAAGATTATAAGTTGCACCAAAAGTGCGTGCTTCAAAGACTAAGCTTTTGAACAAGTGCATTTAGAACAACTTATAATCTAGAATAACAGCCAGAAAAATCTTCTTATGAACACTCCGTAAAAAACATATATTTCCGTTCTTTGTTTATTAGTAAGTTTAAAATAAGAATATATTAAGCAAGTATTTTTATATTTCTAAAGTCAACAATACCTTGAATTAAGTATATTTGAGATCTTTAATACAATATACATATAATCTTCAATTAGGTTAGTTGTGAAATACTTAAAGTGATAGCAAACAAAGAAAGAGAATACATATATGAATTTAGGTTATTTTTATGTATTTATAAAAATAATTCCAAAAGATTTTTGAGTCGTAACAAATGAAACAGAGTATTTTATAATTTCAATGTAAAATATGTTCATAAGGTGATTCAAGGGAATTTACCTAAATAATATAGAAATTAATGAAAATTTATTTGATAAAAATTAAGTGTGTGGAGGAGATTTTAATATGGATAATAAAATGTTTTGTTTTCAATGTCAAGAAGCAGCAGGATGTACAGGTTGTACTGTAAAAGGTGTGTGTGGTAAGACTCCAGACCTTGCTAAAATGCAGGACTTATTAATATATGTAACTAGAGGTTTATCAGAAGTAGCTACAAAAGCTAGAGAAGAAGGAATTGCTGTATCACAAGCTATTAATACTACAGTAACTATGAATCTTTTTACTACTATAACTAATGCTAACTTTGATAAAGAAGTATTTTACGGAAGAGTAAAAGATACTTTAAAGATAAAAGAAGAATTATTAGCAAAATTAGCTAATAAGGAAAACTTAAGTGCAGCTGCTTTATATAATGCAGAAGCAAGAACTGATCTTGAAGCTAAAGCAGAAACAGTTGGAGTATTAGCTACTGAAAATGAAGATATTAGAAGCTTAAGAGAGCTTATTACTTATGGATTAAAAGGATTATCAGCATACATGAAACATGCTAATGCTTTAGGATACGAAGATGAAAATATATGTGCATTTATGCAAAAAGCATTATCATTAACTGCTGATAACAACGTAACAATAGATGAATATATAGCATTAACTTTAGAAACAGGAAAAGTTGGTGTTGATGGAATGGCTTTATTAGATAAAGCTAATACAGAAAGTTATGGTAACCCAGAAATAACAAAAGTAAATATCGGAGTTGGAACAAATCCAGGAATATTAATTTCAGGACATGACTTAAAAGACTTAGAGCAATTATTAATACAAACAGAAGGAACAGGAATAGATGTTTATACACATTCTGAAATGTTACCAGCTCACTACTATCCACATTTAAAGAAATACTCACACTTAGTAGGTAACTACGGAAATGCATGGTGGAAACAACCAGAAGAATTTGAAAGCTTTAATGGACCAATACTTATGACTACAAACTGTATAGTTCCTCCAAGAGATAGTTACAAAGGAAGATTATATACTACTGGGTCAGCAGGTTATGAAGGATGCGCTCATATTGCAGCTGATGAAAATGGAAAGAAAGATTTCTCTGTAATTATTGAACAAGCTAAGAAATGTGCAGCACCTACTCAAATTGAAGAAGGAGAAATCGTTGGTGGATTTGCTCATAACCAAGTATTAGCTTTAGCTGATAAAGTAGTTGATGCAGTAAAGACTGGAGCAATTAAGAAATTCTTCGTTATGGCAGGATGCGATGGTAGACAAAAAGCTAGATCATACTACACAGACTTTGCAGCAGCTCTTCCAAAAGATACTGTTATATTAACAGCTGGTTGTGCAAAATATAAATACAACAAATTAGATTTAGGAGATATCGGTGGAATTCCTAGAGTTTTAGATGCTGGACAATGTAATGACTCATATTCATTAGCAGTAATTGCATTAAAACTAAAAGAAGTATTCGGTCTTGAAGATATAAATGAGTTACCAATAGCATTTAATATTGCATGGTATGAACAAAAAGCCGTAATAGTATTATTATCTCTATTACACTTAGGAGTTAAGAATATTCACTTAGGACCAACTCTTCCTGCATTCCTTTCACCAAATGTAGCTAATGTTTTAGTAGAAAACTTTGGTATAGGTGGAATTACAAATGTTGAAGATGATATGGCAATGTTCTTAAGATAAATTAATATAAGATAAATAATAGAAGAAGATAGCTGGTATGAAACTAGTTATCTTCTTCATTTTTAGTTAGAATATAGTAAGTAGTAAAGACAAAATCGTACTGTCGAGAAATATTTAGAAATAAAGTTGTATTGAAAACGTATTTATAAAAATAAATATATTTACAGCAATAATATATAGATATATAATCTGTATATTGCAATAGCGGGCAGTAAAAAGTAAGAGAAAATACTTTTAAATAGCTGTTGCATAACATTATAAATGCATAATAATTTTTACAATATGGGGGAAGAATTATGTTTAAAAAAATTCAATCATTATTGATTGGAAAAGCTCTTAAAACTAACGAATTAGCTGAAGAAAAATTTAGTGTTCTTTGGGGGTTGCCAATATTATCAAGTGATGCTATTTCATCGGTAGCTTATGCAAGTGAAGAAATACTATTAGTTCTTATACCTATTCTTGGTATGCGTGCATATGGATCTATGATAGAAATAGCAATAGCAATTACAGTTTTATTAGGGATAATAGTGTTTTCATATAGACAAATAATCGATAATTTTCCTCATGGAGGCGGATCGTATATTGTTGCAAGCGAAAATATAGGTAAGCTTCCAGGATTGGTGGCAGCGTCATCATTAATAATTGATTATTTACTAACTGTTGCAGTTAGTACCTGTGCAGGAGCAGCTGCAATAACATCAGCAATTCCAGCCTTGTTACCGTATCAACCATTAATAGCTATTTTTGTAATAGGGTTAATAACATTAGGGAACCTTAGAGGAATAAGGGATTCATCTAAGTTATTTGGAATACCAACATACTTATTTATATTATCAATAATAATAATGATAATAACAGGAGTATTTAAAGTATTAGTATTAAAAGAAAGTCCAGAGCAATTATATGCAGTTCCACAAGCTGCTGGAGACTTAACGTTACTATTATTCCTAAAGGCTTTTTCTTCAGGATGTACTGCTTTAACAGGTATTGAAGCTGTAAGTGATGGAATACCTAATTTTAAAAATCCAGCTCAAAAGAATGCAAAAATAGTATTAGGTACATTAGCTTGCATTGTATTTATTATATTTGGTGGGATATCATATCTCTCAACAATGTATAAAGCAGCTCCGGGTCAAGATATTACGGTGATAGCACAAATAGCAATCCAAGTTTTCGGGCAAAATAGTTTAATGTTTTTTATAGTACAAGCTACGACAGCTATTATTCTTACGCTTGCAGCTAATACTGCATTCTCAGATTTACCTTTATTATTATCAATATTGGCTAAAGATGGATATGTTCCAAGACAACTTGGAAAAAGAGGAACTAGATTAAGTTTTTCAAATGGAATAGTATTGTTATTTTTAGCATCCTCACTTTTGGTTTATATTGCAGATGGTAGTACGCATATGTTGTTATCTTTATATGCAGTAGGTGTATTTATATCATTCACACTATCACAATTTGGAATGTTTAGAAAATGGACTAAGAGCAAGGAAGGTCATTGGAGGCATAAAGCTTTTATAAATGGTTTGGGAGCAGCTGTTACAGCGGTAACTTGTATAATAATAGGCGTAGAAAAATTTAAGCATGGAGCATGGATTGTACTTGTATGTATACCGATACTTGTAACAGGGATGCTAAGAGTTAGGAGACATTATACTAAAGTTAGAGAAAATTTAAAAATTGATACAGGTTTAGAGAGTTTAATTGTAAGAGAAGCAATAACTAAACATGTTATTGTACCAGTTCAAACAATTAATAAATCTTTCATTAAAAGTCTAAATTGTGCTTTAACTCTTGGAGAGAACATAGAAGTTTACCATGTTAGTACAGATGAAGAAGTAACAAAAAAATTAATAGAAAAGTATAATAAGCTTGGAATAGCAGCACAATTAATTATAGAAAATGCACCATACAGAAATGTTAATGAGAAACTTTTAGCGTATGTAGAAGAAAAACATAAGCAATTAAAGAAACACGAAGTAATAACAATAGTAATGCCTCAATTTATCATACACAAATGGTGGCATCAGACACTTCATAATCAAACGTCAATACTTTTAAGAAGATCTATACTTAAGATGAGAAATGTAGTTATTGTAACTGTGCCTTATATAATTAATGAATAGGTTCATATAAAATAGAAATGAGAGCATCTCAAATGTTTTTGAGATGCTCTCATTATTTCCGGAGAAATATAGGATTTCAAGTTAAAATAAAAAGTAAAAGCTAAACTTAAAAAGTATTCTCCTAATTTCTTCTCTTATTTATCAGAGAAGTCTAAATCAACTTTATCTAAAGGAATGACTTTGGTCTTATTCTTTATTTTATAGCCTATGTATAATATAAGGAATAGAGGAAGTCCTATATAAGCTGCAATTAATCCATTCCAATCAATCGCCTCAGGAGTAATGTATGAATATCCTTGACCTATTATTATAATAATGCACATTAATAATGCTAATATTGGACCAAATGGATATAAACTAGCCTTATATTTCAATTCTTTTAAATCTTTCCCTTGATGAACATATGCTTTTCTAAATCTGTAGTGACATATTGCTATACCTACCCAAGCAATAAAACCAGCTAGACCAGATGCAGCAACTAACCAAACATAAACGGTACTTTCTGCGTATATACCAGTTAAAAAGCAAGCAGAGGCAACTAATGTAGTTAAAAGTACAGCGTTTATAGGTACACCTCTTTTATTTATTTTACCAAAAGCCTTAGGGGCCATACCTTCTTTAGCCATTGCATAAAGCATTCTACTTGATGCATACATACCAGAGTTACCAGCAGATAATACAGAAGTTAATATAATTGCATTAATCAATGAAGCAGCACCAGCTATACCAGCTTTTTCAAACACCATTGTAAATGGGCTTGTATCAAGACCAGCCTCAGTAAATGGTATTATTGCTCCTAATACAATAATTGTACCTAGGTAAAATATTAATATTCTCCAAAATATTGATTTTATAGCTTTAGGAATATTTTTCTCAGAATCTTCACTTTCACCTGCAGCAATCCCAATAAGTTCAGTACCTTGAAATGAGAAACCTGCAATTAAGAAAATAGAAAATATTGATTTAATTCCTCCATGGAAAGGTCCATCTTCAATGGTGAAGTTATGAAATCCTATTTTATCTCCACCCATTATTCCTACAATCATTAAAACACCAATCACTATGAATATAAGAACGGTAACAACTTTAATCCCAGCAAACCAGTATTCTGATTCACCATATGCCTTAGATGATAGAACATTTAGTCCTACTATAATTACTAAAAATAAAATACTCCAATATAGGGCATTTACATCTGGAAACCAGTATTTCATCAACAGAGCACCGGCAACCATTTCAGCTGCAATTGTTATAGCCCAGTTGTACCAGTAGTTCCAGCCAAGGGCAAATCCAAGAGCTGGATCAATAAATTTATTAGCATATGAGCTAAATGAACCAGATATTGGCATATGAGTTGCCATTTCTCCTAAGCTTGTCATTAAAAAGTATACCATGATACCTACTAGTGCATAAGCTACTAATGCACCACCAGGACCAGCTTGGTGGAGAGTATCACCCATTGCAAGGAATATACCGGTACCAATAGATCCGCCTATGGCTATCATGTTTAAGTGTCTTGCTTTTAAACTTCTCTTTAATTCGTGATTTTCTTCACTCATTTTTCTATCCTCCATTATGGTTTTAAATTTCCATAAGCAAGTAACTAAGATAATATAAAAATTAAAACAATAAAAAAAGCCATGAGAGCATACTCATGACATAAATACGAAAGTTACACATTTTAAAAATATGACGAATATCGACATTTACATTAAAAATAGCTCTCCACAAAATAAGTTGTGGCAGTCTTGTATATATTTTACACAAGCCCAGCAAATAGTATTAAAGCAATCAACCATTTACTTCGGCGAAAGTTCCTTTCTTATTACTTCAATGAGCTTACCTCCATAATAATACTCTTAAATTTCGCGCCTCTATCTTAGTTATTTACCTATTAAGTTATATGTAATTATGTAATAAAATGCGGAATAAGTCAATATAAAATATTTAACAATTTATAAAAATGTACGGAAAGTGATTAAAAAGTTTGCATATTAAAAGCGGCTATCTAAAATTATTTCAATAGTCGCTTTTTTAATATTTATAAAGAAATATATTATCTTAGTAAGGATTAGTGCTTTCATTTAACCTTTTCAAGCAAGTTAGAACTATAGTAAAATTATATATTTAAAATGGCATTTTTTATTCTAAATTTAATTTATTTTTTAATATATAGCTTGTTATTATGAAATAAACTATTATGAAGATTATATTAAATACTGTGATAGATATTAAAAATAAATTAATAGGCCAAAGAGATTCAACATTTCTTAGTAAATCAGGCAGTCTAGAGGATGAAAAAGCTATTCCAATAGATGATGATATTGCACCTGCAATTAAATTTAATACTATAAATGCCCCGAAAGATGAAAGAATTCTATGCTTACTAAATATATGCCCAATTGATATAGAAGCATAAATCATACTAATAAATTTTACGAACTGAAATACAATAGCAATTAATAATTCTATAATAATTACATAAATTTGTATTCCTATTTTAGCATAACCTTCTGAAAGAGCCCTGAAGGTTTCAGAGAAGAATTGTCCAAAAGCCCTAGGGTCAAATGCCATAATAATTATTGAAAGTATGGCTACAATTCCACTTATTATAGTCCAAAAAGTTGCAATTGAAAGTTTGCTTGTAATGTTTGTGATGGTGCCCACTGGAAGGGTGTTCATTAAATATCCTTCATCACCAAGCAGATTTTTATAAAATCTTTGGATAATTATGAAAAAGGTGACTATGAATACAGCAGCCATAGTACATCCGTATCCAAAGATACTTAGTATAAATGGGATTGAACCAAATCCTTGAAGTTTATGGGATAGACCAGTTCCAATAAAAACTTTATTAATGATAGCAAATGCTAATAATACTAAATATAGCGGTATAAGGGTTCTGCCAGTTGCTTTCACCTCATACTTCATTAATTTTCCTAACATCTAAATACCTCCCTAAATAGAGCATCAACACTCTTGCCTTCATTTTCTCTTATTTCATCAACACTTTTAGTTAAGAATATATTTCCATATGATATAAATACTACATCATCTAATATTCTTTCAATGTCAGAAATAAGGTGAGTAGATATAATTATAGTGGCATTTTCATTGTAATTAGTGATTATTGTATTTAAAATATAATCTCTGGCAGCAGGATCAACACCTGCGATAGGTTCATCTAATAAATATAAATCGGCCTCTCTGCTCATAACTAAAATAAGTTGTACTTTCTCTTTTGTACCCTTTGACATAGTTTTTAATTTATCGTTGGGATTAATGTTAAGTTTTGATAACATATTGTAAGCTTTCTCAGGATTGAAATTATCGTAGAAGTCTTGAAAAAAGCTAATAATGTCTGAAACTTTCATCCAATCATTAAGATAAGTCCTTTCTGGAAGGTATGAAACAATTTTTTTTGTTTCAATTCCAGGTTTATTTCCTGATATTAATATTTCTCCACTTGATGGAGTTAAGAGACCATTTGCCAACTTTATTAGTGTGCTTTTACCACTGCCATTTGGACCTAAAAGTCCAACAATTCTGCCGCGATTGATTTTTAAATTTATCCCTTTCAATGCCTCAGTATTAGAATAAGTCTTAAATAAATTTCTACATTCTAAAATAGGGACATTATCCATATTGCTATTTGTAAAAGTAGACATTGTATTACTTTCGCTAGAGTTATACAATATTTTATTATCATCATTACTCATTATTTCATCTCCTTTGATATAATTTCTATAAGTTGAACTGTCTCTTGCTTTGTATAACCGATCTTTTCCATGTTGTGAAGAAATTTTTCAATTTGGTCTCTTGCTAAACCATTTCTAATATTTTTAATCATATTAACGTCCTCCGTGATAAATCTTCCACTTGTTCTTTGAGTAAATACTAAACCTGTTCTCTCAAGTTCTGTTAATGCTTTCTGCATTGTATTAGGATTAACAGCTGCATCTCCTGCCATATCTCTAACTGATGGCAATTTTTCGCCCGCTTTATATATGCCAGAAACGATTCTAAGTTGTATTTGTTCCATTAGCTGCATGTAAATTGGTCTATCGTCATTAAAATCCCATGACATAGTCTCACTCCTTCATAAATTGTACCGTTGTATTGTTGTACTAAGTTATTAATACAATAATACAACTATAACTTTTAGCTGTCAAGAAAAATAAAATGATTTATTGTAGGTTAAATAAGGAAATTAAATCTGTTGAATATTAAAAATTGTGGTGTTATAATTATTTTCAATGGTGTATATACACCTGTAAAATTAATTAAAAGAGGTGTAAATAAACATGGCGATGGATTTAGTAAAAGAAATATTAAAGTTAAAGAGAGAAAAGAATGCACTTATTCTTGCACACTATTACCAACCAGGAATTATACAAGACTTAGCAGATTATGTAGGAGATTCTTATTATTTAAGTGAAATGGCTAGAGATTGCAAAGAGGAAGTTATAATGTTTTGCGGGGTTAGATTTATGGCAGAGAGTGCAAAAATTTTATCACCGAATAAGACTGTTTTAATGCCATGCCCTAGTGCAGGATGTTCTATGGCAGATATGGCAAGCGGCAAGGCTTTATTAGAACTAAAGGAAAAACATCCAGATGCCTATGTAGTTTGCTACATAAATTCAACGTGTAATGTGAAAGCTCATTGTGATGTCGCTGTGACATCTTCAAGTGCATTGAAAATATTAAAGAAGATACCTAATGAAAAGATTATGTTTTTACCTGATAGGAACCTAGGTGAATATATATCGGAGTTTTTCCCAGAAAAAGAGTTCATATTATGGGATGGATTTTGTAGGTGTCATAATAAGGTAAGTAGAGAAGATATATTGATTGAAAAAGAAAAACATATAAATGCAAAAGTATTAGTCCATCCTGAATGCACAAAGGAAATCAGAGATATTGCAGATTATATAGGGAGCACAAGTGGAATAATAGATTATGCAACTAAAGATGAAGGAACCGAGTTTATAATAGCGACAGAAGAAGGAATTTTACATGAATTAAAGAAAAAGAATCCTAATAAAAATTTCTTTATACCAGGAGATAGAATATGTTGCCAAGACATGAAAAAGACAACCCTTGAAAATTTATATGATGCCTTATTGAATATGAAAAATGAAATGATTCTAGAAGAAAATGTTAGAAAAAAGGCGTTAAGATCGTTAGAAAATATGCATTTACTTGCATCGCAAGATGTTAGAAGTAATTAGGAAAAATATGAATAAGTTTGTTGATGTTTTAATAATAGGTTCAGGGGTATCAGGTCTTTATTGTGGATTAAATTTAAGGAAAGATTTAAATGTCTTGATTGTATGCAAAGATAAGATTACTTGTAGTAACACTTATCTGGCACAAGGGGGAATATCTGTTGCAAGAGGTGCTAAGGATATTCCACTATATATAGATGATACTTTAAAAGCAGGAAGATACAAAAATGATTTGGAGGCTGTTGAAACTTTAATTAATGAATCTATGGTTAACATAGAATTATTGATTGAAATGGGACTTGCTTTTGATAGAAATGAAGATGGAAGTTTAAACTTTACAAAAGAAGGTGCTCATTCTATAAATAGGATAGTCCATACAAAGGATAATACAGGAGAAAGTACTGCAAAGATTTTAATTGATAAAGTAAAAAAGAGAGAAAATATAAGTGTTTATGAAAATACTCATTTTGTAGATATTATAGAAAAAGAAAATAAGTGCATTGGAGCCATGTTGATAAGAGAAGATGAGCAAATAAATGTTTATGCAAAAGCTGTTGTATTGGCAACTGGAGGCATAGGTGGATTATTTAATAATTCAACTAATCAGAGAATATTGACAGGAGATGGAATAGCATCAGCAATAAGGCACGATATAGAATTAAAGGATATGGATTATATTCAAATTCATCCGACAGCATTTTATGAAGAAGGTGAAAATAAGAGGAAATTTTTAATATCAGAATCGCTAAGAGGGGAAGGTGGAATTCTTACAAATATAAGAGGGGAAAGATTCATAAATGAGCTTTTGCCGAGGGATGTGGTATCAGAAGCAGTATATAATCAGATAAAAGAGACAGAAGTACCTTATGTAAATTTAGATATAAGGTTTTTGGGAAAAGATTATATAATAAATAGATTTTCAACTATTTATGAGGAATGCTTAAAAAGAGGAACAGATATAACAAAAGAATGTATTAAGGTTTCTCCAGCTCAACATTTTTTTATGGGAGGAATAAAGGTAGATTTGGATTCTAAAACATCTATGAAAAACCTATATGCAGTTGGGGAGACAAGCTGTACAGGAGTACATGGTGCTAACAGGCTCGCAAGTAATTCATTACTTGAAGGACTTGTATTTTCAAGAAGAGCTGCAATATCAATTAACAACATTGTGGATTATTTGGAAATTAAAGTTTTTCATGTGGAAAGATTAGAAAAATCATGGGATGAATTACAAGAAGAAAATAAAGAGATAACTGTGAGAACTATAAAGGAAAAGGGTGGAAAGTTAGATGATAAATTATTTAGTTATAGATAAAATAATAAAAGATGCACTTATTGAAGATTGTCCAAGCGAGGACATAACCACAAATTCAATCATAGGAGAAGAAAGTATCTCTACAGTAGAATTGATTTGCAAGGAAGAAGGCATAGTCGCAGGCCTTGAAGTATTTAAAAGAGTATTTGATTTATTAGGAAATGTGGAAATCGAATTTTATAAGCGTGATGGAGATAATGTACATGTAAAAGACAGAATTGCTTTTCTGAAAGGTAATACAAGAAGCTTATTAGTTGGGGAAAGGATTGCGCTAAATTTACTTCAAAGGATGAGTGGAATAGCTACATTAACGAATAGATTTATACAAGAAATAAAACACACAAAGGCGAAATTATTAGATACAAGAAAAACAACACCAAATTTAAGGATATTAGAGAAATATTCTGTAAAAATTGGGGGCGGATGTAATCACAGATTTAATTTATCTGATGGTGTAATGATTAAAGATAATCATATTAGTGCAGCTGGTGGAATAAAAAAAGCTATAGAGCTAACTAGAAAAAACTCTTCGTTTGTTAGAAAAATAGAAGTAGAAACTGAAAATTTAGAAATGGTAGAGGAAGCACTATTGGCAGGTGCAGATATAATAATGCTTGATAATATGAGTTTAGAGATAGCTAAAGAAGCAGTTGAAATAATAGGAAAAAGAGCCTTAATAGAATTCTCAGGAAATGTTGAACTAAATAATATTAAAGAAATAGCTGAAGCAGGTGTTGATTACATCTCTGTAGGAGCATTAACACACTCAGCTAAAATATTGGACTTCAGTTTAAAAAACTTAACATTGTTAGAAAATTAAAAACTGATAATTAATATTTTTGTATCAAATGAAACGGATTTAATACGAAAATGCTATTATAATAATTCTATAAGTTGATTGATTTATCTAAATTCTATATTTCAATTACTAGTGTATGGTCAAAGTTTAATGATTAGTGAATTTAAATGAGTGTGAAATTTAGGAGGAGAATTTTATGATAAGAAGAGTTATTAAAATAGATGAAGAGAAATGTAACGGATGTGGTGTTTGTGCAAGTGCATGTCATGAAGGAGCTATAGGTATAGTAGATGGAAAGGCAAAGTTATTAAGGGATGATTATTGTGACGGGCTTGGAGACTGTCTTCCTTCATGTGAAACTAATGCTATTTCTTTCGAAGAAAGAGAAGCAGCAGATTATGATGAAGAAGCTGTAAAGATAAACATGGAGAAAAGAAATACTGAGCAAAAGAAATTAGAGTTAAACAAGAATCAAACAATTCAATTTGGATGTCCAGGTTCACAATCTAGAATGTTAAACCATAAGAAACTTGAAGTGAAAAATCCAACAAATGAAGGTGAGATAGTATCACAATTGAATCAATGGCCTGTACAAATTAAGCTCGTTTCGCCAAATGCATCATATTTTAACAATGCTAATTTACTTGTAGCAGCAGATTGTACAGCCTATGCATATGGAGATTTTCATAATAAGTTTATTAGAAATAAAATTACATTAATAGGATGTCCAAAACTAGATGAGGTAGATTATTCAGAAAAACTAACGACAATTTTGAAGATGAATGATATAAAAAGTGTTACTGTTGTAAGAATGGAAGTTCCATGTTGTGGTGGAATAGAAAATGCTGTAAAAAATGCATTAAAGGCAAGTGATAAAATTATTCCTTGGCAAGTAGTAACTATTTCAACAAATGGTGAAATTATTGAATAAAAATATTAATAAGGGTATATTTGCATACATAAAAAGTTTTATATGCAGGTATACCTTATAAATTTATAAAAATAATTATTTTGTATGTATATTTAAATTAGAAATGGGAATTTATACAGATAAGTAAAAAATTATATATTCATTAAAGCAAAATAGAGGATATTATTGTAAATGTGTAGAATACTATAACATCGAGATATTTAAGGGGGAGTATATATGAATAAAAGGAAAGTGTTAATACCAATAGATGGAACAGAAAGAAGTATGCATTCTTTAGAATTTGTAAAAGAGATATTTCCCAACAAAGATTCAATTGAAATTATAATAATGAATGTTAAAGAATTAGTACTGATAAATGAAATGATAGTTGCTGATGAAATAAAATTTGCACAAGAATTAGGTGAAGAAATATTACAAGCGGCTAAAGAAAAAATGAAAGATTATAAGACAGAAACTTATTTTACTTTTGGGTATCCGGGAGACGAAATAATAAAGAAAGCAAATGAAGAAAATATAGGCGTAATCGTTATGACGAAATCTACTAAAAGAGGTTTAAATCGTATGATTGGATCAGTAACAACTAACGTTGTTAAACGTGCTAAATGTATTGTAATGATAGTTCCTAATGACTTTACAATTAGTATTAAATAACTAATTGACTAGTAGGTTTGAAAATTAGAATTTTATAGGCTATCTTAAAAATTATATTTTAAGGTAGTCTTTGTTTTTGAATATAGAATTTTACTATGTATAATGATATAATAAAGCGAAACTTATTTACGATAATATAAGTATTTATGGAATATGAATTAAAATATTTTTATAAAATAATAAGTCCAATCTAGAGTTTATTTTAATTTATATTCATACATGTAGTTCATTCAGAATTTTCAGATAAGGGATGAGAATTTTGAGTTGATATAAATTATATAAAAATTATTTTGTTATATTTAAGGAGTAAGAAATGAGAGCAGTTTATAGAAATCCAAGAGAATTAGCAACATGTTTAAAGGATATTGTAGATACATATTATGATGATCTAATTTCATATGAAAAGATGGAAGAAAGAATTATAAAGATTGTTGATGCTAATAGAGAGGCTATATATAAAGAAAAAAGTATGTCAGTTAAGATAGCAAATATCTTAGGGGACAAAAGAGTAGATATAATTAATAAAGTAGTTGAAAGTAAAACTAAGTCAGAAGTTTAATTAGTTTTGCAGTTTAGGAGTGAATTTTGAATGGGTAAGAAAATAATATTAACAGGAGATAGACCAACAGGAAAATTACATATAGGACACTATATAGGTTCGTTAAAAAATAGAGTTGCACTTCAAGAATCAGGCTTGTATGAAAGCTTTATAATGATTGCTGATCAACAAGCTTTAACAGATAATGCAAGAAATCCTGAAAAGATAAGAAATAGTTTAATAGAAGTTGCATTAGATTATTTAGCCGTTGGAATTGATCCAAGTAAATCAAATATATTTGTACAATCACAGATACCAGAACTAAATGAGTTGACAATGCATTACTTAAATCTTGTTACTTTATCAAGGTTAGAAAGAAATCCGACAGTTAAACAAGAAATAAAACAGAAAAATTTTGAAAATAGCATTCCAGCAGGTTTTCTTATTTACCCAGTAAGCCAAGCAGCTGATATTACAGCATTTAAGGCAGATACGGTGCCAGTTGGAGAAGATCAACTGCCTATGATTGAGCAAACGAGGGAAATCGTTAGAAGTTTTAACTCTCTATATGGAGAAGTTCTAGTTGAGCCAGAAGCAGTACTTCCAAGTTCTAATGCAGGAAGATTGCCTGGCACCGATGGAAAATCTAAAATGAGTAAATCAATAGGAAACTGTATATATCTATCTGATGATGCAGATACAATTAAGAAGAAAGTAATGTCAATGTATACGGATCCTAATCACATAAGAGTAGAAGATCCAGGGCAGATAGAAGGAAATACTGTATTCACTTATTTAGATGTATTTGCAACTGATAAAAATACTGTTGAAGAAATGAAAGAGCATTATAAACGTGGCGGTCTTGGCGATGTAAAAGTTAAAAGATATTTAAATGAAGTTTTACAGGCTGAATTAGAACCAATAAGAAATAGAAGAATTGAGTTTGAAAAAGATATAGATGTAGTATATAAAATGCTAAAGGATGGTAGCAATAAAGCTAGGGAAGTGGCAGCAAATACTCTAAGAGAAGTTCGAGAAGCAATAGGGATAGAATATTTTACTGGAAAATAATAAAGTAAATTCATTAGAGGAGGAAACCAAAATGAAGGCTATTGGGATATTAAACTATCCAGTAGAAGATGTGTTTCATATATTCATAAAAAACGCAAAAAAAGATTTTTCGGATTTTAACGAAGAAGATGCGACAGGATGTAAGATTCAAAAGAGTATAAATACTGGTAGACCTAATCCAGTAGAATGTACGGTTGAAATAACTGGGTATGCAAAAAATGAAAAATATCAAATTACTACTTCAACTGATTTTACAACATGTGTATCTACATATAATTTCAAAGGACAAAAAGATGGCACAACTAAGTTAGTATTCGAAGAAGAACAGTCAACAGATAAATTTTTCGGATATATGTCATTATGGATTCAAAGATTTATGGCTAGGCGCGCCTTTAAGGCAAAATATAATAATATTGTAGAGGCTCTCAATAATGAATTGAAGACATATTCTAATAATAAAGAACGAAGCAAGCCTAAAAATAAATAATAAAAATACAGGATTGTAAAAGCAATCCTGTATTTTTATTTTATTGCAAAGCATTAACCCAATTACCATTATTAAAAATTTTAATTTCTTCACCAGCTGGTGTAATGCCAGTTATATTTGTATCTTTAGTCCCTATCATAAAATCAACATGTATCAGCGATACATTTGAACCAGATAGTATTGATTCTTCTCTTGTCATTTTTTCTCCATTTTTTATACAGCAAGGATATGAAGAACCAAGGGCCAAATGACATGAAGCATTTTCATCATATAATGTATTATAAAAAATTATATTTGAATTTGAAATTGGAGAATTATATGGAACTAAGGCAACTTCACCTAGATATCTTGAACCTTCGTCTGTATTAAGAAGCTCATTTAAAATATCTAATCCAGTTTCAGCAGAACAATCTACAACTTTACCATTTTTAAATGTTAATGAAAAATTGTTTATTAAATTCCCACAATAGCTTAAAGGTTTTGAACTAAAAACAATTCCGTTTACGTCATCTAATTTAGGGGTAGTATAAACTTCTTCTGTAGGCATATTGGCAATAAATCTCAGACCATCTTGCGTAATATCTTCACCGCCACACCAAATATGATCTTTAACTAATCCTATTTTTAAATCAGTTCCAAGAGAATTTGTAAAATGAAGATATTTAAATTTATAGGAATTTAATTCTAATACTTTATCATGAAGAAGCTTAGTGTGCTTATTCCATGCATCTATAGGATTCTGTTCTTTAAGTCTCATAACAGTAAAAATTGCATCCCATAATTTTTCGATTGCTTCAGATGAGTTAGATTCACTAAAGACTTTTTTTGCCCAGCTTTCAGTTGGAATTGAAACTATGCACCAAGCATTTTTGTTGGAAGTACATGCGCTATGATATTTCTCTAAGGCTGCACGTCTGCCTTTTTGGTATGCTGATATTTTATCGGAATCTACATCTTTGAAAATATCTGGATCAGACGCGGAAATACTCAAAAATGCTGCATTATTTTCTACGTAATAGTCATATTTATCTTTTTCAAATTTTGGCGTAATAGAAAGAATTTCCTTTGAAGAATTATTAAATCGTATCTTATTGAATTTTTCATCATTATAATTTATAACTACATCAGAAGCACCAGATTTATAGGCTTCATCTGAAAGTAGCCTTGCAAAGTTACTACACTCAATAGGGCTATTTATAACTAAAAGTCCATCTTTTTGTATATTTACACCTTTGATAATAGCAAGTTTAGCATATTTAGATAAAAGGTTATCTAACAATTATATCACCTCATTACATAATAGATTTTTATAGTACTGGTTAATTTAAAATACTTTGCATTTGGAATTACAATCTATAATTAACATTATAACAATTTTTACAAGTTATCTACTATAGTAAAATAAAGAATATACAAAATAAGAATTATTACTAATAATTATGGAAATAATATGAGATAAATTCATTACACAACAAGATACATGTATACTTTAAGTTGTACAATATAGTATAATGAGTTTAAATAATGACTTGAAGTAGATAATAATATTTCTAGTTGAGTAAATTTTTATGTTAAATTTCAGGAGGTTTTTAATGAAAAAATTATTGATTTTAGACTCAAATTCACTTATGAATAGGGCTTTTTATGCTTTGCCTCCTCTTACAAATAGTGATGGAATAAATACTAATGCCATTTATGGTTTTATAAATATGCTACTTAAAATGAAGGATGAAATTAGTCCTGATAGTATAATTGCTACTTTTGATTTGAAAGCACCAACTTTCAGACATAAAGAGTATTCTGAATATAAAGCAGGTAGGAATAAGATGCCGCCAGAACTTGCGGAACAATTTCCGATTATTAAAGAACTATTTAAGTTAATGGGAATTAAGATATTTGAAGTTGAAGGCTTTGAGGCAGATGATTTGATTGGAACAGTATCAAAATTTGCTGAGGACAATAATACAGAAGTATTTGTAGTTACAGGAGATCGTGATGCACTTCAACTAGCATCAGAAAAAACTAAAATTATAATTACTAAAAAAGGTGTTAGTGAAACTGCTGTTTATGATAAAGAAAGCTTTATGGATGAATTTGAAGTGACTCCAGAGCAATTTATAGATGTAAAAGGATTAATGGGAGATAAGTCAGATAATATACCAGGTGTTCCAGGAGTGGGAGAAAAGACTGCTTTTAAGCTTATAAAGGAATATGGATCTGTTGAAGAAGTTATTAAGAATATAGATAAAATTTCTGGGAAAAAGCTTAAGGAAAATTTGGAAAATAATGTTGAACAAGCAATATTTTCTAAGAAACTAGCTACAATTATGAGAGAGGTTCCAATTGAATTAAATTTAGAAGACATAAATTCTAATAATAAAGAGAATGTATTAGAAATTAAAAAGATGCTCATTAAACTTGAGATGAAGTCAATACTACCTAAATTTAATGATGATACAATTCATGAAGAATCTAATATTGAAGTAAGAAACATAAGTACAATTGAAGATATGAAAGCATTATTTTCAGAGAAGAGAAATAGAATTTATATAGATTATACTTTAATAGATGCATCTAGATATTCTAAACTAGAACTTGAATATTTAATATTGGGGGAAGAAAATAAAGGTACTATTATAAATTTCAAAGACATAAATTCTAAAGATAGTGAAGAAGCTTTAGAATTTTTAAAAAATATTATGGAAGACGAGAATGTTAAAAAGGTTATTCACGATGGGAAAAACTTCGTTACATTTTTGAATAAAAATAAAATTGAAATAAAAGGATTTGATTTTGATACTGCAATAGCAGCCTATTTAATTGATTCATCAAAGAGTAAATATGAAATTTTAGAGCTTATCAATCATTATATTGGAGAGAATCCCAATAGTGAAGATAGTAATATAAAGGGAATTCTTTGTAGTTACTTACCGGTGATATATGAAAAGCTAAAAGAAAATCTTCATGAAGAAAATATGGATAAACTTTATTATGAAGTTGAGCATCCATTGATTTACGTGCTTTCATCTATGGAGAGCATTGGATTTAACATAAATCAAGGTATGTTAGATGAATTACAAGTTAAGTTTAAAAAAGAAATTGATAATACACAAAAAGAAATATATAGTTTGGCAGATGAAGAATTTAACATTAGTTCTCCTAAGCAATTAGGTAAAATATTATTTGAAAAATTGGATTTGCCAGTAATTAAGAAAACAAAAACAGGATATTCAACTAACCAAGAAGTTTTAGAAAAGCTAATGAATAAGCATGATATAATACCTAAGATAATGTATTATAGGCAAATTACAAAGATAAATTCTACGTATGTGGAAGGCTTAAAAAATGTAGTTGATGAAGATGGACGTATTCACTCTAACTTTAATCAAACTGTAACTACAACGGGAAGGCTGTCTAGTACTGAACCTAACTTGCAGAATATTCCTATAAAATATGAAATGGGAAGAGAAATAAGAAAGGTATTCATACCAATGGAAGAAACTGATATACTAGTTTCATGCGATTATTCTCAAATAGAATTAAGGGTCTTAGCTCATATTGCTGGAGATGAAAATATGATAAGTGCATTTGAACATCATAGTGATATTCATACAAAAACAGCTTCAGAAGTATTTAAAGTTCCGATAGGAGAAGTTACTTCACTTATGAGAAGTAGAGCAAAAGCAGTTAATTTTGGAATAGTGTATGGAATAAGTGCATTTAGTCTTGCGGAAGATTTAAAGATTACAAAGAAAGAAGCAGAAGAATACATATCTATATATTTAGAAAGATATCCTAAGATAAAAGAATATCTGGAAAATGTTGTTGAGGAAGCTAAAGAAAAGGGATATGCATTAACAATTTTAAATAGAAGAAGATTTATTCCTGAGATAAAATCTTCCAATAAGATAGTTAAGGCTTTAGGTGATAGATTGGCAATGAATGCACCAATTCAAGGAAGTGCAGCTGATATAATAAAGCTTGCAATGGTAAATGTTTATAACAGATTAAATGAAAAAGAATTAAAAAGTGAATTAATCCTTCAAGTACACGATGAACTTATTTTAAATGTAAAAAAAGATGAATTTGAAGAAGTTAAAAATTTAGTTGCTTATGAAATGGAGAATGCAATTAAGTTAAAAGTAGCACTTGATGTGGATGTTAATTTTGGAGATACATGGTATGAAGCCAAATAATGTATTGTGGAATTAAAAAAGGTGGTTTTTATAAAATGGTTAAAATTGGTTTAACAGGTGGGATAGGCACCGGAAAAAGTACTGTATCAAATATTTTAAGTAAAGAAGGACTAAGAATCATAGATGCAGATGCTATAGCTAAAGAAGTACTTGAAAATAATCCAAAGATACTAGAAATGGTTCGTGCACAATTTGGAGCAGGTTTCTTTGACTGGAGAGGTGAATTTAGAAGGAAAGAATTTGGAAACCACATATTCAGATTTCCTAAACAAAGAATAAAATATGAAAGTATAATTATGCCGTATATTAAACAATCAATTGAAGAAAAGATAAAATTGTACGAACAAAAGAATGAAAAAATAGTAATAATAGATGCTCCTACTTTAATTGAAAATAATATGCATGAGGAAATGGATTATATTGCACTTGTATATGCTGATAATTCAGTTCAAATTCAAAGAGTTATGAATAGAGATAAATTAACTAAAGTTGAAACTGTTAGTAGAATAAATTCTCAAATGTCTATGGAAGAAAAGAAAGAGTTTGCGAATATTATTATTGACAATAATACTGATTTAATTGAATTACAGAAGCAAGTTTATGATTTTATTGATTTTATAAAACTAATATGCTAAGTAAGGAGAATATAATGAAGTTTCTAAGAAAAACCTTTTGTGCAATAGTATTCTTAGTAGTAATCGTAGCATCAATTGGCATAGGTTCGAGATATATTATAAAAGAAAAGTTTTTTCCTTATAAGTACCAGCAGTATGTTGACATGTACAGTTCACAGTATAATCTAGATCCATTGCTAGTACTAGCAGTTATAAAAACTGAAAGTAAGTTTGATGACGATGCGCATTCACATAAAAATGCTGTAGGTCTTATGCAAATAACGGTTGATACTGGACAATGGGCAGCGAAAGAAATGGGATATAATACATTCTCTAAAGAAGACCTATATAATGAAGAATATAATATTAAAATGGGATGCTGGTATCTTAGGCGTTTGAATGATACTTTTGATAAAGATATGGATTTAACAATTGCAGCATATAATGCAGGACCAACTAATGTGCAATCATGGCTTGATAATAGAAAATACTCTTCAGATGGAAAAAGTGTAGATTATATACCTTTTGGAGAAACAAAAAAATATGTTGATAAGGTAAACACATATTATCATATATATCAATATCTTTATGATAAAAAAGACGATTATTTTGAGGCAGATAAGGTAGTTGATCTTATGAAAAGCTTCCTAAATGTACATTTTTTAAGTTAATTATTAGTCTCTGCCTAATAATTAACTTAAATATTTTATGAAAATTACTTGAATTTTAAATAAGAATAGATTATCATTAAATGAGTAATTTATATTTGCAGGTGTGGTGGAATGGCAGACACGCTATCTTGAGGGGGTAGTGTTCACATGGACGTACGGGTTCAAGTCCCGTCACCTGCACCAAAATTTGAATGAAATTCGCTGATTTTCCTATTATAGGAGTTTAGCGCAGGACTTGTATATAACACACGTTTAGTTATGAAAAATAGCTAAACGTGTGTTATTTTTTTGAAAAAATGTATATAGATACGTAAGGCATTTTCTATTTTAAAATCTCATAAGTGTTTATGATATGATTACTATGATTAATTAAATCTCTAAAGTTACAAATAATAGAATTAAATTCGAGAAAGTTTTTAATGCTAATTAAGGAAACGACAATATAATTATTGCAATCATAGTTGAAAAACAAATTTTAATGAAATTAAAAAGGTTTTTGTAAAAGAATATCGAATAAGTATTTATAAAATATAAATTTATTGAATATTTATTATGTAATTAAAGGGGGAGAGGGTTTTAATGTTTAAATCGATTAAAGGTAAATTAGTATCACTTATATCTATGCTTATTATTTCAATGGTTCTTTTAAGTTTGTATTCAATTAATAACTTAAGCGTGATCAATACAGTTTCAGCTAATATGTCTACAGAATTAATTCCGGGATTAATTCAATCAGGGAATATAAATACGAAGACATCTGATTTTAGAATAATGGAATACGAACATATAATCTCAACTGACAAAAATGAAATGGCTCAAAAAGAAAAAGATATGGAAGCGAAGAATAGTGAAATCCAAAGCAATATGCAAGAATATGAAAAAACATTCTATGATGATAAAGATAAGCAATTATTTGAGACGGCTAAAAATGATTGGAATCAATATTTGAAGGTACATGAGAAAGTTATAAGCTTGAGCAGAGATTTAAAAACTGATGAAGCTATGGAAATTATGAATGGGGAAGCAAAGGAATATTTTAATTCAGCATCAGAATCATTGACTGAATTGTCTAAGTATAATCAAGAAATGGGAGCGAATTTTTCTAAGCAGGGTAGTGATATATACCAAAAAGTAAAGAATATATCTATAATAATTATTTCAGTATTAATTATTCTTTCAATAATTATTTCATTTATGATTATTAAAGGAATAGTAGCATCACTAAAAAATTTAAAGAATGAGTTAGATGCACTTGCAGAAAAAGGTGGAGATTTAACTCAAGAAATTAAAGTTAAATCTAAAGATGAAATTGCTGGACTTGCAAATAGCTTGAATAAATTTATATCAAACTTAAGATTAATAATTAGTGAAGTAAATGAGAGTACTGAAAATGTTATACATATAAATAATGATATAAATAGTAAGATAGATGATCTATCAAGTACAATAGAAGAGGTTTCAAGTAGTACAGAGAGTATTGCTGCGGGAATGGAAGAAACAGCTGCATCATCAGAGGAGATGTTAGCAACATCTCATGAAATTGAAAAAGCTGTGGAGGGAATATCGGAAAAAATTCAAGATGGATTAATATCAGTTGAAGGAATACAAAAGAGTGCAGATGCTGTTAAGAAAAATACAATGGAGTCACAAGAAAAAGCTAAGGCGATATTTTTAGAGACAAAAGAAGGTCTTGAAAAAGCTATTGAAAACTCTCATATTGTAGCTAGAATTAGTATATTATCTGAATCTATAATCGAGATTGCCGCACAAACAGATTTGTTGGCATTGAATGCTGCTATTGAAGCTGCTAGAGCAGGGGATGCAGGAAAAGGATTTGCAGTTGTTGCAGAAGAGGTAAGAAAACTTGCAGAAGAATCTAAGAATGTAGTTACTGAAATAAAGAATGTTACTGATAAAGTTACAGAATCTGTAGGTGATTTATCAAGCAATTCAAGTAAGCTTTTGAAATTTATTTCAAATAACGTAGATAATGATTATAAATCTATGATGGAAGTAGCAGATAAATATAGCAAGGATGCAGAATTTGTTAATAGTTTAGTTTCGGACTTTAGTTCAACTTCAGAGGAACTTTTAGCATCTATACAGGATATTTTAAAAACAATAGATCAAGTTGCAGAAGCTTCCACAGATGGAGCAGAAGGAACTACTGAAATAGCAGAAAAGGTAGTTGAAATTAATGAGAAAACTAATAAAATAATATTAAATATAAATGAATCTAAAGAGAGTACAAGTAAATTAATTAAAAAAATATCTACATTTAAATTTTAATAAAAGTAATTGCTAATTTTAATTTCTAATACATAGAAGGCAGAGATAAACATTAGTTAACTATTAGTAATTTTATAGTCCTTAGCTTAATCGCTAAGGACATTTCTTTATTAAATATAAAAAATATTATAAATGAACAGTTAAAATTAGATTTTAAAAAGGATTGTTTGTTAAATAAAATTATCATACATTTCATTTTAATTGAATAGGTAAATGTATAATAGTTATTTTATCAAAAGTGGAAATGAAGTTTCAAGTACGGGAAATAATTATTGAAGAAAAAATGACTTTTGGTCATTTTTATATGATATAATTTATACAAAGAAATATTTTCTGACAGGAGCATTGAATATGAAGAATATAATAAATATTTTCAAAAGGGATATTAAGAATATATTTACTAACTGGGCGGCAGCACTTGTTGTAGTAGTTTTAATGATAATACCATCTTTATATTCATTAATAAATATTGAGGCATCCTGGGATCCATATTCTAATACGAATGGAATAGAAGTTGCAATTGTTAATGAAGATAAGGGAACGGTATACAAAGAACATAGTATAAATTTAGGCGATGAATTAGTTGATAAGCTTAAGGAAAATGATCAATTAGGATGGGTATTTGTAGATAAAGAAACTGCAAAGGATGGTTTAACAAATGAAAAGTATTATGCAATGATTGAAATACCACAAGATTTTTCAGAGGATGTTACAACCATAGTTAAGAAAGATGTTACAAAACCTAAGCTAATATATACTGTCAATGAGAAGAAAAATGTCATTGCATCTAAAATAACTGATGCAGGTGTAAAAAGTGTCAAAACTCAATTAGATGAGAATATAACAAAGAGTATATCTGGAATAATGTTCAGATTATGTGATGAGATTGGTATAGATATACAAAATAACAGATCTGAGCTTAGAAATATAATAGATTCAGTATATAAATTAGATGATAATATGCCAGAACTTGAGAAAATGCTAGATGAATCAATTAATGGAACAATAAGTGCTTCTGAGTTAATGATAAAAACCAATGAACTTATACCAACTGCAGTAGATACTATTGATGAAACTTCTGAGTTTTTAAATGATACACAAAGTTTTCTAAATGAAACACAAGGAGATTTGCAAAATGAATCTCCAAAAGTTAAAGAAGACCTTATTGAATGTGAAAATACGCTCGATATTATAGGGACAGAGCTTAAAAATATTGATGAAAATATATCACCAGAAGTAGAAAAAAAAGCATTGTCACAGATATTAGATACGTCTAAAGCAATTAGGACTAGTGCTAGCGATGCTAAATCTAGGTTGAAGAACATAAAAAAAGCTATTGATAAGATTAGCGAAATAGAAATTCCTAAACATTCAATTGACAACTCACTACAAAGCTATGATGAAATAAAAAAGCTTCAGCAAGTTTTTGATGAACAAGCAGATGTAATTGAAAATCAAAGAGATTTGTTAAAGCAAGAAAGTAGGACAATCTCTAAAATTATAGATAGATTAAATAATATAGATAATAATCTTGATAAATTAATTGATAGAATTAATAAAGATATTGATAAATTAAATAGTGGAGATAAAATATTGGACACGCAGGATCTTACAGATACTAGAAAGGTATTAGATGATTTGCATAATTTAGTTTCTGATATAACAGATAATTATGATTCAGAAATTGTACCAACAATTAATAAAGGGTTTGACTCAATGAGCGAGATAATTGATACTGGGTTAAACTTATCGGCTCAAGGAAAAAAAACTTTGCCAGATGTTCAAGAGATGTTGAATACTTTCAAGAATACAGCAGATTTATCTAATGATGAATTAAAAAAATTAAAAGAAAAGTTCCCAGATATAAGAGATAATGTACATGAGCTTGCTCAGAGACTAAAGAAAATAGATAACAAGAAAGATATTGATGAATTATTAGATATGATAACAAATGATTGGAACGCTCAAAGTGATTTTCTATCTAGTCCTGTAGAAATTCAGGATAATAGATTATTCCCATGGCCTAATTATGGATCTACAGTAACACCATTTTATACAGTTCTTTGCTTATGGATTGGTGGATATGTATTATCAGTCCTAATTGGAACAGAGTCACATTCCATAGAAAATGATAAAGAATTAAACAAGTACGAGAAGTATTTTGGTAGATTAACATTATTTTTATTTATAGGAATAGGCCAGGCTTTAGTTGCTAGCCTAGGGGCATTATTTATACTGCATTCTTATGCAGTTCATCCAGCAATGTTTGTCTTCTATTGTATATTTATAAGTGTTGTATTTAACTGCATAATTTACACAGCTGTTAGTCTTTTTGGGTATGGAGGAATAGTCATAGGCGTAGTATTGCTTGTTATACAGGTTGCTGGTACTAGTGGTAATTTCCCAATAGAAGTTAATCCATTAGGATATCAAAAGCTATTTCCATTTCTTCCATTTACTTATGCAATAAGTGGAGTTAGACAAGTTATGGCGGGAGTCATATATTCAATATTATTTAAAGATAGCATTATATTATTTATGTTTATGATAGGATCAATTATTATTGGAGTTCTGGCTAAAGAACCGATAAATGCAAAAAGAATAAATATTGTTGAAAAATTAAAAGAAAGTTCAATAATGAGTAGTTAAAATAATCTATATTGCAATACTAGGGGAATTAATTATGAAGAATATATTTAGAATATATAAAAGAGATATTAATAAAATACGTACTAACTGGGTAGCAAGACTTATGATTATGGTAATGATAATTATTCCATCTATGTACTCATTGATAAATATAAAAGCTTCATGGGACCCTTATTCCAATACAGCTGGAATTAAGATTGCTATTATTAATGAGGATAAAGGGACTGTATTTAAGGAAAAGAATATAAATTTAGGAGAAGATTTAGTTGATAAACTTAAGGAAAATGATAAATTAGGATGGGTTTTTACAGATAAGGAAAATGCAGAGAAAGGTTTGCTACTAGAAAAGTATTATGCAACAATTGAAATTCCAGAAAACTTTTCTGAAGACATTACAACATTGCTGGAAAAAAATATTGATAAACCAAAGTTAATATACACAGTAAATGAAAAGAAAAATGCGATTGCTCCTAAAATGACAGATTCAGGTATAAAAACAGTAAAAAATGAGTTAGACGAAAATGTAATTAAGACAGTCTCAGGAATATTGTTTAGGATATGTAACGAAAGAGGAGTTGATATACAAGACAATAGACCTAAGCTTAGAAAAATAGTTGATAATATATATGAGTTAGATGATAATGTGTCAGAAATCGAAACGCTTTTAGATGATGCAAGCAACGGAACAGTTAATTTGAAAAATGTGTTAACTAAAACTAATGATATGCTTCCAACAATATCTAATGCAATTGATTCATCAAGTGATTTTTTAAATAATAGTAAATCGGTTTTAGATGATACTCAAGGAAAACTATCAGATATTTCTCCAACAGTAAAGCAGGACTTAATAAAATCAGAAAATGTACTCGATAATTCGAGTGTAGAACTTAAAAATCTAGATGAGAATGTATTACCAGAAGTATCTAAAAAGGTGTTAATAAATGTAAGGGATTCTGCTATTGCAACAGAAGAGATGATTAATAATGTTAAATATAAACTTAGAAATATAAAGAAGCTTATTGATAAATTAAGTGATATAGAAATCAAAATACCTTCATTTGGTGATAATGCTTCTAATGTTGATTCTATAAAATTAATAACAGACAAGCTAGATAAACAATTAAATTCAGTAAAAGATATGCAAGATGATTTGAAAGATATAAGTAAAGTGATTTCAGATAATATTGATAAGCTAGATACAATTGAAGATAAATTACAAATAGTAGCTGATAAATCGGATGAAGAAGTTAAGAAAATAGATAATGATGGATTAAATGTTCAAACACTTAAGGATATTATAGAAGTTGTAGATGAAGTACATAGTTTGGTGGCAAATATTACAGACAACTATGATTCACAAATTGTCCCAGGAGTAGAAAAGAGTATTAATTCAACTAGAAATGTTTTAGATGATAGCTTATCTATTATTAATGAAGGTAGAAATACATTACCAGAAGTAGAAAAATTGCTAAGTGTTTCACAGGATGCTACCAATTTAACTAACGATGAATTAACTAGTTTAAAAAGCAAGTTACCAGATGCTAAGAATAAGATTCATGAATTGGCAGAGAAAATCAAGGACATGGATGAAGAAGATAAAATTGACGAGTTATTGGACATGATGACAAGCAATTGGAAAAATCAAAGTGATTTTGTAGCTAGCCCAGTTGAAATAGAAGATAATAGATTATTTCCATGGCCTAATTACGGTACAGCTACGACTCCATTTTATACCGTACTTTGCTTATGGGTTGGGGGATTGTTGGCATCGGCTTTATTATCGCTGGAAGCACCTAAATTTGAGGATGGAACAAAAATTAAACCACATGAAATGTATTTAGGAAAACTATTATTATTTTTGACAGTTGGAGTATGCCAAGCATTAGTTGCAAGTATAGGTAGCTTAATTATGCTAAAGGTTTATGCAGTTCATCCTATAATGTATATTTTTTATAGTATATTGGTAAGCATTATATTTGTAATTGTTATATATACTGCAGCAAGTATACTAGATGATGTAGGGAAAGCCGCAATTGTTATAATATTAGTACTTCAGATGGCAGGGGCAAGTGGTAATTTTCCGATTGAAGTTGCACCAGTATTTTTCCAAAAATTGTTTCCTTTTTTGCCTTTCACATATGCAATTAGTGGTATGAGACAGATTATGGCGGGAATAGTGTATTCAATATTGCTTAAAGATATAGCAGTTTTGTCTATATATATGTTTGTTTCATTAATTGCTGGAATATTATTAAAAGGATTTATGAACAGTATTACAGCTAATTTTATGGAAAAACTAAAGAAGAGTGGAATATTGAGACATTAATAGTTGCTAAAATAAAATTATTATTAATTGGAATAAATAGTCAACAAAACTGATTGCTGGCTATTTTTTTCTGTAAAAAATTAATTGTATACATTTATTTATAAAAGTAAGGTGGCATAATAGAAGAAAATGATATAATAAGTTTATAGTTTCATAAAATAGGGGGAAAAATGGAAAAGTATAAAAGAATATCAAATGATTTTGTTATGAGTAAATCTATAATCATATATATTTATATGGCAAGTATATTTTTATATTTTATATTAAAATTTATTGTTAATGATGCTAGTGTACATATACCTTTAATTTTTAGAATTTATTACATAACTCTAAGTATAATTTTATTTGTATTATTAAAGCAAGCGAGAAGATTTTACAAGAGATATGTCTCCAAGATAGTAATAATATTTTTTTCACTAATGATTTTTATATCAGCCTTTGGGTTTATAATGAAAATTTATGATGCAAATAATTTAATGGAAATTAAAAATTATATAAATTTAAGCAGGGAGAGTATATTATTAATAGAAACTTTTGCTAGTTATGTATTAACGGAATATTATTTGGAAAGAAGAAAATTAAAGATAGAAAGTTACGGAATATTAATTTTAATAATTACATGTACTTTACTCAGTCATTTTTGTAATTTGACTGTATTTTTTGTGAAAATTATATATACGGTTATTGAAATACCAGCATTTATAAAAATAGTTATGAATTTAAAAAAATCAAACTACTTAAGGGAACATGGATGGAGTCTCATAAAAGTTTGCATATCTTCAACGGTTCTGATATTTTTAGTAAATATATATGCATTTAATGATAGCCACTATATAGAAGGCGTATTAATTGAAATTATACATTTTGCAAACTTCACAATGCTTTGGAATTTTATTATATCTAGGTTGGTTAAAGATCCATATAAGGCTTTATCACGTTCATTGAATGATAAAAATAGGGAATTAGATGAACTAAATTATAAAATAGAATTAGGAAATACTAAGTTGGAGAGTTCAATAAATTTGTTAAAAAGTAAAGAGTATTTATATTCAACATTATTTAGGTTTATGCCTCATCCAATTATAATTCTGAATGCAGATAATGATAGAATATTATTTGTGAATAAGCAATTTCTAAAGATTTCGGGAATCTCAAAAAAAAGAGAAATAATAAATAAAAAAATAAGCAATTACATTGATTTTATAAATAATAATACAGAAAATAATGATTATAATGCAATTCTTTATATAGGAAATCAAAAAAAATTTATAAAAGCAGAATTTTTGCCTTATTATGAGAATTTATCATGGAAATTGCTATTGATTAAAGATAGAACTTCTAAAGTTCTTGTAGATGAGATAAGAAAAGAAGTTGAGAATAAAAAAATTGAAGAAAGTATTAGGAGAGAGTTTCTTTCAAATATAAGTCATGATTTGAAAACACCGATAAATGTAATATATTCGGCAATGCAGGTAGAAAAAATATATGTTGAAAAAGAGGACTTTGATATTTTAAAGAAATACAATGATATATCTAAGCAAAACTGTATCTCTTTAATTAAATTAACCAATAATTTAATAGATAATTCAAAGATAAATTCTCATTACTTAACGCCAAGATTAGAGAATATGAACATAGTTGAGGTTATAGAGGACAATGTGATGTCATTAGTAGAATACGTCAAGTTAAATAATATAGATTTAATTTTTGATACTAATACTGAAGAGTGTTACTTGGATATTGATCGTGAATTTATGTATAGAATAATTCTGAATTTAGTTTCTAATGCTGTGAAATTTACCAAAGATGGTGGACAAATATGTGTGGTGGTAAACGAATTTGATGATAAAGTGAATATATCTGTAGAAGATAATGGAATTGGAATAGATGAGGTGTTTATATACGAAGCGTTTAATAGATATTCAATTGGAGGAAATTGCAATCCTGATCGAAAAAGTGGGACAGGTATAGGACTCTTTGTAGTAAAACAATTAATTGAACTACAAGGCGGAAAAATCGAAATAAAAAGAAATAGTAATTTAGGGACAACTGTAAGTATTGAATTTAGGAAAGGGATATAGAGATGTACAATGTTTTCTTAGCATTAGACAAAATAAATATAAAATTTAGAAACATACAGAAATATGCATTTTTGATAGTACTAATAATTTTATGTGCTATTCTTACTGATAATGTTAACTTTTATTTGCTACTGAATAATATAATCGCAATATCTATGATTTTGGCGTTTATTTATGTATATATAATAAGGGGGAAGTTTGTAGGTAAAGGTTTGGTAGAAAGATTTAAAGTGATATATTTAATACTTATTATGATACTAGCTATAAATATTGCTGAGATAATAATGTTATTTAAAGATATTCCTAAAAGTTACTTCATACTCCTTTATAGCATGCATGCTACTTTAGAATATTGCATAATAAAAATAGGACTTGTGGTTAAAAATAATGATAGAAAGAGTCTTGTAATATTTATATCAGAAATAATAATTATTATAATGCTTGTTGTTGGATTCAATGGAGGAAATGGAATATATAATCCTTATGAAGTATCAATTTTTATATGGAGCATTACCATAAGTGTTTTGTTAAGCATAGGTTTGTGTATATCTACAGCAGAAGATACTTTATCTAAGAGAAAAGAATTTACCATTAATGAATTTAGACAAATAATATTTTATATTTTTTGTATAGTGTTTAATTATTTGGGATTTATATGCCTTTATATGAGTTATGTGAAAGTTTGTGAATTTATATTAATTGTTAAATGTATCACTTTATATAAATTTTATAATTATATAATAAGCAAAGTAGTGGATAGTTCATTAAAAGAAATTAATAATAATATAGAAAATGCAACTAAAACAAAGAAAGAACTTAACTCTATATTAAGGAAAAGGAACTCTATATTAAATGAAATAAGCATAATGATTCAAAAGAGTGGAGATAGGAATAATGAGCTAATTGATTCTATTTATGGCGGTGTATTTCTATTTTACTTAGATAGGCTTCGACACATAAATAAGAGGACATTAAAAACTTTAAACATAACTAATGATGAGATCTTAGGAATAGAAATAAATGATTTTATAAAAATGTATTTTGATATAACGCTTGAAGATATTAAGAGAGCGGGCAATTATATTCCATGCATAAAAATGAAACATACTAATTTCGAAGTTGAAATATTTTTGGCTTCCATAGATGAAATAAGCAAGATTCTTTACATACATGATATAAGTGAAATTAAAGAAAATAAAAAGATGAGAGAAATTCTTGAGGAATATTTGCAAGAAGATGAAATAAAAAAAGAATTCTTTTCCAATATTTCCCATGAATTAAAAACGCCTATAAATCTTATATTTTCTGCATTGCAGGTTAATCAAATTTACTTCAATGAAAATAATATGGATGGAGTAAATAAGAATAGGAAGATTATAAAACAAAATTGTTTAAGGCTTATAAGGACGATTAATAATTTTATAGATGCTAATAAAATTTCAGAGGGATATCTAATTCCAAATTTAAAAATACATAATATAGTTAACATTGTAGAAGAGGTTTCAATGGCATCTAATAAATACATAAAATTAATAAATAATACTCTGATATTTGATGCACAGGAAGAAGAAATATACGTTAAGTGTGATAAGGAAATGATAACGAGAATTATGTTAAATATTCTTTCTAATTCTGTTAAATATGGAAAGCAAGGTGGAAAAATAAATGTGAGTGTAGAGCTTGATATGGATAACAAAGTTGCTATAAAAGTTAAAAATGATGGCTTGAAAATTGATAAAGAAACCATTCCATATATTTTTGATAAATTCACTAAACTGAATAAAACTTTTAATAGGCTAAAAGAAGGAAGCGGTTTAGGGTTATTTTTAACTAAAGCCTTAGTTGAACTTCAAGAAGGAACTATACGGCTCACATCAAATAATAGAGGAAATGAATTTACAATAATTATGCCTATGGGTGAGCAATCGTATGAAGATAAATTCAATAATGAAGATTGGGAAACAAATTTATTAGAAGAAAAGATAGATATAGAGTTTTCGGATATATATATTGAGTAGAATTAACGTAATAAG
This sequence comes from uncultured Clostridium sp., assembly GCA_963524945.1. Taxonomy (GTDB): domain Bacteria; phylum Bacillota; class Clostridia; order Clostridiales; family Clostridiaceae; genus Clostridium. The sequence goes on from CAURJV010000030.1 coordinate 55,088, forward strand.
AAATGAAAAAAGTAAGTGGATATGAATTTAATAAATTTAGAGGGACTAAAAATAATTACAATTTGAATAAATAGTTTTATCAATTAATCATAGTTTTACATAAATAAACATATATTAAATTAGTTATGTTAAACTAATTACTTAAATTTGAGGTGTATAATTTATGTCAGAAAAGTCAGGGAATAAAAAAAAGATAAGAATTATTCCATTGTTTGTATCAATAATTATTCCACTTTTAATAGGGGGGCTTTCAACATTATTAGTTCCTAATATGAGATCAATATATGAAAGCTTAATTAAGCCACCTTTTTCACCACCTGCAATGGTTTTTCCGATTGTGTGGACCATACTTTATATAATTATGGGAATATGCTCATATAAAGTGTATATTTTAAAATATGAGAATATAGATGTAAGCTCTGCAATATTTGTTTACGCCATACAACTATTATTAAATTTTTTATGGACTATAATTTTCTTTGGGTTTAAGCTTTATGCGTTAGCATTTTTAGAACTTATTATTTTGATTATCTTTGTAATTTTAACTATAAAGAGGTTTTATGAAAGGATTGGAAATAAGGCATTTTTATTGATTCCTTATTTGGCGTGGTTAGTATATGCAGGAGTGTTAAATTTTTTTATTTGGATGTTAAATGAAATGTAAGTTGTGTATATATTTTATATAATTAATATTTTTAAGATGGCTGCTAAGATTAATATCTAAGCAACCATTTTTTTATTTATGTTTTAGTTTATAAAAAAATATATCTATTTTGCTATTTAAAGAATATTAATATTATATACTATCAATTTAGGGAGGGGTCTGCTTTGAAATATTTTAATTAAGTATATAATAGCTTCAAAGTGGGATAAGATATGAAGAAAGAATTAACTCCAAATGAAATTATTTTTTGTACTTCTTGTACAGATAACATTAAAAAAAGTAATATTAATAGGGTACCCGAATTTACATCTACTTTAAATAAAATTAAAAAGAGCTTGAGTGTTGAAAAAGAAGGATACAATATATATTACGTAGATTCATTTTCAAAAGAGAAATTAGAGAATTTAATAGAGTGTGTTGAAAATATATATGAAAAACTTTCTGCACCAAAAGATATTTGCTATGTAACATCACAAGAACAATTAAATCCTGTTGCATTGTTTTTACCAAATGGTAAAGGAAATATATTAAAAGAAATGATTGATGATATAAAAGAGAAATACTTTGAATGCATAGTAGAGTTTTATAGCAGTTCTTCAGATGATGAAAAGGAAGATATTATTGAAGAGATAAGTGAAAAAAGGAACAATTATATAACAAAACTTATGGATTCAGCCAAAAATAAGAATTTTGATGTTAAAGCAACTAGCGGAGGATTTGTGTTTATTCCTTTGAAAGATGAAGGTAATGAGATGACTCAAAATGAATATGACAGTCTCGAAAGTAATACTCAAGAAAGTATCGAAAAACAAGCATCAAAATTAAAAAAAGAAGCAGAAGAAATTCTAGAGACATTAAAAGATATTGAAATAAAATCGATTAAGAAACTTAAAAGTATATACAAAGATTTTATAAAAAAGAATATGCAGACTCATAAGGATGATCTATTATTACAATTTATTTCTCATGACGATGTTTATAAATATCTTCTTCAAATGTATGATGATATAGAAGAAAGGGTAGTTGAGTGCTATACTATTAATTTGGAAGATGATGAAGAGTATCTAAAGGATACATTTTCTAATTACAATGTGAATGTAATTGTCGATAATTCCAGCATAGATCATCCGAGAGTTATCTATGAGGAAGATCCTACTATTGGAAACTTGATTGGTACCATTGAATATAGAAATAATAATGGAGGATATAGTACAGATATATCATTGATTTCTGCTGGTAGTTTACTAAAGGCTAATGAAGGCTGTCTTATACTAAGATTAAGTTCGTTAGTAAGTAGTGGTGTAAGTTACTATTACCTAAAAAAATCATTAATTCATGGTAAAGTAAACTATAATTATACGAAGAGTTATTTAGAGATGATATCTATCGCAGGATTAAAGCCAGAATCAATTCCTATTAATTTGAAGGTTATTTTAATAGGAGATTATGAGAGTTTTCAGATATTATATGATAATGATGAAGATTTCAAACAAATATTCCCAATTAGAATAGAAGCTGATACTGAATTGAAATATAATGAGATTACTAAAAATTCTATTGAAGGATTAATAAAAGAGAAGATAAAAAAAGATAACTTATTGAATATAACAGATGATGCTCTCAAGGAAATGATTAAATTCCTTGCTAGGGTCGCAGGGCAAAGAAATAAAATATCTATAGATGATTATTATATAAACAAGTTACTGCATTTATCTAATAATAATGCAAAAGAAGATAAAAGAAAAAATATAGAAAAGCAAGATATAATTGATGTAGCATATGAAGATGAAAAGATTTTAGAAGATATAATGGATAATTATAAAAGTAAAAAGATATTGATAACAGTGAACGGAAGAAAAACAGGAATAATTAATGGGCTTTCTGTGGTTGGAAATGGATCTTATAGTTTTGGTAAGCCTATGAGGATAACATGTTTATCAAATATAGGAGATGGAAGAATAATCGATGTGCATAAAGAATGCAAAATGAGTGGAAACATCCATGAAAAATCGATTGGCATACTGCGAGGATTATTAAGTAATTTAATAAGTCCTTATGAAAAATTGCCAGTAGATTTTCAATTGAGTTTTGAACAAACTTATGGAATGCTTGAAGGAGATAGTGCTTCTGTCGCAGAGATAATTTGTATTCTATCAGCTTTAAGCAAGAGATCAATAAGACAAAATATTGCTGTTACTGGATCTATAAATCAGTTTGGAGAAATTCAGGCAATTGGTGGTGTTAATGAAAAAATCGAAGGATTTCATAGAGTTTGCAATATTATTGATAAAACAGATGGAAAAGGCGTTTTAATTCCAAGTACAAATGCTGATGAATTAATACTAAGATATGAAGTTGAAGATGATATTAGAAATGGAAAGTTTCATATATATACCATGGAAACTTTAGAAGATGCTATTGAAGTATTAATACTTGATGAAGGGGAATCTGTAAAAAGTTTCTTTAAGGAAATAGAAAATGAAATTTTAAAATATAAGGGCGGAAAAAAGAAAAAGTAATTATTGGCTTATCTAATAAGTTAAATATTTAAGTTAGATATCACAACTAAGATATGAACTTATTCATATAGCTCGCCGAGATAAGGATTATGCTGTTGTTCCAGTTTCTAAGGAAATTATGATGGATGATTCTAAGATCACAAGTTGCACCCAAGATGCTAGCCTCAAAGGCGAGCGCTCACAGAGAAAGTTCGAAGAACGAAATGTAAAATTTCGATCCTCACTTTTTGAACTAGCATACTTGGAACAACTTTTAATCTAAGAATCAAAACCATCAAATTCCTAATGAAACATTTCATATTATGACCCTTGTGGTTACAAAAG